>CAZSVH010000241.1:0-1502 GCA_964610235.1 uncultured Methanospirillum sp. | reverse complement strand
TGGTCAGATTCTGTATACGAAGGGGGATCTGCCAGAGCAGCAGGTTGTGCCGGTGTTCCATTGGTCAGCTCTCCCTGGGTGGTGTTTCCCGGGGATGCACCGGGGGCAGGGGAACCGGTTTGGTTGGACGGGATCACCTGCACCAGTGAGGAGGCGGGAAGAGGTACCGGTGTATTCAGGACTTGCGGAGGTGCTACCTGGGACTGAAGGACGGCAGATTGATTCCCGGAGACGTTGACCACCTGAGCCGGTAGTACCGGGATCTCTGCCGCCCCTGCACAGGCCGCTGACAGAAGGATGATTGAGATGAGGATGAGTATGGTACTCTTCATATCTCTGATGGTTTATCGTTGAAGGATTTGGGTCTTTGCTTCGTATGGTAAAAAGGCAGTCCAGGAGGACGATCATGACTGCTGATTATTTCTATATATCATCAGAATGCTTAGGTACACGAAGTCTCGGGCATGCATCCATGGGAGAGGTCCCTGGGTACCATCCCGGAAGATGACACATACCATGTGGGGACTGAAGTGATGGATAAACCGGACCATGCTGATTCAGGAAAAGACCTCCGAGTTCTCCATGTTGATGATGAACCCCTGATCTGTGATGTAACCCGGCTCTGCCTTGAAAAAGGAGGGCGTTTCAGGGTTGATGCAGTTCATACCCCGGAAGAGGCTCTCTCACTCCTGAGAGCGGCTCCGTATGCCTGTGTCATTTCTGATTATGAAATGCCGACGATGAACGGGATTGAGCTCCTTCGTGAGATACGCTCGTTTGACCAGGAGATTCCGTTCATTCTCTTCAGTGGGAGGGGACGGGAGACGGTCATTATTGATGCCATCAATACCGGTGCTGATTTTTATATTCAGAAGGGTGGCGATACAAAGAGTCTCTTTGCAGAACTGAATCACAAAGTGGATTATGCCATCGGTAAACGCAATGCCCGGGTATCACTGAAGAGACGGGATGCCATCCTCCAGGCGGTCAGCCTTGGTGCAACCCTCTTTCTGGGGGGTGATTCTTTTCATGCAGCTGCCGGAGAGTCAGCTGCCCTCTTCGGACTCGCAACTGAGGTAGACCGGGTCATGATCTTCAGACTGGAAGAGGGTGGGGGGGAGATACCTGCGTTCAACCGGCTCTGCCAGTGGATTCGTCCCGGTATTTCTGAAGATAATCGATCATTTCTCCCTGATCTCTCCGGATTCTCGAGCCTGGTTGAGAAGATACTCCAGGGGGAGAGCATTATCGGTACGGTTGATTCGTTCGATCCTGTCATCCAGGACCTGATGCTGGATCATCATATCAGATCCGTCGCTGTCTTTCCTGTCATCGCCAGGCAGAAGGTACGCGGGATGATTTGGTTCTGTGACTGCCTGAGTGAACGTGAGTGGCCACCGGTAGAGACGGAAGCCCTCCGGGCAGCAGCTGCCATTATCGGATCTGCACTTAACCAGGAGGAGATGCGCAGTGAACTTGTAGCAGGAAAGGAACGGTATGAA
>CAZSVH010000240.1:0-1551 GCA_964610235.1 uncultured Methanospirillum sp. | reverse complement strand
TCTGCTGCAACCAGGAAGTTTACCCTGGCCTCCTTTGCCGCGAGTGCAATGGGTGCGGTACCGATCTTGTTGATGACCGCACCGTTGACGGTGATGGCGTCGGCGCCGGTGATGCAGACATCCACCTCTTTCATAAACGACCGTGCGGCGGAATCAACGATGAAGTTCGTCCTGATTCCGGCTTCTGAGAGGGTTTTGATGGTAATGTGGCCCTGGTTTCTTGGTCTGACCTCGGTGGCATACACCTCGATATCCATCCCCTGAGCATGGGCGGTCAGGATGCACCGCAGGGCTGCCTCTGAGTTGCAGTGGGTCATCACCACGTCACCGTCATGGATATGCCGGGCGCCGATCTCGCCGATCCGGGCCACCGCGTGCTCGGAGAGAGTAATAAACGAGTGGGCACGCTCTTCGAACCCTGCCTTCGCCTCATCGAACCGTTCTGCCTTTCTCAGCGGCCGGGAGATGAGGTTGACGGCGTTGGGCAGGGATACCGCCGTGGGCCTGACGGTTGCCAGAAGATCAGCGGCAGCGAGCATCCTCTGTTGGTACGATTCCAGGTCAGTCGCATCAGATCCGGCTGAATAGTCCAGAAGTGCCTGTGCTGCTGCCCGGGCGATCCGACCGGCCCCCCGGATCTCCATGCTCCTGATCTTTCCGGCGGTCTCCTCAAGGTTCATGGGATAAGATCTGGCTGAGGTTCCCAATGAATCGTCTGTCAGAAACCGGCTCGTGGATGCTGGTGCTGATTCCGGGATCCCGGGTGCCAGTAATTATAATCTCCCTCCCGGTAATCTCTCTACCACGTATGTCCATTGCCGTTGTCTTTGACAGTGCCGGAACCCTGCTGCATACCTATCGGATCGCGAAGAATGTGCTGGACGGGCAGGTCTTTCCGGACATTGAGACAACCATGCTGACATTCGCCGATCCTGACCGGGTCCTCTGTGTCATCCATGGCCACTCCCGCGGGATCATGGCAGCCCCCCCGGATCAGCTCTTTTCTGCGTACATCACCGGGGAGGGGATAGGGTTTGGCATCTCCTGCACCCGCCGGGTGGTTGATGCCGAGGAGATCGGGAGGATTATCCGGTCCGACCAGTCTGCCCGGATGGGAGACATGCAGGAGTGCATGCGGATTATCTGGACGAAGATCCGCGACGAGCCGGTGGTTGCACTCAACAGCGGGGTGATTGTGCATACCGGGAAAGAGTGCATTGAGTTCATCGTCACAACCGGGGGAACCCCGTTCCCGGGGGCAGGGGAGACCATCAGAGACCTCCACCGGCTCGGAGTGGCGACCTTCATCGCCTCCGGGGATCGTGAGACGAAGCTTGAGCGGATGGCGGATTTCCTGGGTATTCCCCGGGACCGGGTCTTCGGGGTAGCCACCCCGACCATGAAAGAGCGTATCGTCCGGGATCTGAAGGAGACCTATTCACCGGTGGTGATGGTCGGCGACTCGATCAATGATCTCCTGGCGATGCGGGCGGCGGACCTTGCCATCCTGACCGAGCAGCAGTGCCCCCAGAAACACGCTGAACTGATCGC
>CAZSVH010000239.1:0-1605 GCA_964610235.1 uncultured Methanospirillum sp. | reverse complement strand
TCCCTTGGGACTCGGGGGTTCAAATCCCTCCCTCAACGCTGACACGCAGGCAATTTCTCAGTCTCAGGAGCGAGGCATTGCATGGCTCAGGAAGATCAGGAGATTAATTATTTCGTCAGGGTGCTCAACACCGACCTCGACGGTACCAAACCGGTCATTGTTGCACTGACTGGTATCAAGGGTGTCGGCAGGCATACCGCTCAGATTATTGCTGAAGCGGCGAACGCCCCGAAACATGAACTGATGGGTAAACTCGATGAGGCATCCGTCGACCGTATCCGTGAAGTGGTGAACAACTACCAGGAGCGGATTCCGACATGGATGACGAACCGGCCCAAGGACGTCTACACCGGTACTCCCCGGCATATTCTGGGAACTGATCTCGCACTCATCAATGAGGACGATATCAACATTCTCAAGAAGATCCGGGCATACCGGGGTATCAGGCACGAGACCGGCCAGAAGGTCCGTGGACAGCGCACCAAGTCTACCGGAAGAACCGGTCTGATTGTGGGTGTCAAGAGGAAGAAAGCGTAAGGGTGTGAATCATGGGATATCCAGGAAAGAATCACAAGCAGTATCAGACACCCAAACGTCCGTTTGAACTCTCCCGTATCGAGGAAGAGACCCGGCTCGTCATTGAGTACGGGCTGCGGAACAAGCGGGAAGTCTGGATTGCAAAGAGTGCACTCAGACGGTACCGCAAGGCTGCCCGTGAGATCACGGCACTCCAGTCAGCCGGAGCAACGCCGGAGGCTATCGAGCGGAAGAAAGCCGAACTCGTCGGCCACCTTCACCGGATCGGCATCCTCGGACCAAACGCGGGTATTGAGGATGTTCTCTCCCTCAGGGTGGAGCAGCAGCTCGACCGCCGTCTGCAGACCCAGGTATACCGCCACGGGTTTGCCCGGTCACCCAAGCAGGCACGCCAGTTCATCACCCATGGTCATATCGCGATCAACGGACGGCGGGTTACCATCCCGGGATACACGGTCAGTGCAGCCGAACAGGATGCCATTACCTACTCCGGATCCTCGCCCCTCGTCAGCGATATTCATGGTGAGCGGCAGCGGATCGCCAAGGTGGTGAGATAAGATGGCAGCAGATGGAAAGGAGAAGTGGGGAGTAGCGCATATCTACGCCTCATTCAACAATACGATCATCACCGTCACCGATCAGACCGGTGCCGAGACCATCACCAAGAGCAGTGGTGGGATGGTTGTGAAGCAGGACCGGAATGAGAGTTCTCCGTATGCTGCCATGCAGATGGCACAGAACGTTGCCCAGGCAGCGAAGGAGAAAGGGCTTGTCGGTCTTCATGTCAAGGTCAGGGCTCCGGGCCGGGGAAAACAGCGTTCCCCCGGACCGGGTGCACAGGCCGCAATCCGTGCCCTCGCCCGCGCCGGTATCCGGATCGGAATCATCGAGGATGTCACGCCAGTACCACACGACTCCTGCAGGGCTAAAGGCGGGAAGAGAGGTCGTCGGGTCTGATGAAGATCGATTTCAGCAGCATTGGGGCAGACAGTACGTCGTTTGTGCTGAGCGGATCGGACATCGCATTTGCGAATGCCCTCCGCCGGTCGATGCAGAGTGAAGTCATGA
>CAZSVH010000238.1:0-1608 GCA_964610235.1 uncultured Methanospirillum sp. | reverse complement strand
ACCGGAACGTGAAGTTTTGCCGCAGCCAGTCCACCGGCCAGAATCGAATTGGTATCGCCATATACCCGGCGAGGTCCGGCTGCTCCTTGATCAGGACTTCTTCTGTCTTCTCGAGACATTCTCCGGTCTGCTTCCCATGCGGTCCTGATCCAACCCCGAGGTGGTAATCCGGTTTTGGGATCTCAAGTTCCTCGAAGAAGATGTCAGACATCTCCGGGTCATAATGCTGTCCGGTATGGACCAGAACCTCCTGGTGGTTTTTTCGAAACTCCCTGGACACCGGGGCACATTTGATGAACTGGGGCCTGGCTCCGACGATTGAAATAATTTTCATTATGACGTCTATAAATTTCTGTTATCTATCTAAAATAATAATACTAAATAAAAAAATTTTCACAACTTCCCATACCGTATCCCCATCTCCTCCGCTTCTCCCCGGTTGACAATCCCTTTCACATCCACAAGCACCGGATGGTCATTCATCAGACCGCGAATCTCACTAACCCCCATCTCCCGAAATTGTCGGTGACCCACTACCATAATCACCGCATCCATCTGCAGATCAAACCCTGGCCAGGAGAGTTCCGACATAACCCGGACCAACGACACAGATGGTGCTTCCGGTTACTGATCTCTGAACCATTCAATCGTCTCCTCAAGTCCTCTCCGGACCGGATACGCCGGCTCATACCCGAATGCTTCCTTCGCTCTTCTGATATCAGCCAGGGAGTCGTGAATATCCCCCGGACGGGGAGGATCATACCGGATCGGCACCTGGATCCCGAGAAGCTCCATGATCATCCTGGCAAGCGAGTTCAGGTCAATCTGCTGCTGGCAGGCGATATTGAAGACCCCTTCTGCACTGCTCTCCATCGCCCGGATATTCGCCTGAACAACATCCTTCACAAAGGTGAAGTCCCGGGTCTGAGTTCCGTCACCATAGATCGTCGGAGACTCATGCTGCATGATCTTCGTGATAAATTTCGGGATTACCGCTGCATACTCGGAATTCGGGTCCTGCCGGGGACCGAATACATTAAAGTACCGCAGAGAGAGGGTCTGCAGCCCGTAGAGTTCAGAGAAGACCTGTGCATACTGCTCTCCACTGAGTTTTGAGACCCCGTACGGGGAGAGGGGCCGGGGCATCATCGTCTCCTCCTTGGGAAGAACAGGGGTATCACCATAGACCGAGGAGGAAGATGCCTGTACCACCTTCCGGACCCCTGAGTCACGGGCAGCAAGCAGCACATTGAGCGTCCCGGTCCCGTTCACCTCGTGTGTCGGAAGCGGACTCCTGACCGACCGGGGGACGGACGTGATGGCTGCCTGGTGGAATACCCCCTCCGCCCCGTCAAAGACCTCAGTCAGGAAGGATGGATCGGTCACGCTCCCTTCCGCAAAGGTGACAGAAAGCGCCTCAATATTCTCCTTCTTCCCGGAGAAGAGGGAATCGGCGATGATGACCTCATGATGAGGGGAGAGTGCCTCCGCGATATGGGATCCGATGAATCCCGCTCCTCCGGTGATGACATACTTCATGGAATATCTCTAGGCCGACATTCCGCAGTCCTTTATGAAAAATAATATTTTTCGTACTCCGGTCCCAGC
>CAZSVH010000237.1:0-1681 GCA_964610235.1 uncultured Methanospirillum sp. | reverse complement strand
ACCGGCTCGTGATGGCGAACACCCCCACCTCAATAGGATGGGAAGAACGGACCGATGCCGAGCAGAAGTACGGGTTCTGTCTCTATCAGGGAGGAGTTCCCCCCGGGTCCCGGATCCGGGTCGTGAAGGTTGCCGGGGATATCGAGGCCTGTGCCGGCACTCATTGTGCCCATACCGGGGAGATTGGGACGATAAAGATCATCCGGGTTGAGCATATCCAGGACGGGAGTGAGCGGATAGAGTTCACCGCCGGTATTGCCGCTGTCCAGTATCTTCACCATCTCGAGGATCTTCTGACCTCGTCGGCCGATGCCTTCTCGGTCCAGACGGATGCACTGCCAGCCACCGCACAACGGTTCTTTGCTGAGTGGAAGGATCAACGCAAGGAGATCGAACGCCTCTCAGGGCGGGTCAGCGAACTGGAACTGAAAAATCTTGAGCCTGAAGAGATCGGCGGGAAGCAGGTGCTCATCAGGCAGATCGATCTCCCGTCCGTCGAGCTCGTGAAGATTGCCACCACCATCTCGGCAGAGGGAGGAGTGGCGCTCCTCATCGCCGGGGGGGATACAGCTAGGGCCGTGGTCGCCAGCGGGGTCTCCGGGTTGAAGGCCGGGGATCTGATCGCAGGTGTCTGTGCGGTCCTCGGTGGTAAAGGGGGTGGAAAACCGGAACTCGCTCAGGGTGGGGGCCCGGATGCCACAAAGATCGACCAGGCTCTCGCCCGCGGGCGGGAGATGATCACCGCCGGTCTTCATGCCTGAGGAGACCTGCCCTGATACCGACCCCGGGGTCCGGGTCATCTCCCCGGGGGAAGACGATGCCCGGACGATAGCCCGGGCCATGGCAAGCCCGCGGGCGGGTGCCATCATCCGGTGTTTCCAGGGCAGGGAGCTCTCGGCATCCGGGATCGCGGCGGCGCTTGATATCCCGATCCCGACCGTGATGTACCATCTCGATGCGCTCGTCGAGGCGGGGCTCGTGGAGATCGCACGAACCCGGTACAGTGTCAAGGGAAAGGAGATCAAGATGTACCGGCAGTCAGATCAGGTCTTCATTGTTGCACCCCGCCAGTCAGATATCAGGGAGATCCTGCTTCGCTACACCTCACTCTTCGGGGTGACGATCCTGGGTGCCGCCGTCATCACTCTTCTTGCAGGGATCGGGAAGACCGGGACCCGGGTTGAGCATATCGCCATCATACCACCTTCCCTTGAGAAGGGGATGGCCTCCGGTGAGGCTGCTGATCAGGTGGCAGTATACTCCCGGGTGCTCACCGAACCGGCCGGACCTGAGGGGGAGATCTGGTCAGCAGCTCCATCACCGGTTCTTGGCCCGGAGAACGCTCTCATCCCGGATCTTGCCCTGGGTATCCTGATCGGCGGATGCCTGGTTATTGCGGCTCTTATCGGGATGGATCTTCTCGCACGCAGAAAAAAAAAGAAATAGCGGAGGTTTATCTCCGCCGCAGCGCCAGCATCATCCCCCCGATCACGCCCCCTGCCACGAGTGCAGACGACAGGGAGGACCGGGTCGGTGCCGGGGATGGTGATGCGGTCGGTGCCGGGGTGACCGGGGGGGAGGGGATCTCGGTCCGGGTCGGTGCCGGAGTCAGGACAACCGGTGCAGCCTCTTCAGGCTCCGGGGCGGTCACGGTGAAGGCGTACTCCCCGATGTATCCTTT
>CAZSVH010000236.1:0-1686 GCA_964610235.1 uncultured Methanospirillum sp. | reverse complement strand
GACGAGGTAGCAACCCTGGTTATTGAGGCGGGCGGGGTGACCACTGATATGTCCCTGGAGTCTGTGGAGGAGGAGATGGGGATGGTCGTCCTGGAGATTGATCGGATCGGGGATGTGAACATGCGGGCGATTGAGGAGTACGATCAGGTCAGTGCGGTTGCGACCGAACGCCGTGAGCGGCTCGCGGTCCTGGGCACTGAACTGCATGAGATCCAGGAGCGGATCGAATTCTTCTCAAAGAGGAAATTCGAGGCGTTCATGCAGGCATTTTCAGAGATCGCGAAAAATTTCAGCGAGACTTTTGCCCGCCTCACGGTCGGGACCGGGGAACTGAAGCTGGAGAACGAGGAGGATCCATTCTCCGGCGGGCTCTCGTTTGCGGTCCAGCCGCGGGACAAGAAGGTCCATCATCTGGCTGCATTGTCGGGTGGGGAGAAATCCCTGACCACGCTTGCCTTCATCTTTGCCATCCAGAAGTACATACCCGCTCCTTTCTATGCATTCGACGAGGTGGACATGAACCTTGACGGGGCAAATGTCGAGCGGATTGCAGATCTTATCCGGGAACAGTCACGCACATCGCAGTTCATTAACATCTCTCTCCGAAAACCGATGATCGACTCGGCTGACCGGATCATCGGGGTGACGATCCGTTCTGACAAGTCCACCCTGGTGACGGGGGTTTCGATGAATGATTGAAGATCCGGTAGAAATCCTGGTTCAGATGGCAGAACGGGGGGATATCGATCCCTGGCATGTTGATATCATTGAGGTGACTGACCGGTTCTTTGCCGAGATGGAGCATCAGCGGACGCTGGATCTCCGGGTATCAGGGCGGACCCTCTTTTACGCGGCAACCCTCCTCAGGATCAAGTCCGATTATCTTGAGACCGGAGTGATAGAGGATGAGGAGGATGACTGGGACGGTGATGATGATGAGTGGGAACCGGCAGACACCCCGCCGGGAGGATCCCGGAATCCTATCCTTTCGCTTGAACATGAGATCAGCCGGAGGCTTGACCGGAAAAGCATGCGGAAACAGCCGATCACGTTGTATGATCTCATCGCCCTTCTGCGCAATGCTGAGAAGGAAGACCGGCGGCGTCAGCGTGACGGGTGGGTGAGGGAGGATGTCTGGTTTGCTGAAGATATCGTCTCCATCGCTCATGAGGAGGGGTATCATGAGAGTGTCGGGGATGTCCTCGCCCGGTGTGAGGGCTGTCTCCGGTCCCGCGGCGTGGTCACCCTCCGTGATGTGGCGACAGAGCTCGGATGGCCGGTATCTCAGGTCTACATCCCGCTCCTCTTTCTGATGCATGAGGGGCGGATCGGCCTTCGGCAGGAGACGTTCTTCGGCGATATCTTCATCGAGACCCATGAAGCGGATCCTGCGGCGTGAGGGTCCGGGGGATCATGGCAGGAGAGGGATCTTCTGCGCACAGACCGTTTTCCTGACGGGTGGTGATCACGAGTTTCCCTGTAAATAATCTCTCTTTTTACTATTTGGGTGCAATATTGCGACATCGTGAATGGTGCTTGATCAGGACCGTTCGGGTCAGGATCGGGAGGGGATCCGGGCATCCCGGGTAGCGCATGGGGTATGTTTATATCCCTGCGGGGTGAAGTTGTAAATCCCACGCTCACCACGAGCGTGTAAGACGGTCTTTCTGTTGTGCGACCGGGATA
>CAZSVH010000235.1:0-1700 GCA_964610235.1 uncultured Methanospirillum sp. | reverse complement strand
ATCATCATCGGCCCGAGCAACCCGATCACCAGTATCGCCCCCATCCTTGAGTGCAGGGGTATCCGGGAGGCACTCAGCCGGAGACGGACCGTCGCCATCAGCCCCTTCATCGGGGATCAGCCGGTGAGCGGGCCGGCACGGGATCTGATGATAGCACGGGGATATGAACCCGACTCATCGGGAGTATTCGGCCTCTATCAGGATATCGTCGATATCTTTGTTCAGGATATCAGGGATCCGGTCACCGTTCCGGGTGCCCTCAGGTGTGACACCCTCATGAAGACCCCCGACGTGGCAAAAGAACTCCTCCGGACAATTCTGCAGGAAAAATAGGATCAGGAGAGGGGGATCCCGAGGAACTGGAGGATCAGCATGAGGAAGAACATGATGAGCGACTCCAGCCCGGGGCCGGTGAGGAGGGAAGAGAGATCCTCTCCATCGAGGCTGAGTGCTCCTTCCTCTGAGATCAGGTCATCTGCCAGGTTCTCAGGGTTGTTCTCCCCCGGTCTTGGAACCCCCCGGTAGTCATACGCACAAACCGGTACTGCCGCCACGAGGATGAGCATCCCGGCGATCAGGATAGCAATGATCGGTACCCGCATAGCAGATCATCATCCCGGTATCGTATAAGGGGAGTGCCTACCCGGTGATCCCGGCCCGGCTCAGAAGCCCGGCAGCCCGTTCTGTCGCACGGATCAGGATCTCTTCCTCCCCGGGAATGACGCCGTTGTGCATCAGGACTCTGCCGGCGCAGATGACCGTACTGACCAGTCCCCCTGATGCTGCGTACACCAGGTTGGATACCGGGTTGTGGAGGGGAACCATCGAGGGGTGATCGGTTCTGATGAGCACGATATCCCCGGCCTTTCCCACGGCCAGCTCCCCGCCCGGAATCCCCAGGGCACGTGCTCCCCCGGCGGTAGCCATCTCCAGCGCCTCACCGGCCGGCAGGATGGTGTCCTGGTTCCAGAAGAACTTCTGGCCGATGGCAGCAACCTTCATCTCTTCGAGGAGGTCGAGGTTGTTGTTGGATGAACAGCCATCGGTTGCCAGGGCGACATGTGCCCCGGCTGCCCGCAGTGCCGGGTAGGGCATCGCCCTGCCGGTCGCAAGTTTCATATTGCTCACCGGGTTATGGGCGATGTGCGCTCCCCGCTCTGCGATGAGCCGGCATTCGGCGTCATCGAGCCAGCAGCCGTGGGCGGCAACGGTCCGTTCAGAGAGGCACCCGCACTGGTCAAGGAGGACCGCAGGGCGAACCCCGTGTTCTTTCTCACAGTCGCGGACCTCCTGCTCGGTCTCGCTCAGGTGGATATGCAGCATGATATGCTCCTCCCGGCTCAGCTCCCCGCACCACTCCAGGTGATCAGGCGGAACCGTATACGGTGCATGGGGGCCGACAGCCGGGAGAATCCGGGGGTTCTTCATCCCCCTGATACCGGATATCAGGTCACGGGTCGCCTTCACCTCGGCCTCGAACTTCTCCGGAGATCCAAAGGTGATGAATCCATGGGAGAGAACGGCACGGATTCCGCTCTCGTCAACAGCCCGGGCGGTCTCGTCCATGAAGAAGTACATATCATTGAATGCGACAGTTCCGCTCCGGATCATCTCCAGGCATGCGAGCCGGGTTCCCCAGTACACGTCTTCTCCGGTGAGATGTGCCTCAAGCGGCCAGATCTTCTCAGAGAGCCACTGCT
>CAZSVH010000234.1:0-1707 GCA_964610235.1 uncultured Methanospirillum sp. | reverse complement strand
GGTCCATACCCTCGCCGGGGAGATCAACGCGGTCTCCGGGTATGATGAGGACGGCGATTTCTTTGCTGAAGTCACCATGACCGAACCACGGTTCGATGCCCCCTCCATCCCGGCAACGGGAAGTGGTGATTTCCACGAGTTCATCAACGGGTACGAGGTCTACGCGGCCAATACCGGGGTGCCTCATGCGGTTGTCTTCGTCACTGATCTGGACTCGCTGGATATCTGCCGGATCGCCCCGGCCATCAGGAGCAGCCGGTTCTTCCCCTCTGGTGCCAATGTCAATTTTGCAGAGATCGGTGGGCGTGACACCATCAGGATCCGGACCTTCGAACGGGGAGTGGAAGGGGAGACCCTCTCGTGCGGTACCGGGGCAACCGCCACCGCTGCCATCGCCCATCACCTGGGAAAGACCGGGCCGGTCGTCGAGGTGGAGACGGTGGGCGGACCGCTCACCATCACCCTGACCAGCGGTGCCATGATGAAAGGCCCGGCTGAAGTCGCCTTTACCGGGACGATCACCCTCTGATCACTCTTCTTTTTTCAGGAACGCACTCCCGATCTTCCCGGTCACCAGGGAGACGAGGATCACCCCGCTGATCATCCCCACCGTACTGAGCACCCCTCCCAGGGGGAGGCTGTGGCCGGGAGTGCCGGTCATCATCCCGTTCAGGGTGAGCAGGGAGACACCGGCGGCGAGCGATGAAGAGAAAGCCGCCTCGTCTCCGGGACCCGGACCTCCCGGACCGAGGCAGCTGACCAGGAAGAGACCCAGCCCGAGGATCGTTCCGGTGACCAGGAAGAGAGCAGCCGCGGCGATAAGCAGGTCGGTCACCGGCAGGGAGGTCCTGATGAAGGTCTCTGACACCTTCCCGGTGATGATCAGCAAAACGAGGAGGAGAGAGAACTCTCCCAGAATGAGAAGGGATGATGCAGCCGGCCAGAGTGAGATCCAGTAGAGTTCGAGTGAGACCAGGGTGAGGATGGCGGTCATCAGGAACTTCCGTCGCGACCCCCGCATGATCCAGACACCGGCGATGAGGAGGAGGGAACAGAAGAGGATCATCATCAGCCGGCCGGAAGGTCCGCCCGAGAGGACCGGGAAGACGAGGTGGAGGGGAAGGAGCGTGAGCAGGAGGAGGAGAAACTCCTGCCGGTCCCGATCCTGCTCCCCTCCTTCCGGCTGCATCTCGCCTGGCCCCCGGTTCGTGTACATAGGCAGTATTTATTCCAGCCGGTAATTGAGGGTTTCACTGAGAACCCGGGGGATGGATATCTTTAAGCAGATATCTATGCAACAATCTCTACCTGACGCGGAATCCCAGGGGCATACATGGCAGATAATCTGAGTATACAGGAAGCGAAACGCTGGAAAGAAGAGGGGAACCGGCTGAGTGCCATGCAGAAGTTTGATGATGCAATCCGGTGCTATGAGAAGGCCATCTCCCACAACCCGATCGACGAGGAGACCCATTTCCAGAAAGGGCTTGCATTCATGAACCTGATCCGGTACCAGGAGGCCATCGACTGCTTCGAACACGCAATCCGCTTAAACGACAAGGATCCCCGGTTCTGGCTGTACATGGGGGTGAATTACCTCTTCATGGGCAGGTACAGTAAAGCCATCCCCAGTTTCAACATGGTCATCGAGATCGAACCTGATAACATTCACGCCCTGAGCAACAAGGGATCAGCCCTGGCAGAACT
>CAZSVH010000233.1:0-1708 GCA_964610235.1 uncultured Methanospirillum sp. | reverse complement strand
CGGATGGCGGCACGCTGCAAGGTGAGGTACCTCTCCAACACCACCATCAAGGCAACCGTCAATCCCTGCCGGCTCACCGAGCCCCGCAGGGTCGATGTGGTCAGGCCGGTCATCTTCCGTGCCGGATAACCCTTTTTTTGAAAACATATAAACCGGCTCCGGATCAATAGGTAGAAGCACAGGGACCTGTGGCTTAGCCTGGATATAGCGTCGGGCTTCTAACCCGAATGTCGGGGGTTCGAATCCCTCCAGGTCCGTAAAAATCAGTTGGTTCTGCTGATATGCAGAACCTTGTCATAGAAGTGGTACCGGGTTCCGTCCATGAAGAGGACATCAGCCACGACCCGGTCGAGACAGTTATTGGTCGCTGTGAAGTTGATGGCTGAACCTACCCTGTTTTCAAGTTCTTTCGTCTCGTTCACCCCATCCGGACCATACCGGGTCACCTGAAGCGATTTCACCAGTCCCTGCCCGGCACCTCCCCTGAACTCCACATTGATCGTCTGGATGTCCACGGAGGTCTGGATCGCCACCGTCTTGTTACGGGGAATCTCATCCACGGCCTGAGTCTGCAGGGCCGGAGAGGCGGCAACATCCACACAGGGATCCACCACCGCCGCTCTGCCGGCGGTGCAGACACCGGGCATGATCCTGAGTATCTCATTCAGGAACGGGTACGTAATCCCATTCATGAACGTCGCGGTCCCCAGGATCTGGTCACCACACCCGGTCCCCCTGAAGGTCACCGAATCACCGATCCTCTTTCCAAGCGGCTGGGTCTCATTCGAGGAGTCAGGTCTGACCAGCTGGATCTCCATCTCCTTGAGGAGCATCTGGCCAAACCCTCCCCTGAAGGTGGCAGTAACCGTTGATCCTGACTGGTCAACCTGGACGGCGACCGAGAGGTTCGCCGGTGGCTGAACCGTCTGGACCGGCACCGGGTACGAGGCTGCCGCACAGACTCCTGCAGATCCGATGATCAGCAGGACCACAAAAAGGGGCATGAGAATTCCGGAGGTATGCATACAGGATGAACTCTGCCCCGGTACTATTTCAGATTTATGATCCTCAGATCAGGAAGATCCGTGTGAAAAAAAGAGGGATTACTCGATGATGATATTCTGGATATTGTGCTCCCGCTGAGCAATCATCTTCGTGCGGCTGAGGTTTTTTCCTGCCTTTCCGATCGCAATCCCGCGATCCTCGTCCCTGATGACCACATGGGCAATCTGGTCCCCATGGTAGTCAGAGAACTGGATCTCGGTCGCTTTCGCGGGGTAAAAGCAGTTCCTCAGGAACTGGGAGGGATCATCCGAATACTCCACCACCTCACAGCGACGACCCAGGATTTCTGCAGCCTTCCTGATATTGGCACCCTGTTTGCCGATGGCAAGGCCCATCTCACCATTGTTCACGATGAAGATGTACCGGTCGTTCTCATCATCAGTGATGATATCGCGACTGCCCGCACCGGTGATCTGCTCAAACCGGGCGATCAGCGCGATCTTCTCTTCGTTCAGGACAACTCCCATAGGGCCGGTTTATCTCGAAAGGCTCAGGATGTCAGAATCTCCGGCCTCGATGACGGCAAGAGCGCTCACCATGAACGGTTTCCCGCATGCCCGGCCGAGCTGAACGCTGGAACCGGGGAAGGTGTGTGCCTTGACCTGTTCCTTTGCGGAGAGGTACTCGACAAACTCTGCAGGGC
>CAZSVH010000232.1:0-1722 GCA_964610235.1 uncultured Methanospirillum sp. | reverse complement strand
ACTGCTCCCCCTCCGGCAACCATCTTCTCAAAGAGGACGGTTCGCCAGAGTTCGAGGAAGACGATCAGACCAAAACAGATCCCTGATGCCGGGCCGGCAAACTTGGTGGTGAACCAGCCGTTGTCGAGGGAGGAACGCTGTCCTGCTTCTGCATACCTGACGATGTTTCCGGATGCAGAGATTGGTACACCGGCACCGAACTTCTGGGTCTGGTACTGGCGTTCCTTTCCATAGAACGGGTTTCCTGTTGCTGAACCTGCTGCACCAAGCGCAATACCCCAGATAACTCCGAGGAGCGGAAGTGCGAACGGGTGGTGCAGCGCCGTCGCCATCAGGTAACACATTGCTGTGGTACAGAATATTGCGACGAACGCATGAGCCATCGTCACCGAGGTGAGCGATTTGATAATATCAATGTAGACCGGCTGCTTAAACTTGGCCAGACTCGCCGTACGCCCAAGGTATCCTGATGTACAGTAGATACCCTGAATAAACACCGCGACGATTGAACCAAGGATAATAGCGAGGGCGGGGTTGTAGTTTAACTGCAAGAACGCCCAGGCAACTCCTGCCCCGATGGCACACCAAAGCCCGTATGCTGGTGGCTCACCGGAGACTGCCTTGTTGAAGATGCGGTGGATATATCCCATCTGCGGAGCGAGCTGAACCTGTGAGTTCGGGTCACCCTGTGATCCGATATCAGATTCAGTATCTTCCGCAGCACCGGCAACTGTGGCAAGAGCTCCCGCCAATGCAGTAATACCAATGCCTAATACAATCTCTTCCATGTAAACCTATCTCCTGCGTAACTCTGATCAGACACAAGAGTACTCACGATGCAATACCACACATAGAGCGTAACCATACCGTTGTGGTAAAAGATCAGTTGGTCAGTATTTAGTTAAAGGTTTCGAAATTACGTCCCGTTATAAAGAGAAACGCCTCTAAATCCGTAAAACAACGACAAACCAGGCAGATAAGGGGGGTGTAAATTGTGTTAGATCAAAAATAATTGATTTCAGATCAACTCTTCTTGTTCCCGTGATTCGGTATCATCCGGAACCGGCCCCGGGATCCTGCTCCACTATCGATGGATATATATGAAAAAATGAATTGGGGAATGGATTTTCATCGTTCACGGGTGGTGACCCCGGTATCCCCGGGCGCGGAAGACGGCAATTGCGCGCCTTGGATTCGACGATCAACGACCCCCTGGCGGTTCATTTCCCATCTGACTCAGCTGGATCTCCCTGCGGGGAGGGATGCCGGTCACTCCCCCGGATCAGATCAGGTCACCGGATCCGGTTCTCATCCCCGGTGAAGGGGTTGTTTCTCCACCGAAAATCCTCTGCTTCATTCGCTGATGAGGGCTGAGGTGCTGACGTCAGCCGGTACGGGGTATACCCCGGGTAGAGGTATGCAATCTTCTTCCAGGTGCTCCGGGCAGCAGACTCATACTCACGGGCGTCATTGAGGACAGAGGGATCCTCATAGACCGGGGAGTATGGTTTGGAAGCGAGGCTCATGGCGTCGGCGTAGGTCTTTCCTGCCCGGGCTGTATAGAAGAGGAAGATGGTGATCTGTCTCGCCTCCGGATGCCGGTCAGGGGATATCCTCATCCGGGAGAGCTGTATCTGGGTCGTCATCAGGGAGAGGAGTGATGTTCCGTTGGGGATCGGTTGATCCGAGAGGCTGTATATCGTCTCATTTGCCATTTCGAAG
>CAZSVH010000231.1:0-1734 GCA_964610235.1 uncultured Methanospirillum sp. | reverse complement strand
CTCATTTCTGGCACATTCGCTCCCCCTGATTCTTATCCCATTCGTGCTTGCAGCCCTGATTCAGACCGCCCAGGGATCCCGGATTGTCACCTCCATCCTCACCGCGCAGATCATCTCACAGACGATGATTCCGCCGATGATGAATCCGCTCGCCCTCTTTCTGATGATCATTGCAGGAGCCGGGGTGATCTGTTTTGTGACCGATCCTTACTTCTGGATGCTGTACCGGACAACCGGTGATGATGTCAGGACGGTCTTCAAATATTACACCCTCCCCCAGATCCTGATCGGGGTGGCTACCTACCTGGTAGCGTTCACCATTCAGTGGCTCTGGCCCTGATCCTCCTTTCCATCAGATGGGAAGGTAATCACAGAGTGTCTTCTGTACCGGGTCCCTGAAAACCAGCCCTGAAACCCGGATACCGATGAGGCGGACCGGTTCCCCGTCCCACAGATCCTGAAAGAGGGAGAGGGACGCTTTGAGAATGGTTTCCCGATCAGAGACCGGATGTAGGCAGGAGAGAGACCGGGTCAGGGTGATGAATCCGGTATACCGAACCCTGATACCGATGGTCCTGCACCTGATATTGCCGGACCGCATCTCGTTCGCGAGGAGATCTGCCTGTGTTTCCATGGTGAGACAGATGAGATCCTGATCCCGGGTATCCTCAGGAAACGTCGTCTCCTTCCCCAGGGACTTCCTGGGGCCGGCCTCCCTCAGTCCCTGCCGGTCCGTCCCTGAGACGATCTCCCTGATCCGTATCGCATGTCCACCAAAGAGATCCTGAAGCTCCTGAATATCTAGTCGTGCCAGATCGGTGATCGTGATGATCCCGCGTGCCTGCAGAACAGAAGCCGATTTTTTCCCGATTCCGGGGATACTGGTAGCAGGAAGAGGCATCAGCACCTGACCTATCTCCTCAGGACGGATGACCACCAACCCATCAGGTTTCTCCAAATCAGAGGCAATCTTTGCATAGGTACGGGACGGAGCGATCCCGATTGAACATGAGAGATGCTCCTGCTCATATATACGCTTCTTGATCCGCAGAGCCAGGCTCCGGGCATCATCCCATGAACCTGCAGAAGAGAGATCGAGATATGCCTCATCGATGCTCACCTGTTCTATCTCTCCCGTCCATTCCATGAGGATCGTCATGATCTCTTCAGATACGAGATGATACTTACCACTCGGCCTGATAAAGACGGCATCGGGACAGAGGTGCCAGGCCTGGGAGATGGGCATCCCTGAGTGGATCCCCAGCTTCCGTGCCTCATAGGAACAGGTGCTGACCACACCTCTCCCTGTCCCCTGCCTGGGATCGGACCCGATGACCACCGGTCTGCCTGCAAGGCGTGGGTCATCACGGATCTCAACCGATGCGTAGAAGGAATCCATGTCCAGGTGGGCAATGATCTGTCCGGTCACCATGATTCACCTGGACCGAACAGGACAGAACCATCCCGGGGAGACTGGATGAGACGGCGGAACAGAGCCTCGTGAATGTGTTGACCATCCGATTGAGCCGGTACATTACCCTCCATATGAAAAATGACCCCCCATGTAATTTATAAGAACGAGAGAATAAATGTCTGCGACACTTTCATCCTGCTTCTTAAAGATTCAAATATGTTTCTCCGAGAGGTATACGTGTGCATCGTCACAGTCCGCAGGCATACCACCTCCAGCCACGATATACCTCCCCCCCACCCCCCATCCCCCTGACACCGGTA
>CAZSVH010000230.1:0-1746 GCA_964610235.1 uncultured Methanospirillum sp. | reverse complement strand
AACCAATATCCTCCGCACCCTGATGGCCCTGCTCTGCCGGCAGCAACAGCTTCTCCGGGTCGCCGGCTTCATCCTGGGATGCGGGGCGGTGATACTCCTCTTCACCTCGCTCACCGGCCACTCCTTCCTTGCGATCCGGTACCCTGCCCCGATGATCCTGGCCGGGGGGATCACCCTCCTCCTCGTCCTCGCCGGGCTCCCCCGCTTCCTCTCTGCCGAGCGGTTCCCCCTCCTCGCCTTTGCCATGGTTCCTGCCCTGATGCTCATCCTCGGCATGACCCGGGCAGTCCCGGGGATCGATCTGCTCTGGTCATCCCAGATCGATCCTCTCCGGTTTCTCGGTTTCCTCTGGCCTCCCCTTGCCCTGATTGCCGGGGCAGGACTGTCCGGATCATTCGGGAACAGGGCATTGCTGCAGCCGGCTCTGATCACGGTATTCATCATCTCACTCGTCACGGTCTTCCCCTCTCTCGTCTTTGCCGGGACCGCCTTTGAACCCGGCCACCCCTGGTTTGACAATCGCAGCCTGATCATCTCCCACCCGGCTTCTGAGGTGCAGGCCATCCAGTGGTATGGAGCAGTGAAACCGGCAGGTAATCTCACCTCAGACCGGTATGCCTTCTCTGCGGCACGGTGGCTGAATACGCAGGGAACCCGGGTCTTCGAACCGGTCCGGCGCCCCCCCGGGGGGAGTGCTGGGGACTCCTGGCTGATCACCTCGCGGATGGAGCGGTACGCAAACTTCATCGAATGGATCACCCAGGAGGCCCGGCCGGTCACCAGGCAGGAGAGGAGAAGGATGGATATCCAGGATATCAGGATGTATGACAACGGGGATGCGGTCGTCTACCACCTCCCGGGGTGAGGGGGAAGCCAATTCTGAGGGCACAGATCATATCAGAATGGCGATCATTTGGATAAGTGGGGCAGGAACGGGAAGAATCGATCAGGAAAGGCATTATCCATTGTGCATGGGGAGCCAGATCCGAACAAAAAGGCACCACAAGATCCCTTTTGAACGATGCCCTTGGCTGAAAATCATCGGAATTCAACCCTGAAACGCCAGATGAGGATAAATATGCATGTGAGCACATATTCAAGAAGGAGGGTAAAGCCCACCTTCCCAAATCCTCACTCTGAATATGGCAGATATGGGGGGATGGACAAGTACCATTCCTTCGCGGAGAATCGTGAGGACAGGATACCTTCAGCCTTCCCACACGAAACCCGGAGAGGCGCAGAGAACGTGTCCGGTGAAGAGAAGGCCATTCCACTTTTGATATAAGAACGATGCGTTTTTAATTTCTCTATAGAACGCTAATTTATTCCCCCATAAAGGGATTATCTGGCCCCAATTCCGGGATGAATGACATCAGGGATACAAAGAAAATGTTATTGCCCCAGTTCCAGACAATTACCAGAGAATAACCAGACACCAGCATATAAAGATATCTCTTCGATCTTCTCTGTACCGCTCCAAATCATTATCCAATATCATTGCCTATTCATCTCAGTATGACCACAATACCCTCCCGGTTATCATCCCTGATAATGCTTATCATCCTCTGCTGTCTCGTGATCACCCTTACCGGAGCAGACGGTCCGTCTCCCCCCGGCGGCGGGCTGATCCCGGGGAATGCGCCAACCCAGGGGGCGATACCGGGCCCGGTGATCGCCCCTCGGCCAGCCCCGGTTTCCCCAAGTGCTCCACTCAGCCCGGTCTCCGGTAGCCGGCCCGGGCCGGTG
>CAZSVH010000229.1:0-1785 GCA_964610235.1 uncultured Methanospirillum sp. | reverse complement strand
GCCCTCTCAACGGCCATGATCCTGGATCCGGCATGGTACCGGTACCTGGCAGCCGGGACCCTGTACCTGCTCATCTGGCGGGCCGGGCAGTCCCGGCGGGATCTCCCGGTCATCGCCTTCCTCTGTGGGCTTGCGGTTTCGGCAACTCTGTGGCAGGTCTCATCAGTCGTCGGCCTTGCTGCCCTGTACGCGGTTACGGCACTCTTTCTCATCCGGTATGATCTCCTTACCCCCCGGGAAGATGCCGTCTCATTTCTCCTCTTTGCCGCACTCTCGCTCACCGCAGTTGTCCTGACAGATCTCTCGCCGTCTCTCCTTCTCACCGCTGCCGGGATCCTTCTTCTTCTCCTGATCCTCGGTCTGGCCGTGAAGGTCGCAGAGTTCCGCCTGATTCGAAACCTCGGGAGGGGAGAGGAATGAACCTGATGCATGCAGACCGGTATACGCTCGGCTCAATGCTCCTGGCTGCCCTGGCCCTCCTCTACCTTGCCATCATCTCCCTCTCTGACCGGCATGATCTCATCAGTGCAACGATGATCATCGCGGCGACCACCCTCTTCCTCACCGCCATCCTCCTCTTTGCGTTCTCACGCCGGCAGTCCCTGGATGATCCGTTTGTCCCGCTCCTGCCGGTCCAGTCGGGCCTGAACCTCTGCCGGGTAGCGGCTGACCTCGGGCTTGCCGGCCAGGCCTGTCTTCTTCCCCCTGAAACGTGCGGATGTCCGGACGTGATGCAACTGATACCCGTCACCGGGTATTCAGGGGATATCCTCTCCGGCGACTCCTTTGTATCAGGTCCCGGGGGTGCCGGCATGCTCATCTTCCCGGCCGGAAAGGCACTCCTCGATCATCTGAAAAAAGAGCGATATTTGAGTATTCCCGGTGATCAAGACTCACTCACCCGGCTCTTCCAGGAGATCGGAGAAGACGTCCTGGATGTGGCGGATACGGTCCGGGTCTCCTGGCAGGAGGATGCCGTGGTCATCAGGATGGACGGATACCGGCTTATCTCAGGGTGCAGGGCGATGGCGGCAGCCTCCCCGGCCTGCTGCACCATGAATCCCTGTCCGGTCTGCAGCCTCTTCTCCACCTGTATCGTTGAAGGGCTGGGGTGCGGTGTCAGGATAGAACGGTGTACCCCTGGTCAGAAAAAAGAGGCTGTCGAGGTTCAGATGACCCTCCTTCCCGGGACGACACCGGATCGTCTCCCGGACCGGCAGCCTTAGGTTTTTACGGTATGGCTGGTCTTCGGGATACTGATCTTGTCAGTGTACGTCTTTGTATACCCGTCCGGGTAGGTGATCGTCGTTGTTCCCGGTGAGAAGTCCGGCTGGATAAGTGATGCGAACCAGTACTGGTTCAGTACCTCTTCAGCCTTGGCAAAGGAGAGGGGGGGCGTCTGCAGGCTGAACGAGTTCTTTCCTTCTTTCCGGGTCGCAAACCCGCTGACCATGAACCGGGCTGATGAGTCTGTCACCTCTTCAACACTCACCGGCAGGTGCATATTATTCTCCAGTGCCTTCTTCAGTTCCTCGTTGGGATCCCCGATCTTCAGGAAGACCGCCACCTTCTCGAGGAATGAGAGGGTATACTCGAAATCGATCTGTGCATCACCGTTCTCTGAGAGCCCGATGGTGAGGGCATCGGCAGTAAACGCCTCTGCCGGGACAATGGCAAGGAGCAGTGCCAGCAGCAGGATACACACCGCCGGCATGATGGATTCTCTCTTCATAACAACCCCGCTTTATTAGGAGAGCCGTCCAACCGGCATATATGCATATACCG
>CAZSVH010000228.1:0-1790 GCA_964610235.1 uncultured Methanospirillum sp. | reverse complement strand
TTCCTTTCTTGATGATAATACGTTGTACAATCCGGCATTTATTATCTCTGATCAACCCCCCTGACCAGCGCGGTCAGGTACTGATACCGGTCTTCATTCCCTGAGGATCATCATCCTGGATTCGGTCATCTCCTCAATGGCATACCGGGGACCCTCCCGACCACACCCGGACCGTCCGGTCCCCCCGTATGGCATCATATCAACCCTGAATGTCGGTATATCACCGATCAGGACCGCCCCGACCCGCAACCGCCTGAAGGCATACTGTGCCCGGCTGATATCCCGGGTGAACACCCCGGCCTGCAGTCCGTATATTGAGTTGTTGCACATATCCACCGCCTCCTCGAAGGTGTCGTACGGGGTGACCATGATGACCGGGGCGAAGGCCTCCCTGCAGGCGATCTCCATATCTGGATGGGTGCCGGTCAGGATCGTCGGCTGCATCACCGGCCCGGTGGCATTTCCTCCCCGGAATACCACTGCCCCCCCGGAGATCGCGTCCCTGACCAGGCGCACTGCCCGTTCTGCCGCTTCGACAGAGATCAACGGGCCAATATCGGTGCGGGGATCGGCAGGATCGCCAACCACGAGCCGGTCAGTCAGAATACCGGCAATCTCAAGCAGGTCTTCATACACCCGCCGGTGGACAAAGACCCGCTGGACAGAGATACAGACCTGACCGGCCTGTGAAAAGCCGCCTTCCACGATCCTGGCCGCGGCTACAGGGATGTCGGCATCCTCATGTACAATCACCGCAGCATTCCCGCCCAGCTCCAGGGATACCTTTCCACAGCAGGCGACCGACCGCAGGTGCCAGCCGACATCAGGTGAACCGGTGAATGAGAGACATCCAATCCGGGGATCAGATGCCAGGACCTCGGCATCGGCTGCCCGGCAGGGGAGGATGCTTACTGCTGACGGAGGGTACCCGGCCCTGAGGAGGAGGCTGCCGAGGAGGAGGGAGGAGAACGGCGTCTGGGATGCCGGCTTGATGATGATGGCATTCCCGCTGGCGACAGCCGGCCCGAGCTTGTGGCAGGCGAGGTTGAGCGGGAAGTTGAACGGGGTGATCCCGAGAACGATCCCGACCGGGAACCGCTGGATAAACCCGGTCCTTCCCTCACCGGCGGAAGTCCGGTCCAGTGCGATGACCTCCCCGCTGATACGGACCGCTTCTTCTGCGGATATCCGGATCGTCTCGATAGCACGGACCGTCTCGATCTCTGCATTCCGGACAGGTTTGCCCCCCTCTGCAATCAGGAGCCTGATGAAGAGATCCCGGTTCTCCTCCATCAGCACGGCCAGGCGGTGTAGCACTGCTGCGCGTGCATGTGAGGGAAGACGGGCGGTCTCCTCTGATCCACGGACGGCAGCGGCCAGGGCGGCCTCAGTCTCCCTCCTGCCGGCACGATGAACCCCTCCCTCTTCCCTTCCGGTGTATGGATTGAGGACCGGATATACGTCCCCGGTCTTCAGACTCAGCCCTCCGACTATGCATGACCACTCTTCCATGCAGTCAATAGGGAACGGGAAATAATATATCTCCCCCTGATCGGGGTTACCCGGTGATCAGGTGGAAGAGTGCCCCGGCTGCAAACCCGGTTACGAGCGTGTATGCCGAGATGAGAAGAGCCATCCTCCAGCCCATCTCCCGTGAGAGGACAGCGATTGTTGAGATGCAGGGGATGAAGAGGATACTGACCAGGGAGAAGATATAGAGTTGTACCCCGGTCATAACCACGGGGAGATCCGCGGTTCCTGCCAGGACGATGAGGGTCTCAAATGCCATC
>CAZSVH010000227.1:0-1792 GCA_964610235.1 uncultured Methanospirillum sp. | reverse complement strand
CCTACAAGTTCGCACCCCGGACGATCCTGGGCGAGCGGATTCTGATCGAGGAGCGGACGCCGGATGAGGTCCTGCCCGGGGCTGTCCGGGCCGGACTGCCCCATGTCACCGTCCGCAACCCGGCATTTGATGTCACCCCGGCAGGGTACGTGGATCTCATCATCACCGAACAGGGGGCGATCCCGCCCGGGATGGCATACAGTATCATTAAAGAACATCTCCAATGGGATATGGACGATCTCTGTACGGATTACCCGTATTGCGAGGAGGAATAAGATGACAGACGTGACCGCAACCTATTACTTCCGCCCCAAAGAGGGGATCACCCCTGAGTGGGCAGCCCAGGCGATAGCTGAAGAGCAGACGACCGGGACCTGGACAAACATATCGACGACCGCGGATTATGCCCGGTACCTCGACGGACACGTGGAGAAACTCACCCCCTCAGGAGAGGGATACGAGGTTGCCATCCGCTTTCCAAAGGAGATTTTTGAGATCGGCAACATCCCCCAGTACCTCTCGGTCATTGCCGGAAATCTCTTCGGACTCTCCCGCATTGCTGCCGTCCGGCTTTTGGACGTTGACTTTCCCAGGGACGTGATCCCGTTCAGGGGGCCGGCCTTCGGGATTGAAGGGATCCGCAATCTGGTCGGAACCACAGACCGCCCCCATGTCGGGACGATCATCAAGCCGAAGGTCGGACTGAACCCTGTTGACACGGCACATGTCGCATACGAAGCCGCTATCGGGGGTATCGACCTCATCAAGGACGATGAGACGCTCACCGACCAGAAGTTCTGCCCCCTGGCAGAGCGGCTCCCGCTCGTGATGGAAGGCCTGGACAAGGTGAAGGATGCAACCGGGAGGAACGTCCTCTACGCTGTCAATATCTCCACTGCCGGGGACAGGATCCTCGAGCGGGCAGAGCAGGCACAGGAGATGGGCGCAAACATGCTGATGATCGATGTGATCGTCTGCGGATTCGATGCGATCCGGGTGGTCGCCGAGGACCCGTCCATCACGCTTCCCCTGCATATCCACCGGACGATGCATGCCGCTATCACCCGGAACCGTGAACACGGGATCTCCATGCGGCCGTTCTGCCGCCTGGTCAGGATGCTCGGCGGCGATCAGCTCCATACCGGGACCGTGTCAGGGAAGATGGAACATGATACCCGTGAACTCATCGGTGATAACAAGGCCCTCACCAGCCCGTGGCATGATATCAGACCAGTATTCCCGGTTGCAAGCGGCGGCCTTCACCCCGGGGGTGTAGAGGCCGAGATCCGCACCCTGGGTCGCGACATCATCCTGCAGGCTGGCGGAGGGGTCCACGGACACCCGGACGGCACCCGGGCAGGAGCTGCCGCGATGCGGCAGGCGGTCGATGCGGCGATGGAAGGGACTCCATTGCAGGTCTATGCAGAGACCCATGCCGAACTGAAACGGGCACTTGAACTGTGGGGAACGGTCTAAGAGGTACGGAGAAAAAATGGAACTGCCGTTTGTCAAACTACACGGGAACGGGAACGACTTCATCCTCATCGATGAGTGGGAAGGAGTCCGGATCCCGGACGAGATGAAAGGGGAATTCGCTGCTGCATATTGTGATCGGAGAATGGGAGTAGGAGGAGACGGTATCCTCTTTCTCGGCAGGACCCGGGAGAACCTCCCGGCCATGCGACTCTTTCAGCCGGACCAGAGCGAGGCGGAGATGTGTGGAAACGGGATCCGCTGCCTGCTCAGGTATGCATTTGACAAGGGGTACATCACCGGAACATGCACGGTCCAT
>CAZSVH010000226.1:0-1856 GCA_964610235.1 uncultured Methanospirillum sp. | reverse complement strand
CCCACCTCTCGGCAGAGCAGGAGTATCTCGCGCTCTCGGCCCTGCACCGCAGTGTCCAGGTTCCGGTCCCCCTGCTGATGAACCGGAACGTGGTGGCGATGTCGCATGTCCCGGGGCCAAACCTGAACACGGTCACCCTTGAGGATCCGGAACCATTCTTCACCCAGCTGATCGATCAGGTGACACGGGCGTATGATATCGGCTATATCCACGGCGATCTCTCTGAATACAATATCATGGTTGAGGGGAGTACCCCGGTGATCATCGACTGGCCCCAGTGGGTGGCCCCTGACCATCCGAATGCACCTGAGATTCTCGACCATGATATCAGGACAATCTGCCAGTTTTTCCAGAGGAAATACCAGCTTGGATGTGATCCTGATGCGATCAGGGACCGTGTGATCAGGTGAAGGTCTTCGGGATCGACATCATCAGAGGATCCGTCAGATCACGGACGACTGTGCCACGGTATGCCCTGGTCACAGTCATTGACGGGGAGATTATCCAGGAGGAGAGTGTCTCTCCGTTCCGGCTCCATAGACGCATTCACCGGGAAAAACCCGATATCCTCGCGGTTGACAGCATCCAGGAGGTTGCCCGGCATACACAGGACGTGTACCGGTTCATTGAGCAGCTCCCCCCCCGGACACGATTCGTCTCGGTGACCGGGGGGGAGAAGAAGACCGGGCTGATCCAGGTTGCCGCACGGTACAATATCACCTTCAACCGGTTCGATCCCTTCGCCGAGGCACGGGCCATCGCCCTGGTCGCATATCAGGGGACCGGGGTTGAGGTCGTTGCCTTCGAGAAGGAGACCGAGATCGTCGTCTCCCGTAACCGCTCCCCAGGGAAGGGGGGGTGGAGCCAGAACCGGTATGCCCGCAAGATCCACGGGAACGTCCTCACCTATGCCCGGGATATTGAGCAGGAACTGCAGGAAGCCGGACTCAACTTCTGGAAGAAGGAGTACAAGGCCTTCGGGGGAGTATCCCGGGTCGTCTTTCATGTCAGGGAACTCAGGGAGAATGTTCCGGTCTTCAAATCGCGGGGCGGTGACGTCCAGGTCAGGATATCAGGCCGGCGACTGGAACGGATCCAGTACAGACCCCTCAGCACCCGTCCCCGGTACCTGATCGCCGGGATAGACCCCGGTACCACCGTCGGGATAGCAACCCTTGACCTGAATGGTGACCTGGTGGCGGTCCACAGCTCCCGCCAGATGGGAATGGGAGATGTGATCGAGTACCTTTATTCACTCGGCAAACCGGTAGTCATCGCATCAGACGTCTCACCGATGCCGTTCTCGGTCGAGAAGATACGCCGGGCATTCCAGGCTGTTGCCCATACACCCCGGCAGGATATCAGTGTGGTGACCAAGTACGAGCTCGCCGGGAAGTTCGGGTACTCCAATGACCATGAGCGGGATGTCCTGACCGCGGCGATCGAAGCATCCCGGTTCTGGAATCACCGGTTCGCTGCGATCATCAAGCGGGTGCCGCCCGGGGTTGACGTGGATGAGGTGAAGGCAGGGATCATCAGGGGCCAGTCCCTGGAACTGATCCTCGGGTCGCTCAGGACACCAGGGCGAAAGGACGAGGAGAAGAAGCCGGATGTTGTCATCGACACCTCGGACGAACGGATACGGATCCTTGACGGTCTGGTCAAGGACCTCAGGGTCATTATCGCCGATCTCAGAACGGATCTGGAGCATCTGAAGACCGAGAACCGGCAGTTGAAACGCGATATCGGCACACTCCGTGCAAAGCGGACGGAGGCAGTCAGGATGGAGCCGGAGATCGCAAAGCGGGATCTGATCATCGAGAACCTGAAAAAGCGGCTCCGGGCAGAGGAGAAGA
>CAZSVH010000225.1:0-1887 GCA_964610235.1 uncultured Methanospirillum sp. | reverse complement strand
GTCCAGTCCGGGGTATGGATGATCACCGGGATTTTCCCGGCAATGTCCATGGCCTTCTCCTGGTCCGAGGTGGTACTGATGGTCATCTCGATGATGTCTCTCCCGGGTACCAGGTCGCCATCCGGTGCGATGGTCAGCATTCTCCCCAGTTCATGAACCGGCCCTGCTGCTTCGGTTACAATCCCGTCTGCACCTGATTCTAGTGCAGTAATAGCGATATCCTTGTTCCATGGCCTGATATCAACCAGAACCTGTTTCATCAGAGTTCCTCAGGGCATGCCTTGTCATGGACAACCTGGCAGACCTTATTTACGAACACTGCAGTATCTGCCCGCTGGAATGCATTCCTCCCCATACAAACCCCTGCGCACCCGGAGATATGCGTAGCATCCCTGATGATCTCCAGGGTCTCCCGGTCTCCTGCTTTCTCTCCTCCGGCTATGAGCACCGGGATGGATGATGCCTGTACAATGGAGCTGAAGCTCTCCGGGTCGCCGGTATAATTTGTCTTTACCATGTCAGCGCCGAGTTCTTCCGCAACCCTGACCGCATGGCCCACATGGCGGGGATCAGTCGGATTTATTCCGGCTCCACGGGGGTAAATCATGGCAAGGAGTGGTATCCCCCATCTGCTGCAGTCCCTGACTACCGTGCCTGCAGCCTCGATCATCTTCGACTCCTGGACCGCTCCGAGGTTGATGTGGATGGATACCGCATCAGCTCCGAGTGATATCGCCTCTTCAACGGTGCAGGTGAGGACTTTGTCATTAGGATCAGGATTCATGCTGGTTCCGGTTGAGAGGTGGATGATCA
Source organism: uncultured Methanospirillum sp. (assembly GCA_964610235.1). GTDB lineage: Archaea > Halobacteriota > Methanomicrobia > Methanomicrobiales > Methanospirillaceae > Methanospirillum. The sequence goes on along the minus strand of CAZSVH010000225.1, from coordinate 1,074 downwards.
GTCCGATGTCTTTTCCTTTTCTGCGGTGACCCGCCTTTACCATCCCCTTATGAAGGATAATGGCATTTGCCCCTCCGTCAGAGACGGCTGCTATCGTCTCGTTCATCCTGAGAAGGCCTTCGATCTGCCCCAGTGTCATCCCATGGTCCATCGGGATGATGACTGCCTTTCCGGTGTTCCGGTCCATGATACGCTCCATCCGGATCTGTTTTCCTATCATTTTCAGACTCCTTTTGATATTTCCAATGCTTCTTCAGCACTTTTACCATCATGTACGATCAGCGCACAGGCCCTGACGAACTGTGCAGGGTCAGGGTGCTGAAATGCGTTGCGACCGATTGAAATCCCGGCAGCTCCCCCTTCCATTGCCCCTTCGATGAGTTCGAGGGTTATATGGTCAGTAGTTTTGGATCCTCCGGCAACCACGACCGGAACCGGGCATCCACGGGTAACTTCACGGAAGGAATCAGGATCCCCGGTGTAGTTGGTCTTCACGATATCAACGCCGAGTTCGGCAGCCACGCGTGCAGCGAGACTTACATGCTCGACTGCGTGTTCGTCCCTGATATTGCGTCCCCTTGGATACATCATGGCAAGGAGAGGCATCCCCCATTCCATACATTCCGTTGAGACCCGTCCCAGATCTGAGAGCATCTGTGCCTCAGAATCGGCACCGATATTCACATGAATCGAGACGGCATCGGCTCCCATCTTGAGAGCATTCGTGACTGAGTTCACCAGGACCTTTTCGTTAGGATCCGGTCCGATTGATGTGGACGCGGATAGGTGGAGTATCAGTCCGATATCGTGTCCCCGCTGCCGGTGGCCGTAGAGGGAGAGGCCGATATGTCCAAGGACGGCATTGGCGCCGCCTTCTGCTACTGAATTGACCGCATCCGGAAACTCTACCAGTCCTTCAATCGGACCCAGTGACACTCCATGGTCCATCGGAACGATGATGGTCTTTCGCGTGTTGCGGTTCATGATACGTTCAAGTCTGATCTCTTTTCCTCGCATAACAGATCACTCCGGCCCGGTACTGTGATCTTACTCAGTACCAGAAATACGAAAAAT
>CAZSVH010000224.1:0-1897 GCA_964610235.1 uncultured Methanospirillum sp. | reverse complement strand
CCTGATGGGGGTGATCAATATCAGCCCGGAATCTTTTTACTCCGGATCCTATGTCCGGAAGGCAGACATTCTCTGTACTGCAGAAGCAATGATACAGCAGGGAGCAGACCTGATTGATATCGGAGCGCGGAGTACGGCACCGGACAGCCCGGCAATCACGGTCGCGGAAGAGACCAGCCGGGTCATCGATGCACTCAGATCGCTGCAGGGATCCGGGATCACCATCAGTCTGGATACCATGATCCCCTCTGTTCTGGAGGCAGCACTCCACTATGATCTTCATCTGGTAAATGACATATCAGGACTGATAACTCCGGGAATGGGATCCCTCATCACCGATGCCGGCCTTCCGGCGGTTCTGATGGCATCCCGGGAGAGACCGGGAGACTGCCTGACCTTTGCAGAGACATGCAGTGCCCTGCAGGAAGTGACCCGCAGGGCAGAAGAGGCAGGAGTTGAGGAGTATATCCTTGACCCCGGGGTCGGGAAATGGATCCCGGACCGGACCGCGATGGCAGATTTTGAACTCTGCCGCAGGTTTACCGCACTCCACTCGTTTGACCGGCCGCTCCTCGCTGCCGTCTCCAGAAAATCTTTTATCGGGGCAGTAACCGGAAAAGAACCGGCAGAGCGGCTTTCCGGATCACTGGGTATCACCGCATCACTGATCCTCTCAGGCGCTGCCATGATACGATCTCATGATGTGGCAGAGACAAGGGATCTGATCACCGTCATCTCTGCCATGCAGGGGGCATAACAGATGAGCAGACCCGTTCAGTTGATGGGAATCAGGACCGGAATCATCCATGCGGGAGATCCGATTCTCCCCGCCATCACCCGGGGAATGAGAGAGGAGGACCTCACATTCGAGGCAGGGGATATCCTGGTCATAGCAGAGTCCGCACTTGCGACGGCTGAAGGGCGGATCCGGACTCTTGCTGAGGAGAGTCCGTCACCTGAGGCGTATGCCCTTGCCGCCCGGTACCAGCTGGATCCCTGTCTTGCCGAGATCATCCTCTCTGAATCTGACGAGATCGTCGGGGGAATCCCCGGCTTCCTTCTCTGCACCTGCCGGGGACATCTGCTCCCCAACGCAGGAATTGACGGATCCAATGCACCGGAAGGGCAGGTGACCCTGCTCCCGGCTGATCCCGACAGGAGTGCCCGGTTCATCAGGGAGCAGGTCTTGTTGGAGACAGGAGCGGAGATCGGTGTACTCATCATCGACAGCAGGACACACCCGATGCGGTATGGGTGCAGCGGGGTGGCCATCGGCTGCTCAGGAATCCCTTCGGTCCTGGACGAGCGGGGGAAGAAGGATATCTTTGGGAGAGAACTGAAAGTGACCAGGAGGGCAGTGGCAGATAACATCGCCTCTGCAGCCGAACTGCTCATGGGAGAGGCGGATGAGCAGATTCCTGCCGTCCTGGTCAGAGGTCTGGATCTTCCGCTCGGCGCATTCGAGGGGATCGAACAGATCTCCGCGGATGAATGCCTCTTTATGGGGATCATCACCACGAATGCAGGAAAGCGATCCCGGTCCTGACCGCCTTACTCTGATCTGAATCCTTTCCTTATCTCACCCAGCAGAATGGCAAGCCCGATCATGATCGCAACCACGGGCCAGAACGGAAAGTCGATCTTCCACCAGTTGAGATCATTTCCCAGCCAGACTATTCCCCAGGCAAGAATGAACGCTGCCAGGATGATGCCGCCAACACTGAACGAATTCTGCTTACACCACATGTCATCTCTCATGGATCTATCATACCATAATTGGTTTTCCATCCACAAATACCGGATTGTCCGCCATCTTCACCGTACCAGCAGGGAGACCGTGTTCAAAAATAGAGCGTTCAGAGGCCGAAAGGGGCATCCCATGTATGATGGCATGCAT
>CAZSVH010000223.1:0-1903 GCA_964610235.1 uncultured Methanospirillum sp. | reverse complement strand
GATCGATTCAAAGACCCGTTTGAAGGAGTTTCCGGCGGCTGACGGGGTGTGCCCGGCAAGGCGCCGGTAGATCTCTGAGAGGATGGAGAAACGGGTATTCTCGATCTGGCAGTTCACCTGGACCGTGATCATCCGTGACTCCATATCCTCGATGTCAGAGAAGAGTTTCTTCACCGAGGTCGTCTTCCCGGTTCCGGGTGGTCCCCGGATCACCGCGTTAAGTGGTCTCCCCCCCCGGAGGCCGGGTTTGAGCAGGAAGGAGAGTTCCCGCATCTGGTTCTCCCGGTAATGAAACTGCTCGGGGACGTAGTCTATCTCAAATACATCAGGGTCACGAAAGAGCGTCTCGTCCCACATCAGCATACTCTTACTGGGCATGGTATCCTCCTGGTGCAGGCCTTCTCACGGGCCTGCGGGTTATCTGTTGCATTTACTTGGGAGCCGGGAGACTATAGCATATCGGTCTGACCTGGCAGACCGGGAAATTATGAGAAGAGGAGGGGGAGGAGATCCGGTCCTGCGAGTACTCCGAGGGATCCGCCCGCTGCCTGCCGTTCGGAGAAGGCGGTGCACCCGTCTCTGGGCAACCCGGAGATGGCGACCGGGACCGGGTCTGCGGTATGGGTCCGGATCCGGATCGGGGTCGGGTGATCCGGGAGCACCGCGATCCGGCCGTCAAACTCTTCCATGATGGTGCCAAGCATCGCATCCACCCGCTCGATGGCCTTTAGTTTCTCTTCAAGGCTTCCCATGTGTCCTGCCTCGTCGGGTGCCTCGACATGGAGATAGACAAAATCCAGTCTCCTGAGTGCGTCGATCGCATACCGTGCCTTGGCATCGTAGTCGGTATCCAGAAACCCCGTGGCGCCCGGGACCCGGATGATCTCCATGCCGGCATACCCGGCGATACCGTTCAGCAGGTCCACGGCCGAGATCATCCCGCCGGTCTTCTGCCACCGTTCTGAGAAGAGAGGGATGGATGGTCTTTTTCCGCTGCTGTATGGCCAGATGTGGGTGGCTGGTCGCTTTCCTGCTGCGATCCGGTCTTTGTTCACCGGGTGACCGGAGAAGATCCTGCTACTCTCCTCCATGAGCCGGGTGATGAGGCTGCTGTCCGGACCCTGGGGAAGGTATCCGCTGATCGGCTCTCCGACGATGTCATGCGGTGCAGTAGTCTCAGCCCCGCTCCCCCCGGGAATGACCATCAGATTCCGGTAACTGACCCCGGGATGAAATGCCGCTGCTGCAGAACCGGGGGAGGCGGTAAGGGAAGCAAGGAGGGCAGCGCCTTCACTGTTGCTGATATGGCCGGCTGAAAAGTCCTCCATCACCCCGTCCCGGATCGTGACCAGATTACAGCGGTACGCCATGTCATCAGGCCCGAGCCCGATCCCCATGCTCCCGGCCTCCAGTGCTCCCCGCCCGGTGTAGCAGGTCGCAACATCATAGCCGAGGACGCTCAGGTTAGCGATATCACTCCCTGGCTGATATCCGTCAGGCACGGTCCTGATGAGACCCATGGCTCCTTCCCGTGCGATCTGATCCATGAACGGGGTATCTGCAGCCTCCAGTGGGGTTCTCCCGCCGAGTTCGCTGAGCGGTTCATCAGCCATCCCGTCACCCAGGACGATCAGGTACTTCATGCTGCCTCCGAGAGCGCGGCACGGACCGCACGGCGCACACTCTCCCGGCTCCCGACCGCAGGGGTGTGGCCGAGGGCTTTCAGCCGGTCGATGGAGAGCTGCATCTTCGGCACATCGCCGACCCAGCCCCGGGATCCCCCGGTATACCGGTACTGAACATTGGAGAGTCCGGCCTCTTCGCAGATGATATCAGCAATCGTGGTCACATCGATCCAGTCTTCTGACCCGATGTTGCAGGTGTTTACCGGTTCTGAAGCATG
>CAZSVH010000222.1:0-1944 GCA_964610235.1 uncultured Methanospirillum sp. | reverse complement strand
CGGATCAGACCATCCTCGTCTCGATCATGACGGCCAACAACGAGATCGGGACCATCCAGCCGGTCACCGCCATCGGGGCACTCTGCCGGGAGATGGGGATCCTCTTCCACACCGATGCTGTGCAGGCGATCGGAACCATCCCCATGGACGTCAGGTCCATGAACATCGATCTCCTCTCCCTCTCAGGCCACAAGTTCTATGGCCCGAAAGGAGCCGGTGCCCTCTATATCAGGAAGGGGGTCAGGGTAGAGAACCTCCTCCACGGGGGAGGACAGGAGAAGAGAAAGCGGGCAGGAACAGAGAATGTCCCCGGGATCATCGGTCTCGGGGCTGCCATCGGACTGGCAGCAGAACGGATGGAGGAGCAGGCCCTGCGGGTTTCAACACTCAGGGACCGGCTCCTTGCCGGTATCCTTGAGCGGATCCCGCACACCCGGCTGAACGGGCACCCCTCAGACCGGCTCCCCGGGAATATCAATGTCAGTTTCGAGTTCATCGAAGGAGAGTCCATCCTCCTCCTCCTGGATCGGGTGGGGATCTGTGCATCCACCGGGTCTGCCTGCACCTCCGGGTCACTGGAGCCCTCCCATGTGCTCCGGGCGATCGGGATTCCTGCCGAACGGGCGCACGGCTCACTCCGCCTGACCCTCGGTGCAGAGAACACGGGGGAGGATGTCGGGTATGTTCTTGAGCACCTGCCCGGGATCATCTCCCGGCTTCGGGAGATGTCACCCCTCTATGCAGATTTCAACAAGAGGTCAATGGATGTATAGCGAGAAAGTGATGGATCATTTCATGAATCCCCGCAACCAGGGGGAGATCCCTGATGCAGACGGGATCGGCGAAGTCGGAAACCCTTCCTGCGGGGATATCATGCGGATATTTCTCACCATCAGGGATAACATCATCACTGATGTGAAGTTCCAGACCTTCGGATGCGGGGCAGCAGTCGCATCCAGCAGCATGGCGACCGAACTCATCAAAGGAAAGACCCTCGAGGAGGCATGGGACGTCTCAAACCGGGCAGTCGCTGAGGCACTGGAGGGGCTTCCCCCGATCAAGATGCACTGCTCAGTGCTCGCCGAGGAGGGGATTCACCAGGCGATCAACGATTACCGGGTGAGACAGGGGCTTGAGCCCTGGGAGGAGAAGAACCCCCGCTCCCATGACCATCATCCTCCTGAAGACGAGGACTGAACATTTTTTTCCCTTGCTCTCCACGGCCTGCGACCACAACGATCATATCATCAGGACAACTATCCCTACAGGTGATGCACCTGAGAACGGTTCCGGCTCTTCTGGCCGGAACATTCCTGATACTTCTCATGCTCTCAGCCGGCTGTCTCGCTGCTGAAGAACGAAGATCTGATCTCAACCCGGCAGGATCCCTCTCCCTCACCTTCTTCAATGTGGGACAGGGAGATGCCTGCCTCCTCCAGTCAGGGGGAAAGACGATGCTCATCGATGCCGGACCCTGGGAGGCCGGACCGGTCATCGCGGACTGGCTGAAGAGCAGGAACATCTCCACCCTTGATATCCTCTTCCTGACCCATCCGCACAGCGATCATATCGGGGGAGTCCCCTCCCTGCTGAAGCGGGTGACCGTCCGGGAGATCCTCGATAACGGGGATACCCATACCAGCCCCTCGTACGAGCAGTACATCAGGGCGGTTGAGAAGAGCAGGGCACCGTACCATGCGGTCAGTGCGGGAGATATCATCGATCTCACCCCCGGCCTGACGATCAGAGTCCTCCACCCTGATAAGAGACTGGGTGAGGATATCAACGACAACTCAGCCGTTCTCCTGATCTCAACAGGTTCACGGAATTTTCTCCTGATGGGTGATGCCGGGAAAGAGGTGGAGTACCGTATCATGGAGGAGGAGACCGGAATCGATGCCGATCTGCTCAAGGTCGGGCACCATGGCAGCAGGCATTCTTCAG
>CAZSVH010000221.1:0-1950 GCA_964610235.1 uncultured Methanospirillum sp. | reverse complement strand
CCATCCCCGGTGCACCTCCGAGGAGGATTGGAACCCCGCTCCCGATGAGTCTCAATGAGGGATCATTACAGAGCGGGTTGAGGGTGCCTGCACCCGAGTAGGTGATATTTCCGGCATGCGGGAGGAGGGTTCCCATATAGGTATAGAGGGTATCATCCGAGGTGTTGGTAGCCCCGTCGTACCGCTGGTAGGCATTCCGGGGATTGACCATGACCGCCTGGTTCAGATCCTCCAGCCTGACCTCGGTCGTTATATTCCTGCGTGGATAACAGTCAGAACCTGATGACTGTGCCCGCAGTTCGATCGCCTTCCCGGTGATGAAATCCTCAAGGACATGGGCGCCGCCATACGTCTCTGCGAGGGTGACTGACTTGTTTGTTGCACCCAGGTATGTATCAACGGCGGCAATCCCCCCGTATGCCTCCACATCGTTGAGCCAAATCCGCTCCATCTTGATCGGGGGTTCCGCATGGCCGAAGTTGAGAAATGCCCCTGAAGAACACATGGCTCCAAAGGTCCCGGTGGTCACCACATCCACCTCCTGAAAAGCTCCTTCCTCTCCCAGTTCACAGACCAGTGCCGGCATCTCATCGGCAGTGACCACCCGTGCAGAGCCGTCCCGGATCCGCTGGTTGATCTCATCGATGCTTTTATCCATACTGCTAATATCTACGTGGTCAGATCAGTTATACATTCGGAAACCGGAGATTCCTTACCTGGGTATAGGAAACCACCCGGTTTTGTCTGGCTCCGTGATGACCGGTGATGGCATGGAAGACGATGAAAGAAGAGTGATCCTCCGGATCTGTGCGTATGGCATCCTGACCTGGCTGGTACCGTTTCTGATCGCCGTCCCCTTCTACTCGCCCGATGGGATCCTCCTGACCAGCCCTGAATTCTTCAAGAGCATCATGGTGGTATCAGGCGCTGCAGTGGGGGCAATCCTGCTTGTCAGACTCTTCCGCCCGGTCCGGTCCGGGTACCTCCGCCTTGCCGGTATCACCGGTATCGTGTGGCTGATCATCAACTGGATTCTTGATCTCCTCATACTGCTTCCCATGAACGGCCTTCCGGTGGGGGAGTATCTCTCCGGGATCGGGATCCGGTACCTCTCGATCATGGTGATGGCGCTGATGGCCGGATACATTGCGGCAGATGCCTCCTCCTCCCGGCCATGAACGCCGGAGAGGATTCAGACCCGGTCAGGGAGGACGATGCGGGGAACAATGCTGTAGAATCCGGAGTATCTGCACCCGATTACCTCTTTGACGTCTGGTTTCTGATGGCAGGCAGGATCGCCCCCCAGCTCTGCTGTACCAATCCTCCCCCCATCCACCGGCTCTTTCTCGCTGCCGTTCACGAGGTTGCACGGGACGTGGGAGATATCGACCGTGCGGTCAATTATCTCCACGAGATCGTCACGACCGCCCCTCCCGAATGGATGGTCTTTCAGCAGGCCGGCCAGCTCCTCAGCATCATCGAATGGCGCCGGAAGTATCACCCGGTCTGGTTCTCCTCTGACCTGAAGCGGCGCCGGGTCCGGCCAGGGAGGTGCGGGCCGTACATTGCCCGTGCGATGGCCTTTCTCCAGGCAGGTTCAGATTCAGAGGCCATGGAACTGGCGGGTAAGATCATCAGGACCGGGGACTCCGGCTCAGATGATCGCCGGCTTGCCATCCTCATCCGGGCTGCCATCCTGATCTGCAGCGGAGAGGCTGATGCGGGTGAGGCTGAACTGCAGCGGATTTTGGAACGCTGACCCCGGGGGAGGGTACGGGAGTGTAAATACTATCCCTGATAAACCCATAACCAGTTGTGAACAGTGATATATATGGGCAATAATACGCGGAAGGTCCTGATAATCGATGATGAAGCGGTTTTCCGGGAAGCAATCAATACTGCCCTGACCCGCTGCGGATACGTCTGTGTTGCTGAGGAGAATCCTGCTGA
>CAZSVH010000220.1:0-1969 GCA_964610235.1 uncultured Methanospirillum sp. | reverse complement strand
AGGGGAGCAGGGAGAGGAAGAGGGGGAGGTGCAGCCAGGTCAGCCAGAAACTGATCAGGGTGAAGAGCAGAAGGGAGAGGCTGAATGAGACGGGAACACAAACGCCGGGAGAGAGACCCCTGAATACCGGCAGCAGGGAGAAGTGGAGAACCAGAACCAGCGCAAGCCAAGAGAAGAGAAAGACAAGATCCGGGGATGCAATCATGATTCATCAGTTGATTCACTGCAGAGACGCCGCCGGATGCTGGCCATCATCGCGGGAATGACCCAGTTTCCAAAGTACAGGACAGACCCGGCACCCCCCGCAAGGGTGATGAGATTCTTGATCAGGTGATCCACAACCGCAATGAGGGTCGCGGTTACCGGGGCCACTCCTGAGAGCTCGAATATGACCGCGAGGGTGATCTCATACGTTCCCATCCCCCCGGGAGTCAGGGGGACCGCTTTGACCAGATTTCCTGCAACAATCCCCAGGAGAATCACGGCAAAGGGGATCTGCTCACTGAACATCCCTGATACGGCAACACAGATCAGGGTATCCATGATCCAGATGGCGATCGATGAGACGAAGAGGAGAGCGGTCGTGGACGGGGTCAGGGAGGCAGCCCTGACCTCAGCGAGCATGGTCAGCAGGTACCCGATGTACCGGTTCTCTGACGAGATCCCTCCCATACACAGGAGGCCGGCAAAGAAAACAAACCCGAGGATGAGGGGAAGAGCGATGAGGGAGAGGATCCAGTCAGGAACATCCAGAACAAAGAAGACCGCAACCATCCCGAGGAGAGCCACGGTAATGATGTCAAAGATCCGTTCGACCACGATGGAGGAGATCCCCTGGGAGACCGTTGCTTCATACTCGTGACGGATCAGAATAACCCGGATAAGGTCACCCAGCCGTGCAGGCACGATCAGATTGACGGTCTGGGAGAGGAAGATGCACCCGGTAGAGAAGACAACCGGAACCATCACCGTGAGCCGGGCAAGGATGACCCGGTACCGCCAGCCCCGTGCGAACCAGGCGATGACGCAGATCAGCACTGCCGGCAGGAGGAAGAGGGGATTGAGATACTGCAGGGTTGCGGTCAGATCTCCCCAGACCCTCCAGAGCATTGCTCCCAGGATCCCGAATGCCAGGAGGAGGGAGATGATAAGGGCCCCGATTCTACGATACATGCAGACTCCACCAGAGCCCCAGGATGGATCTTCCCATCTTCCAGATATCCCCGGTCTTTACCGTTGTCCCCGGCCCTTCCCGCCAGATAATCGGAATCTCGACGATATTCATCCCTTTCTTCTGTGCCCGGACCAGCACCTCAGTATCCCAGAACCAGTGGGTATCCCTGACATCAGGAAGAAGGGAGAGGAGGCGATCCGTTCTGAACGCCTTGAATCCGCACTGGTGATCCTGCAGACAGCTGCCGAGAATACCCCGGACAAGGAGGTTATACCCCCGGCTTTTTATCTCCCTGCCAGTACTGCGGGTGATATCGCTTCCCGGCAGGAGGCGTGACCCGGTGGCAATATCTGCCCCCTCCCGGATACGGGTTATAAGAACGGGGAGATAGACCAGATCGGTGGCGAGGTCGACATCATAATAACAGAATATCTCGCCACGAGCGATTTCTGCCGCAGAGACGAGGGCTGACCCGCGACCAAGGCGCTGATCACGATGCAGGTGCCGGATCCGCCGGTCATGCTCCCGGCAGGACGCAGCGTACTCTGCAGACCCGTCGGTACTCGCATCCTCGGCGATGATGATCTCAAAGTCCGGCACTATCTCTTCCAGAACAGCCACCGATCGCGGTACCGCTACTTTCAGGCCGGCAATGTCATTATAAACCGGGATTACCACGGTTACGATCGGATCAGATCTCTCCTTCACGGTTGCGGATTACCTCCACGAGCCGGAGTGATGCCAGTACAGACACTTCAATAATCCTCTCAGTATATTTCTCTGGCGAGAACATTG
>CAZSVH010000219.1:0-1980 GCA_964610235.1 uncultured Methanospirillum sp. | reverse complement strand
CCCACCCGGTCGATCATGATCGCCCGGGTCCTGGAACCCCGGCAGCGGGAGGGGACATGAGGATCATCATCAACACCGGCAGAACGGTCATCCAGGGATCGCACGTGGATAAGAAGAACTCTCCCGCGTACGGAGCCGAGACCTCGACGATCAGGATGAACCCGGTTGATATGATGAACCTGGGTGTCGAGACCGGGGAGCATGTCCTGGCAACCGCTGACGGGGTCTCCCTCCCGCTCCGGGTCCTGGAAGACAGGAACCTTGAGGAGGGGATGGCATTTCTCCCCCTTGGTCCCTATGCAAACCACCTGGTATCAGGGATCACCCACGGGACCGGTATGCCTGACTTCAAGCAGATACCGGCAGATATTGAACCGACCGACCAGGAGATCCCCTCGGTCGGTGACCTGATGAAAAGCCTCGGGGGTCTCCCGTATGCAGGTTAAAAACGTAATATGTCCGTTCTGCGGGTGTCTCTGTGACGATATCGCGGTTGAGATCGAGGACGGGGTCATCACCGGTGTCGAGAACGCCTGTACCCTGGGGGCACACAAGCTCCTGGAAGACAAAAACACCCGGCTCAGTGGGCCGATCATGCGGGATGGCACCGGCTGGAAAGATATCAGTTATGATGAGGCGATAGAGTATACCGTCGGGGTGCTTGCTGATGCGGACCGGCCGCTTCTGTACGGCTGGTCCAGTTCAGCCACCGAGACCCAGGCCATCGGTGCCCATCTTGCAGAACTGATATCCGGGGTCATCGACAGCACGAGCACGGTCTGCCACGGCCCGTCCATCCTGGCCATCCAGGAGGTCGGCCATCCGGGATGCACCCTCGGTCAGGTGAAGAACCGGGCAGATACCATCATTTACTGGGGAGCAAACCCGATTGAAGCCCATCCCCGCCACATGAGCCGGTACACCACGCAGGCTGACGCATTCTTCATCGAGAACGCCTTCCGCGGCAGGCGGGTCATCGTGGTGGATGTCCGCCATACCCCCACCGCTGAGGTGGCCGATGAGTTCGTGAAGATCGAACAGGGGGGTGACTATGCCGTCCTCTCAGCCCTCCGGGCGATCGTCCGGGGGAGGGACGATGTCATCCCTGATACCGTGGCCGGGGTGCCGAAGGCCCAGCTCCTCCGTATCGCATCGATCTGCCTGGAGGCGAAGTTTGGCGCCGTCTTCTTCGGGCTCGGGGTCACGATGACCGGCGGGAAGTACAAGAACATCAGGAACGCGATTGAGTTCGTGGATGAACTGAACCGGCACACGAAGTGGACGATCACCCCCATGCGTGGGCACTGGAATGTCTACGGGTCCAACGAGGTCTTCACCTGGATCACCGGATACCCCTTCGGGGTGGACTACTCCCGGGGCATTGCGTTCTATAACCCGGGGGAGACGACCGCGGTCGATATCCTCGCCCGGGGGGAGGCTGACGCCGCGGTGATCGTCGGGAGCGATCCGGGAGCACACTTCCCCCGGGTCTGCAACGAGCACCTCGCACGGATCCCGACCATCCTCTTTGACCCATACCCGAGTACGACCACCCATGTCAGCACGGTCCAGATCCCCTCAGCGGTGAACGGAATCGATGCGGACGGAACGGCGTACCGGATGGACGGGATCCCGATCAAGACCCGGAAGGTCCTGGAGATGGGTTATCCGACCGATACCGAACTCTTTGAGAAGATATACCGCAAGGTCGCGGCCTGCAAAGACGGGGGAGGAGACGGAGATGTCTGAGATCCTGATCAGGAATGCCTTCGTGATCGATCCGGTGCAGCAGATCCACGGGGATATCATGGATATCTGCATCCGTGACGGCACGATCGTCGAAAAAGTGAGCAGTGCGGCAGAGATCATCGATGCCGCAGGGCACCTGACCCTGGCCGGCGGGGTGGACTCCCACACCCATGTCTGCGGGACGAAGGTGAACTTCGGCCGGTACATGAGTCCGGAAGACATGCGGGCAGG
>CAZSVH010000218.1:0-2000 GCA_964610235.1 uncultured Methanospirillum sp. | reverse complement strand
GGGCATCAGTATGCTCTGCCCAGACATTCCACCCCGGACCCAGTGCCCGGTTCACATTCGCCATCACGATCGGAAGACGGGCGCCGGCAGCCCAGTTCACCATCTCATGCATGTAGAGCAGTCCGTGTGAACTGGTCGCGGTAAAGGTCCTGACCCCGGTGATACTGGCACCGATACAGGCCGCCATCGCGGAGTGTTCGCTCTCCACCGGGATGTACTGGGACTTCATGCTCCCTTTGGTGACAAACTGGGCGATCTGTTCCACGATCTCGGTCTGCGGGGTGATCGGATACGCAGCCACGACGGCAGGGCATGCTTCCCGCACGGCGGCGGCGACCGCATTATTCCCGGTTGATATCGTCAGCATATATCTTCAGCCTCCCTTCTGAGCAGCCGCAGGTTCCTCTCCATATCCTGCCTGATCTCTGCAATCTGATCCTCCTTCAGTCCCGAGAACCGCCCCTGCATCTTCAGGTACTCCTCGAGCGGTGCGGGTTTCATCATCGCTGCCTTCGTCTGCCCTGATATTGTCAGGGTATCATACTCCCTCTCGTACATCGCCCAGATACCGGTCCTGACCGCCAGTTTCCCGACCTCAATCGTCTTCGCCGCATCATACCGCCACCCGGGAGGACAGGGGGCCAGAACATGCATGAATTTCGGACCCCGGATTGAGAGCGCCTTCTGCACTTTCCGGACCAGGTCCTGCGGGTAGGCGCTGCAGGCGGTCGCCATATACGGGATATGATGAGCAGCGATGATCCGGTCGAGATCCTTTTTGGCATGGATCTTCCCCCCGGGTGTGGTGGTGGTACGCGCCCCGAGCGGGGTGGATCCTGACCGTTGCATCCCGGTATTGCCGTACGCCTCATTATCATAGCAGATGTACAGGAAGTTGGTCCCCCGCTCCAGGGCACCGGAGAGTGCCTGGATACCAATATCCACCGTCCCGCCATCCCCGGCATAGGCGATGACATGGGTCTCTCTCCCCAGCTCCTCAAACGCGGCCGCCATACCCGAGGCGACCGCTGCGGCAGAAGCGAACGCGACATTGTAGACCGGAATGCCGAATGAAGTGTTCGGATACACGCCCTGCAGGACACTTGTGCAGCAGGCAGGAACCACCAGTACCGTATCAGGACCTGCCGCCTTCAGGACGTGCCTGAGGATCAGATCCGAACTGCATCCGGCACACGCCGAGGTGCATTTAAGGATATATTCGGAATCAGGAGCCGTAGACATGGATGTAGGTACCCGTTTGATCCTCATGATAAATAATGATAGTTTCACCCCCTCATCCGGCATCCTGATACCCGAACCTGTCCAATACGGGATGAGGAAGAACGATGCACTCTCTGACCGGCATATCTAAAATCGTCAGCAGGATGGGACCAGCATGAAACAGGGGCTGCAGAAGCGGATCGCGGGGCACCGGATCCTGACCGGGGTCGTGATCCTCCTCATCATCCTGATGATCATCGCTGCAGCGGTCATCCTCACCCTGCAGGTCCGTCCCGACCTGCCCGGGGTGAGCGGAACCCCGCTTCCGTACAGCACCACCTTCCTCGTCTCGCTTCCGGAAGGGAAAGAGGTCAGGATCGGGAACCTCGATATCCTTGCCCTGCAGACAGGAGAGGAGATGGCCCTGAAGATCGGGGAGAAGCGGGAGGAGATGGAGCAGGGAGAGGTCAGGCAGATCGCGGACCGGAACGCCACCATAACCGTTCTCGGCCAGAAACTCTTTGAGACCGGGTACCGGCTGAATGTCACCTGGACCGGGATGGCTGAAAGGCGGGCACTCTTCAGGGTCACCCTAAGGACCGGGAAACAGGTGCCGGACTGGCTGATCCAGCAGATCATCCCGGGTGATATCAGGGCATTACCGGCATAACCCCGTAACTCACTCCTTTTTTGTCCCGTGACTGCACTGAAAGGTGCGGCAGTGGGCTGGCCGGTCCTCGTACACAAGACACTCCAGACATTCCTCTCCCCTCGTCACC
>CAZSVH010000217.1:0-2031 GCA_964610235.1 uncultured Methanospirillum sp. | reverse complement strand
AGCGAGGGTATCCGAGCCAGGTCAAAGGAGCAAGGTTGAGGGCCTTGTCGCGAAGGCGTTCGAGCGTTCAAATCGCTTCCCTCGCATCTTTTCACACAATTCTTCTTCTGCATCCGGTAAACCGGGTCCTTTGTTCCCCTGAAGGTTTTTCCACTCTGGTATCAGCTCTGCTCTTCCCGGTGCCTGAGAGAGGCCGGGGGAAGGCGGGTTTTGCCACCCTCTCCGGTCACCGGGAGATCCGGTGCTCGAAGGTGACCTTCCCGGTCTGAACAAAGATCGCGGCAACCGGGCAGAGCCGGGTCATGGTCTGATCCAGGATCCGGGTGAGCCGCTCATCCGGGACCGGGGCGGTGATGGTGACGATGAAGTGAACATGATCGAACGTCGCCGGGAGGGTCTGCCTCCGGGTCCCCTCGATCGCTATCTCCAGGTGATCCGGGACAATGCCATCATCCGAGAGTGAGAGAAGAATTTTTATCCCGACGCACCCTCCGAGCGAGGCGAAGAGATAATCAATAGGATTGGGGATCTCTCCTCCTCCGCCCAGGTGCCGGTGGGCATCAATCGGGATGATCAGGCCGGTCTGTGCCCGGGCAGTAAACCGCATTCCGTTCTCATGCATCACGGTCATCGATACCGGTGCAAACTCCATCCGTGCCTTGTCCCAGGGGATATCCTCAATCGTCATGCATACAGGTGATCACCGGGGAAGAAAAAGGATGCTCCCCCGGAGATTGACTGCCCGGAAGCGGGCAGGGGTTAATCATCCTCGATCATATCCGGGTACTTCAGGTCGATCCCGATATGAAGCGGGAAGAGAAGGAGCCAGAAGAGGAGGGCATACTTCGGACCGATGAATGCTACCGGGATGGAGATCAGGAAGACCGAGGGGCTGATGTAATTCTTCAGCGTGGTCAGCCTGACAAACCCGGCAGGGATCGCGGGATCGATGAACCGGTGACCGGTAGATGCATAATGCCAGGTGAATCCCAGGAGGAGTCCGGGGGCAGCATAGCCGGCTGCTGCGACGATGACCGCGACCCGCGTGTCCCCGTACTGGTTGATCAGTTTGGTGATGAAGGGCATGAGGATGATGAAGAAGAGGCTGAAGAGGTTCAGCCTCATCAGGATCCCGTCATATCCACGGATAAACCGGAATATCCGGTGGTGAAGGGACCAGTATGCACCGGTGATGATGAAGGTCAGGAGGAAGACCACAAACCGGGAGTACTCATCCAGAAGATCCTGGAAGAGCAGGGATGTGCCTGACCCTGAAAGTTCCGGGACGATCAGTTCCATCGAGAGGAGTGTGAGGGAGAAGGCAAAGACCCCGTCACTCAGGCCGGTGATCCGATCCAGACCCCGTGCTTCGTAGTAATCACTTCGTCTCATGATATTTCCTCATTTGAGGAGAAGGGCAACCACGACCCCGGCGATCGCGGCGGCGAGAGCGATCCCCAGAGTCTCCAGAATCTCCCGGGAAGGTCTCCGGTTGCTGATCCGTGCCCTCCCGATACTGAGGAGCAGGAGCAGGGCTGAGGTGATGGTGATACAGATCATCCAGGCAGCGTCTGCCGGGAAGAAGACAAAGGGGAGCACCGGTGTCAGGCCGGCAAGAAGCGCTGAGAGGAACATCCAGGTCGCGTGGGATACCGGGGAGGCCCGCTGCGCTGATGTCTTCCGGCCCTCGGTGATCGCGGTCTCAAGATCCGTGATGACATGGGGGTTTCTCGCGAGATCCGTCTGAATCGCCGCGAGACTTCCCGCACTCAGACCAGAGCGGCTGAGATGGGAGATCATCCCGGCGACGGCCTGCTGCGGGTTGCTGCTGATGGCAGCATTCCGCTCCTGCCTCTCCTGTTCTTCCTCATCCCGCACGGATTCGATCTCCAGGAAGCATCCGGCGGTCATGGAGACTGATGCAACGATCGCACCGGTCGCACCAGCGAGGACCACCGCATCCGGCGAGCCTCCCCCGACGGCGACCCCGAGGACCAGCCCGAGGATTGAGATGGTGCCGTCAGACAGGCC
>CAZSVH010000216.1:0-2048 GCA_964610235.1 uncultured Methanospirillum sp. | reverse complement strand
GCCTCTTTTGCCGTGTTCTGAACCAGGTCCGAGACCTCGGTGATACTGGCCGTGATCTCCTCAACCGAGGCGGCCTGCTCCTCGGATGATGAGGCAACATCCATGGTGTTACGGGAGATATCCTCGATGGATGCGGCGATCCGGTTGAACGCCTCAAGGGTCTCGGCGAGGGATCGGCTCCCCTCGTCCACGGTCTCACCGGCATGTGCCATCGCAACGGTGGCATCCTTTGCCTTATTCTGCAATGACGCGATCATATCGGTGATATTCTCAGCCGACTGCCGTGAGTCCTGGGCCAGGGACTTGACCTCAGCGGCGACCACGGCAAAGCCCCGTCCTGCCTCCCCGGCCCGGGCTGCCTCGATGGCAGCGTTAAGGGCGAGGAGGTTCGTCTGGCTGGCGATATCTGAGATGAACCTGACGATCTTCCCAATCTCATCCATCTCCTGGTTGATATCACCAACGATCCGGTTCACTTCTGATGATGAACTGGTGATCTCCTTCATCGAGTCCTCTGACTTCTCTGCAAGGGTGATCCCGAGCTTGGAGAACTCATTCGCCTGGGAGGCAATGGATGAAACCCGCTCTGCCCGCTGGGAGACCTCGCTCACCGTCACGGTGAGATCCTCCATCGCCCTGATAACCTGGCCGATCCCTTCACTCCCCTGCTCTGCATTGCTGCTGACGCTCCCGGCGTTGTGGGCAATCTGCTGTGCTCCGGCTGAGACCTCCTCGATGCTGGCGGTCGCCTCCTCGGCATTGGAGGAGAGATCCATGAGATGCTGGTTTATCAGGCTCATGGCTGCACTGATCTGGATCCCGATGTTATTGAGGGCATCCCTGAACTCAATCCAGTCACCGGAAACATTCAGCCCGGGATCAAACCGGGCCGTGAACCGGTACCCGGCATACTCCTTGGATACCCGGAGTGCTTCATGCACCGGGGTGACGACACTGTCAAGGGTGCTGTTTACCCCTTCAACGATCTTTTTGTAGTCACCATAATGCTTTGAGGCATCGGCACGGGTCTGCAATTTTCCCTCAACCGCAGCCTTTGAAAGCAGGTTTGCATCAGAAACCAGAGCATTTAAGTTATTCAGGATTCTTATTAACCCGGGGACAATTCTGTCTTCATCTGAACGTCTCCCGATTTTCTGGTATTCTTCCAGTTCAGACAGATCTCCTTCACTGATTTTGTGAATCGATTCTGCCACATGGTTCACCCGGTCCTGAACGGAATTCACTGCTTCTGCCACTTCAGCAAAAATTCCCAGGTATTGCCCTTCCATCCGGACGGTATGATCATTGACCGCCATTCTTTGCAGTGATCGGTTTGCCTGTACCAATCCCTGCAACCCATCGATGCACTGGTTGAGATTGTTCTTGATCTCGTTGAAATCGCCGATGTACGAATCCGTGATCTTTGCAGGTATTTCCCCCTTTGAGATCCGGTCCACGTACTCGGCAGCCACATTCAGCGGGTTGACAACCGCATCAAGCGTATCGTTTACCCCGACAACGATCTTTCTGAACTCACCCTGGTGGCGGGAGGCATCAGCACGGGTATCCAGTTTTCCCTCAACTGCTGCCGTTGAGAGCATCAGGGCATCATCGATCATGAGAGCCAGGGCATCGGCTGCTTTTTTCAGACTGCCGTTTACCCGGGTAAAGAGGTCATACACCTCACGGGTATGATCGTCTGCCGCAGTGACGGAGTAATCAAGATTCAGATCCCCGTGGGAGAATTTCTCCAGATTGAACGCGACTTTTTCAACTTCTCCGTGCAGGTAGTTCTTCACCGCGATGATCTCGGTGACATCGGTCACGATCTCGACATGACCGACCTTCTCCCCTGACGGCCGGGTGAGGTAGGAGACGTCGGTCCGAAAATGACCGCCGCCCTGTTCAAAGATGCTGTACTTCTTCCCCGAGCGGAGGAGTTCAATCCCGCACTGAGGGGTATTGCAGATGTTCGCCCCCCAGCTGCTACAGTGTTTCCGGCCATCTCCTTCCGGGAGACATTGAGCATGGTCTCGGTTGCCCGGTTG
>CAZSVH010000215.1:0-2071 GCA_964610235.1 uncultured Methanospirillum sp. | reverse complement strand
ATTAACCGGCGGTCAGCTGAGTACGTTGCCCGGTCAGTTCAGGAACTTGAGGATCGGTACTCCCGGTACCGGTATCTGAAACCGGGAGAAGAACCGTTTTCATCCTGATCATTTGTACCTTTCAGCGTGGCAGAGGGCCTGATATGAGACGACTATTACAGATATTTCTGGTATCGTTCATCGGATGGATCCTCGCAGCCGGTGCTGTAGGATCGGTGACCGATGAGTATACCGTTGAAGAATGGAAGACAATCCTGGCAGTCGGTGAAGGGGAGGGGAGGCTGACCGGCCTGCAGATAACCCTCTCCATCGATCCTGACCGGTACTACCTCCCGGTGGAGACACCGGTGAATCTCTCCGGAGAACTCTTCTCCATCTTCGGCCCGCTGGAAGGCGAAACGGTGATCATCAGCCACCAGGACGGGAACGCATCTTCAGAGAACCAGACCCTCATCACCGGTGAGGACGGACAGTTCTCCACGCCGGTGGTGGTAAACCGGACCGTGGTATACCGGTTTCAGGCCTGGTTCGAAGGATCCGACCTGCCTGGAATAAACCTGACAAAAAGCAGAGAGGTTGAGATGACCGGGGTGGCTCTCACCTCCGTGAGCGACGGGAAAAAGGCTGATGATGGAGATGCCGAAGACCTCACAGAAGAAGACGCCCCCGAAGAGTCTCCCTCCCGGCAGCAGGGAGCTACCCTGTCGCTTGAGGCAGATGCCGGAACGTTCTCTGCCGGTCAGAACACGACCCTCTCCGGATATCTGCGGGGATATGGGGGAACCCCTCTCCCCCACCGGATGATCGCGGTGGAGATGAGATCCCGGGACCAGGGGTACAGCAGGATCGGATCCATCCTCCTCACCGATACGAAGGGGAGATTCACCGGTTCCTACCATCTCACCGGTCCGGATAATCTGAAGTTCCGGGCCCTGACCACGGAGACCGGGGGAGAGCGGATCGAGAGTAACCCGGTCTCCCTGACATTCCGCGATGACACCTTTGATCCTCCGGCGCGAATCAGGTACGATGAGCGGCATATCGATGCGTTCCTGACCCCCTCACGGATCAGGACCGGGGAGAATATTACTCTCTCAGGATGGTTCTCAGATGGATCCGGGGAACCTGTCCGGGCAGAACAGGTCAATCTCTACTGGTACAACTTCATGGACCGGATATGGGACCGGTACGAAGCGGCAACGGATGCTATCACCGGAAGAGACGGAAATTTTGCCATCAACGTGACCGGTCCGGACCTTCCCGGAGTCACCTACATGGCGGTGGTATCCCGGCATGAGGAGAACGGAGAACCACTCTTCTCCCGTGCGCTCACCCTCTCGGTCAGGAACGAGTCCGAACCGGTCTCATCGCTCCTCGCCCCGAGCCTGCAGATATCAGGATCTCCTGTTTCTGTCCGGGTCGGGGAACCGGTTACCATCACCGTCACCCTCACCGGACCTGACGGGATCCCGATTGCGGGAGCACCGCTTCTGATCCTCTTCTCCACCGACGGATTTACCTGGTACATGAGTGGTGCTGATGATACCGTCACCGGACCAGACGGCCTCTTCTCATTCACACACACTCCCGACACGGCGGGATTCTCCTACTTCCGCGGAGTGTATAACAGTACTGCATCATCCGACCAGGCAGACTCGGGGATCCTCGTGATCCCGGTAACTGACGGACGCGGTGATGCTCCCCTGCTTCAGACCGGGTAACCATCCGGGTCACAGGGGGGGATCCCGGTCATTCACCAGGGTCTGAAACCCAGGCTTCAAAAAAAGATGGAGGGAGCTCAGATGACCTTCATGATGATGGGGGTGATATCATCCTCCTGAGGCCTCCCCTCGGCAAACTGATTGACTGAATTGATGATCGTCTCGAGGATCCCGTCTGTCGGAAGATCTGCGTTTTCGAGGAGGAGAGCATTGAGGCGATCCTCTCCAAAGAGTTCCATTGAGGGGTTCACGGCCTCAGTTACCCCGTCAGTGTAGAAGACGAGGAGATCCCCGGGGTTCAGATCCACCGTCCCGGACCCGTACTCAAACCCGGGCATGATACCGATGGC
>CAZSVH010000214.1:0-2073 GCA_964610235.1 uncultured Methanospirillum sp. | reverse complement strand
GGAGAGTGAGATCCCCTTTGCCTACCCGGTCTATGATGTTGTCATGATGGGGAGAAATCCCCATATTCCCCGTTTCAGGCAGCCGTCTCATCGGGATCACGAGATCGTCCGAAATGCGCTGGAACAGACCGGAACACTCCCCCTCGCTAACCGGCCGGTCACCTCACTCAGTGGGGGAGAACGACAGCGGGTACTGATCGCCCGGGTTCTTGCCCAGGACCCGGCACTTCTCCTCCTCGATGAACCGTTTGCCCATATCGATCTTCACCACCAGCATGAACTTCTCCGGATCATCCGTGAGACGACGAGGGGAAGAAAAGCGGTGATTGGAGTCTTTCATGACATCAACCTTGCTGCTTCATCCTGTGATCACCTGATCCTGATCCATGAAGGAGTCATTCGGGCATCAGGAACACCCCGGGAGGTTCTGACCGGCCCCCTGCTGAGAGAATACTTCAGAATAACCCCGGTGATAGGAGAGAACCCGGTGACCGGAACCCCTCACCTGTATGTATCAGGATCTCCTCAGCCGGTAGTAGATTCCACACAAAAGGTGTATGTCATATCAGGAGGCGGATCAGGAACACCCCTCATATCCCGGCTGGTATCAGCGGGGCATCAGGTATCCTGTGGTGTCCTCTCAGAGAATGATGCGGACTGCCGGACTGCCCGATCGCTTGGTCTTGACGTCATCACCGAACCCCCCTTCGCACAAATATCCCTTGAGCATGAGATGCTCGTGTATGAGCAGATCGCCGCTTCCCATCGGGTCATTCTCACCCCGATGCCGGTAGGGTGGGGGAATTTCCCAAACATCAGAGTGCTTGAGCGGATTGAGGCAGAGAAGATCATTCTGTATCTCCCTGATGACGACCCACTCATCCCGGACTTTACCGCCGGAGCCGCAACCTGCCTTATCCACCGGCTCATCGAGGCAGGAGCAGTGAAGGTGAGAAGTACCGCAGATGTCGCGGAAATACTCAACCAGAGAGTCGGCGAGTAAACCCTCTGATCACCGGGATCAGAGATCCCGGTTGCCCACCTGAATACCTGACCGGGGTTTCGAACCCTGATGATCATCACCAGGAACGGACATCTCTCATGCAGATGAGAAATCCGAAAGAATTCATCACCCCGTGAATCATAAGAAAGGTTCACTTTTTTGGTACCAGCAGGGTACACCCCTGTGGTTGATATCATAACAGTCAATCCTGAGGTTGCATAACAGATCCTGAAGGAAGGTGAGGACCCAAGCCTGAACGAAGAATCCATGATTCAAGCCGATCCCCC
This sequence comes from uncultured Methanospirillum sp., assembly GCA_964610235.1. GTDB lineage: Archaea > Halobacteriota > Methanomicrobia > Methanomicrobiales > Methanospirillaceae > Methanospirillum. Next base: position 783 of record CAZSVH010000214.1, on the reverse strand, counting down.
GATTCGGCACAGATATTCAGTACCACGGTCAGCAGAAGTCTGGGAATGAACACCCTCCCAGATCGGATCATCGGGATGATTTCCATCCCCGTGAGTACCAAAACGCTAAACATTATAGAAAGGTAAATCACTCTATGATCTTTTTCACTGAGGCAGAGATCGACCAGCTGATCGAGGACGATGTTCCAGCTGGAGACCTGACAACCAGTCTCCTTGACCTCTCAGGAAGATGGGGGACGATCGTTCTGAAAGCCAGAGACGAGATGACGGTCTGCTGTACCGAGGAGGCTGAGCGGTTATACCGGAAAGCAGGCCTTGAGGTTCTGCGACTGGTCCCTTCCGGTACCCGGCTTCATCCTGGAGATCTCCTCATCGAGGCACGGGGGGACTCACGTGCCATTCACCGGATATGGCGGACCGGGGGGGCCATGATAGAATTCGCGTCAGGAATTGCCGGGAGGACCCGGCAGCTCGTTGAGGCCGCTCAGGCTGAAAACCCGGCGACATCAGTCGCGGGAACGCGGAAACACCCCCCTTTCGTGAAGAAGATGGCTCTCAAGGCGCTGATGGCCGGAGGAGGAGTCGCCCACCGGACCGGGCTCTCAGATACGATCCTCATCTTCCGGGAACACCTGGTCTTCACTGGTGGATACCCGGCAGTGCCGGATCTCGTCAGGTCAGTCCGGCAGAAGCAGAAGGAGCGGCTGATTGTGATCGAGGCGCATTCAAAGGAAGAGGCACTCATCATCGCGAATTCCGGAGCCGGAGCCATCCCGATGGATA
>CAZSVH010000213.1:0-2121 GCA_964610235.1 uncultured Methanospirillum sp. | reverse complement strand
AAGCCTGCATATGTGTTTTTTGCATGAATTCCCCATATTTACCAATACTTACTATTATGAAATAATATTACAAAAAGGCATCTGGGGGATATAATACCGCATAAGGGTACCTGTATTCAGAGAACATATGACGATTCATGTCGATGCTGATTCCTGCGCCCGATGCGGGATATGCGGAGAGGTCTGCCCGATGGGGATCATCTCCCCGGACGGTGACGGCTTTCCGGAGATTCTCCCGCAGCGTGCCCCGGCCTGCCTCTCCTGCGGGCAGTGTGAAGCCTTCTGCGCAACCGGCTCCCTGATTCTGGATCACCCTGATGGCTATACCCCTGGTACGGCCTGGAAGGGTGAAGGCATCACCCCGGAACTGATGAGTTCCTACCTCAGGACCCGGAGATCGATCCGGCAGTTCACAACCAGGCCGGTTCCCCGGGACCTGATCACTGCCCTTCTGGATAATGCCCGGTATGCAGCATCGGGAGGAAACGGCCAGCCGGTGGAATGGCTGGTTATTCATGACCCGGCTGAGGTGCAGCAGGTGGCCTCCCTGACCATCGGATGGATGAAGACCCTCCTCGGAACCGATCACCCGATGAGCGGGTATGTCCCCTCCCTCATCGCCGGATGGGAGGCTGGGGTTGATGTGATATGCCGGAACGCACCCCATCTCATCATTCCTCATATCCCGAAGAACCACCCGGTTGCATCGGTTGACGCGATCATCGCCCTGACCCACGTGGACCTCGCCGCACCAGCCTACGGGGTGGGAGCCTGCTGGGCCGGGTTTGTTGCCGGTGCCTCCTGGTCACATCCCCCGCTCATCGACTGGCTGGGACTTCCGGAGGGAAGGAGTGTGGCATATGCCCTGATGCTCGGGTACCCGAAGTATACGCCCTCGTTCATCCCTGACCGAAAACCACTCGTGGTCACCTGGAAGTGAGGTACACTGATGAATGTCATTGCCATCAACGGAAGCCCGAGAAAGACGTGGAATACTGCAACCCTGCTTCAGCATGCCCTGGACGGTGCTGTCTCGACCGGAGCAACGGGTGAACTGATCCATCTCTACGATTATGAGTATACGGGATGTACAAGCTGCTTTGCCTGCAAGCTCAAAGGCGGTAAGAGCTATGGAAGATGTGCCCGTCGTGACGGACTCACACCGGTGCTCGAGAAGATGGCCGGTGCTGATGCCATCATCCTGGGATCGCCCATCTACCTTGGAACCGTCACGGGCATGATGCGGTGTTTCATGGAACGACTCGTCTTCCCGTACTTGGTCTATGCACAGCCTCCGGTCTCGCTGTTTCCAAAAAAGATACCTTCCGCGTTTGTATATTCGATGAATGCGGCAGCGGATCAGATCCCGGAAACCGGATATCAGGTCCATTTCTCTGCAAACAGCATGATTATGGAGCGGATGTTTGGCGGACCGTGTGAATCCCTGCTGGCCTGTGAGACCCGGCAGTTTGAGGATTACCAGAAGGTGGTCTTCAGCTATGTTGATCCTGACGAGCGTGTTCAAAAGGCACAGGCCCGGTTCCCGGTGGACTGTGCAGAGGCGTACCAGCTGGGTATCAGGCTTACCACCCGGGAGGGATGAAACTGACTGCCCGGGTACTGAGCAGAATGGAATCATTCTCCCTCCAGGCAGGAGGCATCGGAGAGCATGGTCTTCCTGCCAGGATACGGCTGGTGATTGCCGGGAGAGATTCCCGGCTCATATGAACGGGGCAGGGTGCCTTCCAGGTGCCGGCTCCGGGATATCACTACCCATCATGAACTGTCGACCTGATGACGCCTTTTCTATTGCGATCCGCAATGGAAAAGGATCACGTGTCACCACATCATTACCAGAAAAGAGTGAATTATTATGTTCGTTGTAGCATTTAACGCAAGCCCGCGACCTGAAGGAAACACCGCACGGTTGATCCGGTATGCACTCGATGAGATTGAGAAAGAAGGAATTACCACCGAACTGGTGCAGATAGGCGGGAAGAGTCTCCATGGCTGTACTGCATGTATGAAATGTTTTGAGACGAAGAACGGTCAGTGTTCCCTGACCAGGGATATCATCAATGACTGTATCGAAAAGATGATCCGGGCAGACGGGATCATCAT
>CAZSVH010000212.1:0-2134 GCA_964610235.1 uncultured Methanospirillum sp. | reverse complement strand
GGATATGATCCTCTCCAGGTCAACTTTGAAGGGCGTGCCACGTATAACGTCTCTGAATGGAGATGGGACTTTGACAACGACGGAGTCGTAGACAGCACCGAGGAGAATCCGACACATCTCTACGAGAAACCGGGTATTTATTCGGTCAGACTCAGTGCCGTTGACGCAAAGACCCAGGAAGAACGGGAGAATATCAAGTATTCCCTGATAACGGTCAAGTCACTCAAGGCAGACTTCTCCTATGCTCCGGCAAAACCGGACACCCATGTTGATGTCCAGTTCAGGGACAAGTCAGCCGGAAAACCATCCTCATGGATGTGGGAGTTTGGTGATGGTTCGATCTCAACCCTCCAGAGTCCGCTTCACCGGTATGCGACCCCTGCGGTATATGTTGTCAATCTCACGGTGAGCGATGAGATAGGATCGTCAACCACGGCATCCCAGAACCTGCTGGTAGTCCATGACCCGCCGGTCGCAGACTTCTCTGCAGAACCGACGAAGTCATCCTTCTTCCCTGCGACGGTTGCATGCACGGATCTTTCAACCGGTGTTGTCACCGCATGGAAGTGGGAGTTTGTCAGGGGCGGGGCAGTCATCGCAACTTCGACCGACAAGAACCCGGTGATAACATTCACTGAACCCGGCATCTATGATGTCAGGCTGACGGTCAGCAATGACGGCGGGGAGAACACGGCAGTCAAAGCCGGGTATCTTATCATCGGTGATGGAAGCATCATCTCTCTCGCACCCGGGTATAATCACGTCTCGATCCCGCGGATGGTCACCGCAGACCTTGACACGGTATCCGCACTCTTCTCTGAAGTGGACACCGCAGGCATACCGTTTGCCATCTATGGAGATGACAATGGCGTCACCAACTGGACTAATGTCAGTGATGACTACAAGGTCCGTCCCCTTGAGATGGTCCGGGTCTACTCAACAGCAAGCATCGATGTGATCCCGACGTATATCACGGGAGGATCCTACAGCAAGAACCTGGCTCCGGGATGGTCAGGAAACGGTATTGGTATCATGGCCATGCAGCCGACTGCCGCAAACCTCATCCTCAATGGTCTGGGTGAATCCTGGGATAAGGTCCTGGCATTCAATGCCGAGACCCAGCGCTGGGAGCCGCTCATCATCAGGGGAGTCAATGATGACCAGTACCTCTACCCGACCATCGGATACATCATTGAGATGAATGGCAATGGTGTCCTGACCGGTGGGGATGAGATCATCCCGATGGGCAGCGACCCTGCCCTGGCCGGAGGTGAAGCGTAAGATGACATCACTACTCCAGAGAATCGTAGTCTGTGCCCTGCTCCTCCTCTGTATCGGAGGAGTGGCAGTATCAGCAGAGGAGGCCAACCAGCTCCTCCCCATGTTCCTTACCGGAACCGTGTATATCGGAGATAATCCCGCAGCTCCGGGTCTGACCATCACCTCTGACATTGAGGGTATCTTCGGCGGATCTGCCGTTACCATGTCTTCAGGGGTGTATGGAAACGCATCATACCCGATGATGGTTCAGGTGGGGGCGAACGAGACCCTGCGTGGAGCGACGGTCACCTTCTGGCTGAACGGTGTGCAGGCTGAAGAGACGACCACCTACCAGGATGGTCTCACCCTGCCACTGGACCTCCACTTCCCCCGTGCTGCCGAGGACAAACTCAACGTGGTTCACCGCGGTGGTATCGTCTTCATCGGTGAAGAGGGCCTCGATGTCTCACTCTTCATCAAACCGGGTGAGACGATCGGCTGGTGGGCATCTGCCTCGAATCTGAATACCGATGCTCCGGCAGCAACCGTTGTCGTATCAACTCCGAAGGGATTCTTCATCAACCCGGCACAGTTCGAAGGCAAGACCGGGAACTGGTATCTCATGGGAACCGGCACCCGCAACCCGGATGCCCCTGACCTTATCGTCCAGGAACCCTCCATTGCGCTGCGCCTGTGGAACCAGAACGAAAAGCAGGATATCAGCCTTCGTGGCGGAAAGATACCTGCAGGCAACTTCGTCAACTTCCAGATCGAATCCAACATCTACCCGGTCATCGAGCAGCGGGGGGCAGGCCTCCCGCCCGAAGACCTGGGGATCATCAACCTGATCGGTTCATCCAATGTCACCCGGGTG
>CAZSVH010000211.1:0-2136 GCA_964610235.1 uncultured Methanospirillum sp. | reverse complement strand
TTGCCCGTGACATCTCTGACCAGATCGCGAGAGAGGAGATGCTGACGATGATCCATCTCAAGCAGCATCTCCTCACTGCAACAACCCGGCATGATATCAAGAATATTCTCAGTATCCTCATGGGATTCTCTTCCCTTCTCTCTGACCGGCAGTCCGACCCTGAGATCTCACGGATCGCTGCGGTTATCCTCGATCAGTCAGAGAAGATACATGCCCAGGTGATGTTTATGGAAGCGTATGAGAGCCTGGGCAGCAGTCTTCCTGCCTGGCAGGAGGCTGATACGATCTTCTCGCGGGCCATCTCCGGATTTCAGGCAGAACAAGGACTATTCTCCTCATCTCTTGGAGGACTTTTCGTGTATGCGGACCCGCTTATCGAGAAGGTCATCTATAACCTCTGTGATAATGCCATCCGGTACGGCGGGAGACTGACCGGGATCAGGACATCCTTCGTCCGGGATGGTGACTCCTGCCGGTGGATCATCGAGGATGACGGTGTGGGAATCCGGACGGACCTGAAGGAAAAGATATTCGAGAACGGATTCGGCCAGACTACCGGTCTCGGACTCTATCTGGCCAGGGAGATCCTCTCGATCACGAAGATCCGGATCCAGGAGACCGGAACCCCGGATGAGGGAGCCCGGTTTGAACTGATCATCCCTGCCGGATGCTGGAGGATCAGGGATGAGAACGGATCAGACTGAGGTCCCCGGACCCGGCTCCCAGGGGCACCCGATCCTCTGCTCCTCCTCGATGCCTCGCAGGATCTCCCTCTCGCCGCTCCCTGCCTCCCTGGGAAACAGAAGCTTCACCTCCACAAACCGGTTGAGGGGTCCGGCTGATATCTTCGGCCTCAGGATCTCCTGAACCTGAAAGATCCCTGCAGAATTAGATATTTTAATGATGATCTCAACCGGTTTCTCTTCTCCTTTCGTGATCGAGACCTGATCGATGGATAATGCCGAGATGGTATGGATCGTCACACTCCCCTGATGACAGGCTGATCTCGCCCTTCCGGTCGTCATATCGGTCGCATCTCCGATACACACCGCCCCCGCCTCGATCGTCAATGGCCGGGGTTCCCCGTGATGGCTGTAGATCGCTCCAAGGATGAAGGATCTGATATGGATGCGGGTGACGGGATCCTCATACAGCAGAGGAAGAATTCTGTCCAGAATCCCCATTGCGAGCATTATGCTGTGGGAGACATGGTCCTCGCGATGAATCTGGTTGCCGATATCATGGCAGAGGGCAGCGGTGAGGACGATGAGCCCGGCATCATCGAGGTCTCCGATCCCTTCGGAGACGACATCCGGGGTAATTCCTGCCTGAACGAGCAGATCCAGGATAGTACATGCCGATACGGTAGCAACCATGGCATGTACCCGTCCATGATCGTTCATCCCGAGTTTCTTCCCGGTGATGTACAGTGCACCATCCCAGTGTGCATTCAGTTCAGGATCTGTTGAGAGCAGAGACCAGATCCTCCCGGTCTTTGGCCTGCCCGTGACGAACTGACGGATCGCAGAGACGGATGCCTGCCTCATTCCTTCGTCATCAGCCTGAAGGCGGGGAGAAACCTGGTATCCGGAGAGTGAGGGGTGGAGATCTGACCGGGGGCCCGGTATGGGGGCGGGTATAAATGTCACACTGATACTGACAGGTCAGGAGTATTGGGCCTTTTCGACATGATGTATAGAGATATCAGAGAAGATGGGGGAGGGATCAGGATTCCACTGCCCGTTCTGGTACGGAGATTCTTATGATCTGATGAATTCAGCACGGGGGACCGGAATGGTGTCCCGTGCCGTCTGGTCAGCACTCCCGGAGAGAGACGCGAGGGCTGACACCGATGCCCCGTTCCCCCCGGGTGGACACGTATAACTGGTAGCAGTCAGGGTATAGGTTCCGCTCCCTGACCGGGCATAGATCATCACGTAGTACGTCGAACCTGCCTGCGGGGGAGTCACCGCCACGAATGACTGTGGGCTGAAAGCCGCGTACCGGGCTGCACAGGGGGAGTACCGTGGGCTGCAGTCCTTGAAGACATACAAGTCAAAGACCGGTGTTTCCAGGGATCCCCCGGCCTCTTCCCGGCTGGATCTCCATCATTCCGTTCTTTGGCCCTGCCGCAGA
>CAZSVH010000210.1:0-2166 GCA_964610235.1 uncultured Methanospirillum sp. | reverse complement strand
CGCGTACCTGGTCCCGGTCACTGTGGACCCGACTCCCGAACCCACGATCACCGTCCTTCCGACCCCGATCGGTGGTGATTCCGGCTGGTTTAAGATTGAATCCAACCCGTCCGGTGCGGATGTCACCTTCGACTCCTCGTACCAGGGTACCACCCCGGTCCTGGTCAGGGTTCTGGTCACTGCGACCCCTTCCCATGACCTGAAGATCAGGAAGAACGGGTACCAGGAGTATTTCCAGCGGATCACGTATAACCCGGGAAGAGATGAGACGATCCCGATCACGGCATCCCTGGTTCCGCTCTCCCCGTACGGCAGTATCACCGTGACCTCTGACCCATCCGGTGCCCTCGCGACCCTGGATGCCGGGCAGCAGTACCTGACCCCCTTCTCGTTTCCGCAGGTGGTCACCGGAATGCATACGATCACGGTGAGCAAAGACGGGTATGTCACCTATACCACCCGTGTCCAGGTAGAGCAGGACTCCCATCCCCGGGTCCATGCCTCCCTGTCCCGGACTCAGGTGACCGGGACCCTTGATCTGCACTCGGTTCCTGAGGGGGCGGATGTGAAGATTGACAACCTCTGGCAGGGTCAGACCCCCCAGCGGATTGGAAACCTTGCTGCCGGAACCCATACCCTGAGCCTCCGGCTCGCCGGGTACCAGACGGTGACCCGGGAGGTGATGATCAGCAGCGGTCAGGAGACCCGGGTACACCAGGTGCTGGAGAAGGTCTCCCCGGAAGCCCGGACCGGGTCTCTCATGGTCTCGACGACCCCGGCCGGAGCATCGGTGTACCTGAACGGTGATTATCAGGGTACCACTCCGGTCAGCGGAGCGCTCGACCTGACCGACCTGGATCCCGGTATCTATACCCTTCTCCTGACCGCCCAGCACCGGGAGGATCTCTCCACCCCGGTCACGGTCGCTGCCGGCAGAATCACCCCGGTGAACGTGGAACTCAAACCCGCATCCACCCCGGCCGGGATGAACGGTACCCTCAGCATCTCCTCGGTTCCGGCCGGTGCGCAGATCCTTCTTGACAACCGGTTCATCGGGTATACTCCGGTCATCCTCTCATCGGTCGGCCCCGGGGAGTACAGCCTGGTTCTGAAGATGGCGGGATACGGAGACTACTCCAACCGGGTGCAGATTGCAGCCGGGATGACAACCACCGCATCCATCAATCTGACCCCGGCAGCCCCGGTTTCACCGACGCCGGCCCCCTCCCCGGCAGAACCGGCAGCGCGTTCCCCGCTTCCGCTCTTCCTGGTCCCTGCCGGTCTTGCTGGAGCCCTGCTTCTGTACCGGTCCGGGAGGCAGGACTGACCACCTGCCTTTTGTCTCCCCGGGATCAATACTGCGGTACGCATGTTCAGACCGGTAATTCCTCTCGTTCTCCTCTGCCTGATCCTGGTACCTGCGGGTGCCGGAGAAGACGTGAACCGTTCAGGGGAGACCGGAGAGTACACCCTGGGGACGTATGCCATCATCCGGTTTGATGATCCGTCCACCCCGGATGAGCCGGTATCCCTCACCGGCCAGAACGTGACCTCATCCCACAATGAGACCCGCAGCGGAGGAGAGATGAACGCTCGCAAGCTCTACGAGCTCAGAACGGCAGCACGGGACGAGTTTCGGAGCCTGGAGATGAACGGGACCTATGAACTCTCAACCGGTCTCTCGACCTCTGCAGCCAAGAGCGTCTCTATCATCTGCAAGCAGTGTATCCCTCAGAGCAAGTGGAAGAAGTACGGGTACGCGGAACCCACCCCGCTCTCCTCTCTCACCTCACCGTGATATCATACACCATGTGTGACCGGCCGGGTGCATAGGTCCTGACAAATCTCCGGTTGACCGCGGCGGCCGGGAGGCGTGAAAAGTCAGGATCCCCCTCTTCTTCTGATACCAGGGCATAGTAGTGGATCATCCCTCCGGGAAGGCAGAGCGAGAATGCTGCGGGAAGATACGGCTCTGCATGGAGGGGGAGGTTCATGATCACCCGGGTAGCCCGCCGTCCCAGGATACGGGGCAGTACTCCGGCATCACCGAGGATCGGGACGATATTGGAGATGCGGTTTATCCGGATATTATCGGTGAGGAGGGAGACGGCCCCGGGGTTCAGGTCGCACGCCCATACGACCGCGGCTCTGCGTGCCAGGATGATG
>CAZSVH010000209.1:0-2205 GCA_964610235.1 uncultured Methanospirillum sp. | reverse complement strand
CACTTATTACTTTATCCGTTTTTCATCAGGGGAGCCTCAAGGCTACATCATGCCGTTTTTTCAGAACAGATCGGTAACTTCCCTTCGGGACCCGGATCTCAAACCGTGCACCGGATCCGAACTCACCCGTCTCCCGGATCGTGAGGCTGGTGATGGAGAGGATCTCCCGGGAGAGGAACATCCCAAAGCCGGTATTGGTGAAGTACTTCCTGAGGAATATGTTCTCCTTCTCCTCCGGTGGGATCCCTGCCCCGTCGTCCAGATAGACCAGAACCATCCCCGCGTTCTCATACGCTGCCTGGATAGAGATCCGGGTCAGCCCCCGGGCATAGCGGAGAGAGTTGTCGATCAGGTTGAAGAATACCTTCTCAAGGAGGGGATCGGCAAAGATCTCTATCCCCTCAAGATCCATCTCAATCCGGACCATCCCGGTATCCAGCATGCCGGCAGCCCTGCTGACCGTCTCACTCAGGTTCTGCCATTGCGGAGACTGGATGCCAATCGTCTGGTAATCCCGGGTAAAGAGGATCTGCCGGGTGATCGTCCCGGCACTCTTCTTCGCTTTTGAGATATAATCAAGCAGCTGCAGGTCTGATCCGGTCTCTTCAAGGAGATCGAGGTATCCGACCAGGGCTGTCATCTGGTTGAGGATATCGTGGCGGGTGATGGTGGAGAGAAGATTCAGTTTCTGGTTCGCATTCCGGATCGCATCCTCATACCGTTTCCGTTCAGAGATGTCACGGACATTGAAAAGGACCATCCGCTCCCCCCTGAACTCATACATGTGTGCGGTAACCGGAATCTCTTCATTTCCCGCGGTTATATCAACCATCTCAAAGGAGACATGCCCCTGTGAGAGGAGGATGCGTGAGTACTCCAGTGACTTCTCTCTCATCGGCAGTGAGACGACATCAGGCGGGGAGAGGGTGAGCAGGGTCTCGCGTGAGTACCCGAGAAGGGAACAGGCTGTCTCATTCACCTCGATGAATTTCCCCGGAACCCCGTCTTCAGAGAGGTGGTGAAGGAAGATAGCATCATTGGCATTGTTAAAGAGGGCCCGGAACTGCTCCTCACTCTCCATCAGGGAGATCTCCGCCTTCTTCCGGTCCGTGATATCCTCAAGTGTCTCGATCGCTCCGATGATCCCCCCGTCCTGGTCCCGGATCGGTGCAGCGGTGAAGAAGAGCCAGGAGCCCCCCTCACCCATCAGGGGAAAGAACCCCACTGCCTGGTATCCGCCTTCCACCAGCAGGGATTTCTCGTACTGCTCAGGATAGAGAGCCTGGATCCCGGCATCATTCTCGTCGATGACCAAATCAGCAAGACAGGGGCGTTTTTCAGCATAAAACGCCTTCCAATGCTCATCAGTCCCGAGGATCCGCTCTGCCGGGATGCGGGAATGCTTCTCCAGCGCCGCATTCCACTGGATGACCCGATGCTTCTTATCAATGACAAACTGGGGGATCGGAGAGCCGCTGACGATCGCCTGCAGGCGTGCTTCACTGGCAGCAAGTGCCTGCTGGGCTCCGATCGTGCGGGTGATATCCACCCCAATGGCAACGAACCGCGGGTCCGGATGGAGTTCATCACCCAGAGAGCGGGTATTCCAGAGGATGACCTTCTCCTCGCCGTCCTTGGTCAGGATGGTCGTCTGGAAATCCTGCAGGTACTCCTGTTCTTCGATGACCTTCCTGATGGTCGCCGTGATCGAGCGGCGGTATCCGGGATCAGGGTAGAGGGAACGCCAGATCCACGATGAACCAGCCACCTCATCAAACCGGTATCCGCTCATCTCCTCGGCAGCATGGTTCCAGACCAGGATCTTCTTCTCCTGGTCGATCACCATCAGCCATACATTGGCATTCATGATGATCCCTTCCCTGAACCGGGTCATGGAGAGGAGCTCCTCTTCAGCCATCTTCTGGGCAGAGATGTCCTCCAGTGTCTCAACCGCCCCGATGACCTCACCATCAGCATTCCGGATGAGAGCAGCCGTAAAGGAGAGCCAGGTTCCTCTCTCCCCCATATCAGGGAAGAAATCGGTTGCGGTATATGCATCTGAGAGGAGCGGGGAACGGGCCACCTTCTCCCCGTACCACTCTCTTATAGCCCCGGAATCCCCGTCGAGCAGAAGATCTGCAAGACAGGGGCGTTTATCCGGATAAAACGCCCTATGTCAACCGATTATTTGCCGTTTATGATCAT
>CAZSVH010000208.1:0-2219 GCA_964610235.1 uncultured Methanospirillum sp. | reverse complement strand
GGTCAAAGCGTCCCAAACGCTCTAGGATGGACCAGGCTACCCTATTACCCCGTGCCCTATACTGTTGGCAAAGACTGCATATATTCTTTGGGTCAGGAGAGGGGAAGAGGACTGGTGCCGGTCACCGTCACCACCGTCCCCTGGCAACTCCCACTCTCAACTGCTGCCAGGAGAGCCAGGGGATCGCGTCCATCCAGAACAATGAGAGGAATATTACACCGCTCCACCATCTTCACGGCCACGATGTCCATGACCGTGTTCACTCCTGCCGTGGCGTGCTGCCTGATGATGATCTCAAGCAAGGCTGACGGGGTGATGATTTCAAACCGTCTCGCATCAGGGTCCTTGCGGGGATCAGCAGAGTAGATCCCGTCGACCGAGGTGAGGTTGAAGAAGACCGCAGCACCTGACCGTTCTGCAAGGACGGCAGCCACCGCATCGGTCGTCTGTCCGGGGGTGATCCCACCCATCACCACTATCTTCCCGGATTGGGAGGCGGTCAGCGCCTCGGTGTGATTCTCCACAACCCGGGGCCAGGCAGCATCCCCGAGCCCCTGTACAAGAAGGGTTGCATTCAACCGGGTCACCAGGATACCCAGTTCATCTGCAGAAGCTTCATCCACCCCGAGATCCCGGGCGACCGAGATGTAGCGCCGGGCTTCCCCGCCTCCGCCCACCACGACAAAAAGACGATGCTTGTTTGCTATTTTCTTAAGAACAGAGAGATATGGCCGGATATTGGGGGAGTCGAGCCCGGGTATCAGGATGGAACCCCCAAGCGATAACACAATGGTGGACATTCAACCTGATATTTTTCATGAAAACGGAGATATAGGTTGTTATCAGAAGGTGAAAGAAGATGAGAGCCGGACCCGGGTTGTTCCCGGGGACGACTCATGGAGTGTGCGGTGCAGGAACGAGAGCAGGATGGAAAACCGGCCCGGTTCTGGGAGGCCTCCCCAGACGGGAAGGTCCAGTGTCACCTCTGTAACCATCACTGCCGGATCATGCAAACGCAGACCGGCAGATGCGGAGTGAGAAGGAACCGGTCCGGGACGCTCATGGCAGAGACGTACGGGATGGTCTCGGCAGAAGCGGTCGATCCGGTTGAGAAGAAACCATTGTACCATTTTCTCCCCGGAACCCTCTCCTACTCCCTGGGAAGCATCGGGTGCAACTTCTCCTGTTCACATTGCCAGAACTGGCACATCTCCCAGCCAGAAGGGAGAACCGTCTCACTCAGGAGAATACCCCCTGAGACGGCAGTGGAACGTGCACAGGATTCCGGCTGTGCTTCAGTCTCCTGGACATACAATGAACCGACCCTCTGGTATGAGTATACATCAGATATGGGACGGATCGCACGGGATTCAGGCCTCGGCACGGTGTATGTCACGAACGGATTCATGACCCTTGCCGCACTCGAAGACCTGGCACCGGCCCTCAGCGCCTGGCGGGTCGATATCAAGGCGTTTTCTGATGCCTTCTACCGGTCAGTCTGCCAGGCACGACTTGAACCGGTTCTGGAGTCGACGATCAGGGCACACGAACGAGGACTCCATATCGAGATCGTGACGCTGATCATCCCCGGGCTGAACGATAGCCCTGATGAGATACGGGCACTCATCGACTGGGTTGTGGAGAATACCGGCCCACAAACCCCGGTTCATTTCACCCGGTTCCACCCGGACTTCCGGATGCAGAACCGGGAGATCACCCCGCTCCGAAGACTGGAGAAGATATGGGAGCAGGCACGGGATCAGGGACTGCATTATCCCTACATCGGGAACGTGCCGGAACACCCGTATGGGAATACCTACTGTCCCTCATGTGGCGGTGTGGTCATCTCCCGGTCCGGGTACCGGATTGACATGCGCCACCTCTCTGATGACCGGTGCCTTCACTGCGGAGAGAGGATCGCAATCATCAGGAGAGTATGACCGGAGAGGAGCGGGAGCCACGGTTCATCTGTGACAGAATGGCAGGATCGCTCTGCCGGTACCTGAGGTTTATGGGATACGACACCCTGGACGCGAACGATCTGCCTGCTGGGAACCGGAAAGAAGACACCTGCCTGCTTGTCAGGGCAGCTGAAGAGGATCGGATAATCCTGACCCGTGATGCAGAACTGGCCCGCAGGGATCAGGCCAGGGTCGTTTCCCTGAGTGAAGCCGCGCTCCCGGACCAGATCAGACAATTGGTGGTCACCGGGCTGATCC
>CAZSVH010000207.1:0-2294 GCA_964610235.1 uncultured Methanospirillum sp. | reverse complement strand
TCAAAGCTGCTCCGAAGCGTGTTGATCCTCACCCGCCTGCCGATGGTTGATGAGAAGGTCTTCCATTCTCTGACGACTGCATCATACTCTCCCTGCGAGATCATGTCATACCTGACCTCGAACTCCTTGAGGATCGCGGCGAGGAGTGCTGACCGGTCGACCTCGTGGCTGACCTCATGACTGATGGAGGTGATCATCTGCCTGATGGACTCGTTGAGGTCTTCGACCCTGATATTCACATCGATACCCATCCCGACGAGGCAGTATTTGATCCTCTCACCATCGGCACCCAGTTCCAGGAGAATCCCGGCGACCTTCTTGTCCCCGATGATGATGTCATTGGGCCACTTGATCAGGGCTCCGATATCAAACATCTTGCGCAGGACGCGGGCAACAGAGACCGAACCTGCCAGAGTGAGCATGAAGAGGTGGTCGATCGGAATGGTCGGGCAGAGGATGATCGTGACCCAGATTCCTCCGCTGGGAGAGACCCAGGACCGGCCCATCCGCCCGATTCCCCCGGTCTGCTCCTCCGCGATGATGACCATCCCGTGAAGATCGTCCAGGTCTCCGTGCTCAGCGAGATCCTTCCCGAACCAGATCGTGGAAGGGATACTCTCAAAATACCGCATCTTTCTGCCGATGACCTTCGTCTTGAGGTGACGGTGGATCACATGGGGCCGGAAGTCCATCAGGTTCCGGTCAAGGACGTACCCCACATCATCAGAAGCGGTGATCTGGTATCCGATGAGTCTCAGCTCATTGATATGCTTCCAGACCGCTGAGGCAGAGAGGGAGAGGGCGGTACTGATCTCATCACCGGTAACCGGCCGGTCTGCGTTCTCAAGAATTTCCAGGACTTTGTACGCGGTAGAATACATGGAATCACCGTTTGGCGTTGATCTGTTCTGACGGAAGGGGACAGGGATCCTTGCCGCAGACCTGTTTGAGGATCATGCTCTGATGCTCCATCAGGGTGGCAAGGTCAAAGATACCGGTAATATCAACCAGGCCGATGGCAGCGATCACCTCGCCGGCCGGGTTCCGGACCGGTGCCACGATGACCGGCACCCCCTTGTACGGGCCGGTCGCCGGCGTCACCTTCGTAAGGGTTCCGGAGGCCAGAACCTCCTCGAGGATCGGGCCGCTGTATGCCGGGTCTATGACTGCCCCGTCTTCGATCCTGATCCCGGGGGCGTTTTTTGACCTCGCAGTCACGGGCAGTCTCCCCACAAGTGCATGGACCGCAAGGCAGACCGGTATCAGATCACCGGCAGACGATTCAGCCGATATTGTATAATGCTCCATCGAGATCCCTCATAGTTCCCTCGCATACAGCTACAATAAAGTTTCGCCTTCCCCGGGAGAGATATGGCAGAGAAAACCCCGGGACGGGTATTCATGAACCGTCGTCAGGATGATCCTCCCGGCACCGCAGTGATACTCGAGGAGGACCGGGCATCCGCGGACCCGGAGGACGACATGGGGGCCGCCCTCTTCCATGAGTTGACCCGCGCCAGAGGCCGGAGCAGGACCGGCCCCGGTCTCGAAGGTCCCGTCGATGGTCACCGGGTCCGGGCAGTCGTCAGTGAGACTGGAGAGCGGGGAGGAGTGGGAGCACTCAGGTACCCCCTCGGTGAACCCGAACCGGTATACAACCCTGAGCCCCAGCCAGTCGTAGGCATCCGGGGAGTCTGCCCCGGCGCCAAAGACAACGACGGTCCCGCCCCCGGAGACGAACCTTTGGATCCGGCTCTCCCGGGCGCGGAGTGCAGGAAGCACCCGGGAGTATGCCGGGTTTCCAAACCCTCCCGGGATGATCAGGGCAGAGTAGGATCTCCTGAAGAACGGGGCGGCCAGGAGATGCGGGGTGATCAGCTCAGCCGTGTACCCGCAGTCCTCCACCAGCCGGGTGAAGAGGAGGGGGGCATCCCAGACCACGCCGATCCTCGGGGGCATCCTCACCCTTTGATGACCCCGAGGGGGTCAAACCTGACGACCAGACGGGATATCCCAAGCCGGTCTACCACCGAGACCACCTCGCTGCTGGACTTGTAGGCACCGGGTGCCTCTTCGGCGATCGCTCCGTCATGAGGAGCCCGGACGATGATCCCGCTTCGTCCCAGAGCCTCCCTGACCTGGTTCCCCTTGATCTCCTTCTTCGCCTGGGACCGGGAAAGGATTCGTCCCGCCCCGTGGCAGGTGGATCCAAAGGTCCGGTGCATCGCCTCCAGGGTCCCTTTCAGGAGGTATGATGATGACCCCATGCTCCCCGGGATGATGACCGGCTGACC
>CAZSVH010000206.1:0-2294 GCA_964610235.1 uncultured Methanospirillum sp. | reverse complement strand
ATACGATCGTCGGGGGATTTGATGCCTGTATCTTTGCACCCGGCCGGGTACACGGTGCCCTGGACCTGGACGCGATCCGGGCAGTCGATGAGGGGTCTAGCAGCGCGAATGATGCATTTCTCCATGCCGGAGTCGAATCCAGCCTTCCGCCTGAAGGCCGGATCCCGGCTCTTGCGATGTTTGCGGCGATGGAATGCGCCGCCCTCTCGCTCCTTGCCCCCGGTGCCCCGGTCGCCCTCTGCGGGTCTCTTGCCGGGCCGGTCTGTGAGGGCGTCACCTCCCTTCTCGGAAAGAAACCGCTTGTCCTGGATGAATGGACTGCTGCACGCGGATTGTCAGCCATTGCCCGGGAGGTCTTCTCCGGCAGGGTATCCGAGATCCTGGGGATACCGGTTGAACCCTAATTTAATATGATTAATCGTGTAAAATGTACCCGGGATTCTCTTGAGAGAGCTACGAATACATGGAAGAGGTGGTCAGGGTTCGGTGACTGCAGCCGAACTGATCGCGGTGGCGGCCTTTAAGAGCGGTGTCTTCTCCCAGGCTTTTCCGGCTTTCGGGGTAGAGCGGAGGGGAGCACCGGTTCAGGCCTTTGTCAGGTTTTCAGACGAGAAGATCCGGCTCAGAAGCCAGGTGTATGAACCGGATTATGTGATCGTACAGGACAGCACCCTCATCAAGGATGTGAATGTCTTCTCCGGGATGAAGGAAGGAGGCACGGTATTGATCAACACAGAGAAGGCGCTTGACGCCCCGGTCCCGGCCGGGGTGAAGGTCATCGCGATCGATGCCACGAAGATGGCGCTGGAGATTCTTGGCGTTCCGATCACGAACACCACGCTCATGGGTGCATTTGCGGCAGCCAGCGGGGAGATTTCGCTGGCTGCACTCGAGGAGGCGGTCAGAGGACGGTTCTCCGGATCCCTGGCAGACAAGAATGTTGCCGCTGCGCGAGCAGCATTTGACCTAATTTCAGGAGGCGCCTAGATGGCACTGCGTGTCGGTTGTGCCGCAGCCCCCGGGCAGGCACGGGAGAACAGGACCGGGTCATGGCGGGTCTTCCGCCCGGTCTATGACCATGAGAAATGCACCAGCTGCGGGATGTGCCAGCTCGTCTGTCCCGAGGGATGTGTCTTTGAGACCGCGAAGAAGTATGACCCTGACCTTGACTTCTGTAAGGGCTGCGGGCTTTGTGCGAAAGAGTGCCCGGCCGCAGCGATCACCATGATCAAGGAGGAGAAGTAGATGAAGGAGATACTCGAGGGATCACACGGTGCTGCCGAAGCGGTCAGGCTCTGCAGACCTGATGTGATATCAGCCTATCCTATCACCCCGCAGACCCATATCGTCGAACGGCTTGCAGAGATGGTCGCCGACGGCGTTCTTGACAGCGAATACATCTGTGTGGACAGTGAGTTCTCTGCCCTCTCAGCCTGCCTGGGAGCATCAGCGGCAGGATCACGTGTCTACTCATCCACCTCGTCGCAGGGTCTCCTCCTCCTGGCAGAGGTATGTTTCAATGTAGCCGGGATGCGCCAGCCGATCGTCATGTCGATTGCCAACCGGGCCATCGGGGCACCCCTCTCGATCTGGAATGATCAGCAGGATTCCATCATCCTTCGTGACTCGGGATGGATCCAGCTCTATGCCGAGGATGCACAGGAGGTCCATGACTTCCACTACATCGCCTACCGGGTGGCAGAGGATCACCAGGTTCTCCTGCCGGTCTTCGTCTGCTTTGACGGATTCATCCTCTCCCATACCTATGAACCGGTGGATATCCCGACCGCGGAGGAAGTGAACTCGTATCTCCCGCCCTATAAGCCCTATAATGTCCTGGATGCAAAAAACCCCATCAGCATGGGGATGTATGCAACCCCCGAGTACTACATGGAGTTCAGATATGAACTCGATCAGGCCATGCTCCGTTCTGCCGATGTAATCCGGAGAGCCGGAAAGGAGTTCGGCGAGAAGATCGGGCGTGACTACAGCAGCCTGATCGAGGAGTACCGGCTGGATGATGCAGAGGTTGCCATCGTTGCCATGGGCTCGGTCTGCGGCACCATCAAGGATGCGATCGACAAGATGCGGGCTGCCGGGAGAAAGGTCGGTCTGCTCAGGATCATCGCATACCGGCCGTTCCCGGCCGAAGATATCCGGCGTGCACTCAACGGGATTCAGAAGGTCGGTGTCTTTGAGAAGAACATCTCGATCGGAGCACGGATGAAGGGTGCTGTCGGATATGAGATCAAGGATGCCATCAATGACTCATCGATACCGGTCTTCAGCTATGT
>CAZSVH010000205.1:0-2326 GCA_964610235.1 uncultured Methanospirillum sp. | reverse complement strand
TCTTCGAATGTAGTGATCCGACCAGTCCTGACCTGCTGGCATACATCGACTCCATCATGGGGCCGATCCGGCATCTTCAGTATGTATCAGGGACGTCCAGCGTCGCTGACGTGATGAAAGAAGCGAACAACGGGACCCTCCCCCAGTCTTCAGGCGAGATCACTGCAATCAGGGAGAAGATCTCCCCGGTCATCTTTGAACGGTATGTTCCTTCAAACCTGCTCAACATGGCGATGGTCACCCTGGAGCCGGGGTTGAGCGAGACGAAAGAACGCTCTGCCATGGACAACATCAGGTCCTTCATCGCAAGCACTGACATTCCGCCGGGGGTTTCGGTAAAACTCACCGGAGAGGCCGCATTCAGCCAGGAGATGGGTGAAGAGATGGGATCATCCATGTCCACCCTCATCCTTGCAGCCCTCTTCCTGATGGTTATCGTGATGGGGCTGCTCTTCTCCTATGTCAGCACCAGGTTCCTGCCGGTACTCATTGTGGCAGTCGGACTCCTCCTGACCTTCGGGATCGTGGGTCTGACCGGAGTCCAGGTCAGTATGGCAGTGATAGCCGCATTCCCGGTCATGATCGGGCTGGGAATCGATTATGCCATTCAGATCCAGTCGCGTCTTGAAGAGGAGGCACGAAGCCATCCCCTCCCTGAAGCGATCCGGATCACCATGACCCGGACCGGTCCGGCAGTCATGTACGCCATGCTGGCGACAACGATGGGATTCTTCGCGATGTTCATCTCACCCGTCCCGATGATCCGTGGATTCGGTCTGGTCAGTATCATCGGAGTCATCACCTGTTACCTGACTTCCCTCATCGGAATCCCGCTGGTCGCCCTCCTCATCAACTACCAGGCCAAAGGAGCAGGGAAGTCCCGGATGTCAGAGTCGGTTGACGCCGGACTCTCCCGGGTCGCCGTCAGCATCGCAAAGCGACCACTCCCCGTTCTGCTGGTAGTCTTCCTCGTTGCATTCGTAGGAATCCAGCTGGACTCCCGGATTCCGATCGATACAAACCAGAATGCATTTGTTCCCAGCGATATGCCGGCGAAAGTAACCCTGGATAAAGTATCCCGTACCGTGGGATCAACGGAATCGGCCCCGATCCTGGTGTACGGGGACAATGTCCTCTCACCTGACACGATACAATGGATGAAGGATTTTACGTCCCGGGAGCTGGAGACGCGATCGAAGATTACGAACGCAGTGAGTATTGCTGATTATATCGTGGAGTATAATGGCGGGGTGATGCCGTCAACCCCGGGAGAACTGCACGCCGTACTTGACCGGATCCCTGAGGGGACGAAGAACCAGTTCCTGAACGGGAGAAATGAGGCAGTTATCCAGTTATATACGGTTCAACTGGATTCTCAGCCACAACGGGACCTCAAGGATCAGCTGAACAGTGACCTCAGGATTCTTCCTCCGCCTCCGGGAGTGAAGGCCAGAATCACCGGGAGTATCGACCTCTTCACCTCCCTCATCAGTGAACTGATCGAGAGCAAGGAGGCGATGACCTACCTGGGATTCCTCCTTGTGGCACTCTTCCTCGGCCTGGTGTACCGGAATATCAATGCACTCACCCCGATCGTTCCGATCATCGCCATCGTCGGATGGAATGCCGTGACCATGTTCATCCTCGGTATCGACTACAACCCGATGACGGCATGCCTGGGTTCAATGACGATCGGTGTCGCGGCAGAGTATACCATCCTGGTGATGGAACGGTACCTCGAGGAGCGGGAGATGACCACCGATGTGATCGAGGCGATCAGGAACAGTGTGCGGAAGATAGGATCCGCGATCCTGGTATCAGGCCTTGCCACCTTCTTCGGATTCTCGGCACTCATCCTCTCGACATTTCCGATCATCAGCAATTTCGGACTCACTACCATCATCGCGGTCCTCTTCTCGCTGATTGGAGCAGTGATCGTGATGCCCGCCGTCCTTGCTGAACTGGATCGGATCATCCATAAGGTGGAAGAGGTGGAAGAAGAGGTTCTCCACATCCACCCTCACCGGGACTAACCTTTTTTTCTCCCCGGGACAGGGTCTCCCGGAGAGAACCGGCAGGTATCTCAGGATCGGTGATCAGATGAGTATACGGATCACGATGCTACAGCGTATCTCGCAATTTCAGAAGGGATTATATCTGGTTCTGCTTGGACTCCTGGGACTGGTGATCGTCGCCTCGGTCCTGGACCTGGCGTTCATCGTCATCACCTCGCTCCTGGATGCACCCTTTCCGCTCCTTGAGCACCGGGAGATTCTGAGTATCTTCAGCCTTTTCCTGCTGGTCCTGATAGGGATCGAGTTCTTTG
>CAZSVH010000204.1:0-2331 GCA_964610235.1 uncultured Methanospirillum sp. | reverse complement strand
TTGGTCCCTGATGGAGATTAAACCATCAGCCTCCTGCGCGGAAAAGATCGGGTAAATCTTCCGGTTCATCGCAGAAGAAACCTTTTTGCCGATGTTTCAGATACCTCGGAGTATGACGGATCAGGACAAGCGCCATGATATTGTAGAGGAGCGCCTCCGTTCCTGGCTGGCTGGAGACGAGGCAGGGGTCAGGCATGCAATGATCAGGATCTTTCTTAACCACTCTGACCTCTCCATCCAGGACATCTACGAACATCTCTCAGGATCATTCCCGGTCAGTTATCACTCGGTCGCCGGGATGGTCGGGATCCTCTCATCACGTATCGGGGTGATAACCGGCACCCGGACCGGCAAGCGGTTCCGGCTCTACCGGCTCAGGGAGAAAGACATGCCGGTTGTGCGCCGGATCATCTCCCTGTCGTGATCCCCCTGTCTTCCGCCGCCCTCTCCTTTTTCATGCACAAGGGTTTTTTCCTTCCCGGTCTGACCTTTCTGAACGATGTCTGATGCCTATGACGGACCGCCTGATGACTCACCCTCTCATTCAGTCTTCATCGACGACGAGGTCATCGCCTATATCAACGATCGGAAGACCAACTTCCGTATCTCCACCTCATGCGGTGGTCCGGTTCTCCTCCCGGTCTCGTATAAACCGGCAAAACCGACCGATATCGCACTGACCGCAGGAAATCATCTGATCTATATCTCCATGTACCAGGCACGGTACATCGACCATATCCACATGGGTCTCATCCCCTACCACCTGCACCCCCTGGCAGAAGGCATGTTCTGAAGATGTCATTCGAAGAGCGGGAGCATACGGCAGATATCCTGATGCATGTCAGAGCCCCGGATGTCAGGTCCCTCTTTACCGAATGCGGTCATGCCCTGATGTCGGTGATGTACACCGGGACTGCCCGTGCCGATCTTCCCTTCTCGCTCTCGGTCACCGGGTCTAACCCTGAACAGATGCTCCAGGCATTTCTCTCTGAACTCCTCTGCCTCACCGAGATCGAAAACGTTGTCTTTTCTGATATCTCAGTGAGTATCAGCGGGGATCAGCTGACTGCCCGGCTCCTGGGGGAGGCGTTTGACCGGGAACGCCACGGGGGAGGGACCGAGGTAAAAGGGATATCGTTCAGCGGTCTCTCAGTCAGACAGGAGAATGGTGAATATGTACTCGACGTGTTATTCGATGTGTAGATCATGATGGGTTCCGTCCGCCAGGTGAGTGACCTGGAATGGGAGGTGCCGGTCGGGACCGTCCCGGGGATGCATGTGCCCGGCAGGTTCTTCCTCTCTGCATCGCTCAGGCAGACCCTTGAAGAGGGGGCCGTGACCCAGCTGGCCAATGTGGCGACGATGCCCGGGATCATCCGGCACTCCCTTGCCATGCCTGATATTCACTGGGGGTACGGGTTCCCCATCGGAGGAGTGGCAGCCTTCGACTCCTCCACCGGGGTCATCTCGCCCGGAGGGGTCGGGTTTGACATCAACTGCGGAGTCAGGCTGCTGACCACCCCGCTCACCGTCCGTGACCTGGCCAAAAAGAAGGAGATCCTTGACCAGCTCTTCGATGCGGTACCGGTCGGGGTCGGGGCACGCTCATCCCTCCGTCTCTCCCCGTCACAGCTCGACGAGATGATGACCCGCGGTTCATCCTGGGCCGTGGAGGAGGGGTACGGGGTTGAAGAGGATGTAACCTGCTGCGAGGAAGGGGGGAGCATGGCTGGTGCCGATCCGGCCCATGTCTCTGCAAAGGCACGATCCCGCGGGGTTCCCCAGAGCGGAACCCTGGGAGCAGGAAACCACTTCCTCGAGATCCAGGTGGCATCAGAGATACTCGATGCTGATGCCGCCACGGCATACGGGATCGAGGAGGGGCAGGTCTGCATCATGGTTCACTGCGGGTCCCGCGGACTCGGACACCAGGTCTGCACCGATCATCTCCAGACCCTGGAGCGGGCGGTCCAGAAGTACCATATCAGCCTCCCGGACCGCCAGCTCGCCTGTGCACCGCTCACCTCCCCTGAAGGAAAGGCATACTATGCGGCGATGGCAGCCGCTGCGAACTATGCCTGGGCGAACCGCCAGGTCATCACCCACCAGATCCGATCCGTCGTCAGCAGGATGTGCGGGATCGGGGCAGAGGAGATCCGGCTCGTGTATGACGTGGCTCATAATGTCGCCAAGATGGAGGAGCATGAGGTGGACGGGAAACGGATGAAGGTCTGTGTCCACCGGAAGGGGGCAACACGGGCGTTCGGGCCGGATTGCCCGGACCTGCCTGCCCGGTACAGCAGGATCGGTCAGCCGGTCATCATCCCCGGC
>CAZSVH010000203.1:0-2349 GCA_964610235.1 uncultured Methanospirillum sp. | reverse complement strand
GGCAACGACTGCTTCCGGTATTATTATTTGAGCCCCGTTATATTCACCAGTATCAATGAGGGTGGTGATGCGACCGTCTATGACGACGCTAGTATCTGGAACCAGTTTCAAAAATATTCACCGGGTTATAATTGGTCACTCAATGCTATTAGTATATACCACTGCAGGGTCAAAGACCCGTTCTCCGGTTACGGTTCCATCAATGGTCCGAAAAAAACAGGAACGATGTCCGGTATGGCAGGCAGCACGGACCTGGGTCACCCTGAAGAGGACCGTATCGGCGTCACAATCCACCCTGATCTCGTGAACTTTCTGGACGTTTCCCGATTCCTCACCTTTCTTCCAGATTTTCTTCCTGCTCCTGCTGTAGTAATGGGCAAAACCGGTGGACCGGGTGAGGGCGATAGCCTCCTGGTCAGCATAGGCGAGCATGAGCACATCACCGGTCTCCTGGTCCTGGGCGATGACCGGGATCAGTCCTTGGGAATCAAAGGCGAGTTCCACCTCCCCGGAGGGACCCGGCGTCACCCGATCACCAGCCTGATGAGCAGCATGAAGAGATCTCCCATCACCAGGGCGGTTATCAGCCCTCCGGTGATCGGAATCAGGAACGGAACCCCGTAACTGATCCAGACCGTTCCCGCCTTCCGATAGAGGGCCAGTTCCCGCTGGTATTTTTCTGGCTCCTCTTTCAGGGATTTGGTGTATACCCGTCTGCCACCGGTCACCATCTCCTTTATTGCTGACCCGACCCCGATGAACCGTCGGCTGAGCACCCCGTTCTCTTCAGAGAACTCTTCCATGACAATCCCGAATTCATCCGCGATCGTCTCTCCCCTGACCGGGAATCCGAGGAAGAGGTACGGAAGCGGGGCACGGTTGTTCCGGATGATATTCATGATGAAGAATCCTGCCGGAAGAAGCAGGTTCAGGACCACCGCGTTGAAGAGGACGCTGAACGGGAGGAATACATACGGGGGAAACCCGAAGAGCGGATATCCGGAGAGCGGGACGATGGGGAAACAGGGAATGAGGACGGTGATGAGGATGAGTGCCTTGGTGTCTGCCATTCCCATGAGGTTAAACCGGGTAAAGAGGTAAAATGCGACCACAAAGAAGAGGATCAGCGGAATGAGGGGCATCATCAGCGGGAGATCCCCGGCTGCATCCACCGAGAACCAGAACCAGATGAGCATCGGGATCCCGATCGCGATGGCGGGATACCACATCACGACCGGGACAGCCCGTTCCCTGATATCCTCACGACACCCGTAGATGAGCGTGAGGATCAGAACCACTGCATTGACCGCGAGGGGTACCATCACGGCGGGCATTGAGAAGGGATCCATACATGATATCGGGCGGAAGATAAAAAAGGGGTGAGATCAGGCTTTGAGGATGCCCATCTCGCTCAGCCGGGCAGGAAGGTACTCCTCAGTGACAAAGTCCAGGCCACGGGCAGCAAATGCCTGCTGTTCTGACTTGAGGTTGAGGGAGAGCTGCAGGGCTATCTGCTCCCGCCAGTACTCGGTGTCAAACCTCGGGTCGGTCAGTTCTGACCTGAGTGCAGCGATATCCTGTTCTGAGAGTTTGTCTGAGGGGAGATCATAATCCCTGATATCAGTCGGCTGTACCCCGATGAACCGGGCTGACGGTGTTGCCAGGATCTCGGATATATGGGCGCTTTTGATGGATCCATATGCCACAGATGCGAATATCCGGTATGACCAGGGGTCTCCGTCAGTGAAGACGGTGACCGGGAGATCGAACTCCCGGCTCAGGCGGTTGAGCACCCTCCGGGTTGAACGGGCGGGCTGTCCTTTGAGATGGACGAGGATGGCGTCATACTTCTCGTCAAACCCGTTTTCGATGAGCCGGGCATACATACCACCGGTCTCGATGGCGATGACCATCTTTGCATCATGATCCACGAACTCGAGTTTCTCGACATTGGTCGGGATCTGGTACCCTGCCTCACCGACATCATCCCCGCAGTGGATCTCCTTGGGACCCCGCCGGGTCTCCTCCCGGATCCGGAGCGGGCCGAAGATTCCTGCACCGTCCTCCTCCGGCCGCAGGTTGAACTGTTCCCGCTGGACATCGGTGAGGATCTCGAGGTCCTCGATGAGGAGGTTGGAGTCGTTCTGGGCGGTAAATTTCGCCTTGTTCCAGCCTTCAGAGATATAGTACAGTTCCCTGAGTGTTGAAGACCGGTTCTGGAGGATCTGGTGCCTGATGAACCAGATCACGTATGCCATCTTGAGGATATGCAGGGCGCTCTTCTCGTTTCCCGCCTCCCTGAGCCGCTCCCGATCACCATACTTCCAGACCTCGGAGTTCTCATCATAC
>CAZSVH010000202.1:0-2375 GCA_964610235.1 uncultured Methanospirillum sp. | reverse complement strand
CATGTCACCGTATCCCGGACCAAAGACGGCTCGATCCCCGGCGAGCTTGATGTCTACTCCTATCCCCTCTACGATCCCCGGGCCGGGGAGATATCAGAGAGATATCTGCATTCCGTCTTCCCCGATGATGAGACCGGGAAACCCGGTGATCGTCTCACGAATATTCCGTCTCATGGCAAGGGTGGTGTACAGGTCTGCAGCAAAATGGACCAGGAGCAGCTCTTCGACCCCTGCCCGCACGGCTTCCCTGACTGCCATCTCCGGGTTCATATGCGGCCATGCAGGGTTGTTCTCCCCCGGAAGGTAAGAACACTCGGAGATCAGAAGATCCGCATCCCGTGCCAGTGTGTGGAAGCCATCGCATGGTCCGGTGTCGGTGCAGAATGCGATCGTCCGCCCAAGTTCAATCCGGTACCCAAAAACCGGCTGGGTATGGACCAGATATGCGGTGGTGACCGGGACCGGGATATCCGCCCTCCCTTCAGGGAGATCGGTGATGGTGACCGGGTATGGGAGTTCACTGAGGGGAATGGTGAATGGCCGGCAGATGAAAGACTCGAGGAATGCCCGTGTTCCGGGTGGTCCGTATATCTGAAGGCCGCGGGCAAACCTGAGTCGTGCAAGCGCGTGAAACCCGCTGATATGGTCCAGGTGAAAGTGGGAGAGAAGGAGGACTGCCGGGGTCTCGATGATCGGGCAGACCCCGGCAACCTTGTGGAGTCCGTCTCCGGCATCAAGGATGAGGGAGATACCGGGTGCCTGGACGAGAATGGAGAGCGTGTTTCCGGTACAGGTCGGGTACCATCCGTTGGTACCCAGGAGCGTAATGGTAATTCCCGCCATATATGCCTGATCATCTCTTTGTACTCCCATATGGCAGGTTCGGTGAAGGGATGGCCGACAGAAAAGTCTATCAGGTCCGTGAAGGTACACGGATAACGAGAGGTGGGGAGAGGAGTGATCTCAGTACTGTACGTGGATGACGAGCAGATGCTCCTTGATCTCTGCAAAATATTCCTGGAACGAACAGGTGAATTCAGGGTCACGGTTGAACTATCAGCCCGGGAAGCTCTGGACCTCCTCTCCGGCCAGGAGTTCGATGCGATCGTATCAGACTATCAGATGCCGGGGATGGACGGCATTGAGTTCCTGAAAGAGATCCGGAAAACCGGCAACACCATCCCGTTCATCATCTTCACCGGCCGGGGCCGGGAGGAGGTCGCGGTGGCCGCTTTCAGGGAGGGGGCGGATTTCTACCTGCAGAAAGGAGGCGATCCACGGTCTCAGTTTGCGGAGCTGACGAACCAGATTCAGCAGATCGTCCGACAACGGAGAGCTGAGTCAACTGTCCGGGAGAGCGAGGAGATGTACCGGACCCTCTTTGAGTCCGCGTATGACGGCATCTTCCTGATGGAAGAGGCGACGATCATCGACTGCAACCAGCGGGCGGTCCAGATCTACGGGCGGTCCCGGGATGAGATCACCGGCACCACCCCGATGGATCTCTCCCCTCCGGTTCAGCCGGACGGGGCAGAATCATCCGTGAAGGCCAGGGGATATATCGATGCCGCCATCAGCGGGTTCCCCCAGACTTTTGAGTGGAGGCATACCCGGGGGAGTGCTGAACTCTTCGATGCTGAGATCTCCCTCAACCGCATTGCCCTCGGTGGCCGGGTTCTGCTGATCGCGTTCATTCGTGATATCACAGTAAGGAAGCAGAACGAGATCGAGCTGCAGAAACAGAGCGAGGAACTCGCCGCCTCGTACGAAGAACTGCTGAGTGCTGAGGAGGATCTCAGGGTACAGTACGCGGTCATCGCCCGGAGTGAGCAGGCACTCCGGGAGAGCGAGGAGCGGCTGAACTCTGTGCTGAGTTCCATCGATGACCTGGTCTTCACCCTGGATAGCGACGGCGTCTTCCTCGATACCTTCCACCAGACCCGTGAGGACTATTATCTTCCCCCGGTCGATTTCATCGGCAGATCATACCACTCCTTCCTTCCCCCTGCACAGGCTGCTCTTCTGGGCCAGGCACTGGATCAGGTGAGGCAGACCGGGGAGACCCGGCAGATCACCTACTCCCTTCCCATCAGAGGGGAAGATCGGTATTATGAAGGACGGATCTCCCGGAGGGCCGGTGCAGGGGGACAGACCGCCGGGTTTACCCTGGTTGCCCGGGATGTGACGGAACAGCGGCGGGCTGAGGAGGAGGTCCTTGCCAGCCGGGCAACCCTTGACGCGATCGTCCAGGGCTCACCGATCCCCCAGTTTGTCATCGACAATGCCCACCGGGTGACCCATTGGAATGCCGTACTGGAGCAGTACAGTGGCATACCCGCAGCTGGTATCCTGGGTACCGACGGGCACTGGCGGGC
>CAZSVH010000201.1:0-2402 GCA_964610235.1 uncultured Methanospirillum sp. | reverse complement strand
GCCGACACCCCGTCGGATCCTGATGTCTGGTATCTCTCTCCCCATTCGGTCAATGCCTACTATGACACGTCCAGGAACAAGATCGTCCTTCCTGCAGGGGTGCTCCAGCCCCCGTTCTTCGATCCCGGGGCAGATGAGGTCGAGCATTACGGGGCGATCGGTGCCATCATCGCCCATGAACTGGTGCACGGGTTTGACACCCCGCTCAGGAAGATCGTGGTGAACGGGACCGAGGTTCCTCTCTGGACCGCGAATGACACGGCCCGGTTTGGGATCGTGACGGCCCCGCTCGTCCGCCACTTCGATGAGATGGAAGCGTTTGCGGGTCAGAATCTGAACGGGACCCGGTCTCTTGGGGAGAATAACGCGGATCTCGGCGGGCTCATCATCGCCTGGGATGCCTGGCAGAAGGTCCGGGATCCTGAGACGGATGATGCCCGGGTCTCCGGCAGCCCTGACCCGGCGAACGGATCCTTCTCTGATGAGCAGCGGTTCTTCCTCGCCTACTCACAGGCGTGGCGGGGCACCATCCGCGACGAGGAACTGCGGAACATGGTCCTCATCGAGGAGCATCCCTGGAACCGGTTCAGGGTGAATGCCATTCCGTTTCATATGGATGAACTGTATGAGGCATTTCCTGAGATCGGTCCTGACGCTCTGCTGTACCGCAACGAGAGTGAGCGTGCCAGGATCTGGTGATCCCGGCCTCTTTTTTCCGGCTATTCGTGCCTGAGTGCCTCAATCGGATTGAGGTTGGCTGCCTTCCATGAGGGGTAGACCCCGGAGAGGAGACTGGTCACGACTCCGAATGCCATGCCGAACGGGATCTGGATGAGCGAGGAGGGATCAAACAGATAGCTCGTCTCGCCGAGCATGAGCAGGATGGTCAGGTACCCCCCGATGAAGCTGAGCAGTCCCCCGATGGCTGCTCCGACTGCTCCCAGGATGAGGGCCTCGTAGATGAACATGCTCCTCACCTCAGCCTTCCTGGTTCCGATCGAACGAAGGACTCCTATCTCCTTGTATCGTTCCATGACTGACATCATCATGACATTGAAGATCGAGACCCCGGCGACGATGAGTGATATCCCTCCGATGACGGTGGTGAAGGTTGATATCTGGCTGAAGGCGGTGAGGATACTCTCCAGGATGGCCTTGGTGTCGTAGATGTCCACAACGTCCTCACGCTTGTTCAGCTGGGCATCGATTGCACTCTTCATCTTCTCGATCTGGTTCAGATCCTTCACCTTGACGATGACCTGGTCATGCTCTTTCCTGTCATAGTAGTCCCTGAACCAGATATGGGAGGTGACGACGGCGTTGTCCGGGCTGATATCAAATCCCATCCCCCGCTCCTTCAGGATACCGCTGACCCTCACACCGGTCTCGTCCTCTCCGATCAGGAGGTGTGATCCGACGGTGATATTATTCTCTTCTGCCAGTTTTGCCCCGACCATGACTCCCGAGGTTCCCCGGATATACTGTCCCTCCTCCAGGTCGAGGAACCCGGGGAGATCCTGCGGGTCGATCCCGTAGATGGAGACGGTCGTGATATCACGGCCTATCTTCAGGCGGTCACCCCCGGTATAGACCGGCACCACCCGGTTCGTCCCGACCACCCGCCGGATCTGCTCGATCTGACGATCACTTATCTGTTTGTTCGCATTTGATGCACCGGTCGTGGAGTATGCGGTATGGGGGATGATGACGATGGAGTCCCCGACATCGGTGAGTGATTCAGAGACCGAGAGGACGAGGGAGTTCCC
The DNA here is from genome assembly GCA_964610235.1 of uncultured Methanospirillum sp. Classification (GTDB taxonomy): domain Archaea; phylum Halobacteriota; class Methanomicrobia; order Methanomicrobiales; family Methanospirillaceae; genus Methanospirillum. The sequence goes on along the minus strand of CAZSVH010000201.1, from coordinate 636 downwards.
CAGGATTCCCATCGAGGAGATGGCGACGACGCCGATGATGATCCCGACCGCGGCGAGGAGTGACCGGAGCCAGTGGAGGTACAGGTTCCTTACCGCAAGACCGAAGAAGAGGCTCCGGCTGGACATCAGGTCTCCTCCATAACCTTTCCGTCCTCGATCCTGATGATCCTGCCCGCATACTCGGCGGTCCGGGGATCATGGGTGACCATGACGATCGTCTTTCCCTGTTCCCGGCATAACCGGTCGAGCAGGTCCATGATCGCCTTCCCGGTCGTGGTATCCAGGTTTCCGGTCGGTTCATCGCAGAGGAGGATCGCGGGATCATTGACGAGGGATCTGGCAATGGCGACCCGCTGTTGTTGTCCCCCTGATAACTGGTTCGGCCGGTGGTCCCAGAGCTCCTCCGTCAGGGAGACCGAGCTGAGCACCTCCTGGCACCGGTCGGTACAGGCCCGGGATCCGGTCTTGAGGATGAGCGGGTACTGGACGTTCTCGATGGCGGTCAGGAGGGGGATCAGGTTGAACTGCTGGAAGATGAACCCGATCTCGTCGCGGCGCAGGATGGTCAGGTCATCGTCTGACATCTGCCTGATACTCCTCCCCCTGATGAAGACCTCCCCGTCTGTCGGGACATCC
>CAZSVH010000200.1:0-2453 GCA_964610235.1 uncultured Methanospirillum sp. | reverse complement strand
CTCAGCCGGTAAATCCGTCATCTATGTGGACACCGAGAGCTTCTCGGTCGAGAGGTTCACCCAGATTGCCGGTGATGACGCAGAGGCGCTCTCTGAGCGGTTTTACCTCTATGAGGCTGCAGATTTTGATCAGCAGGCCACCATGATCCAGGACGCCTCCCATATCCTGAACAGCAAAAAACCCGGGCTGATCGTCGTTGATTCGGCGACCGGGCTGTACCGGACCGAGCTTGAGCACGGACAGGACACCCTGCATCGTCTCTCCCGGCAGATGGTCATCCTTCTGGGGTATGCCAAGCGGTTCGATATCCCGGTGCTCATCACCAACCAGGTCTACATGGACCCGGCGAAGAATGACTATGCCCCCCTGGGGGGAACCAGTCTCTTTCACCTCTCCAAGATCATCCTCCGGATTGATCGTCTGAACGGTGAACGGCGGGTACGGGTGGTCAAGCATCACTCCCGCCCTGAGGGGGGGAGCCTGGGTTTTATCATGGTCAGTTCCGGGGTTTCACCACCCCCGGCTCCTGGTCCCTGAAGAAGAGGTGTTCCGGCTCCAAAGGGATAAATGATCACATGCCGAACTATTCCAGATAGCTCCGGAGGATATCAGTACGAATCGTTACCGCACGCTGCCACAGGTGGTATCCGTCATCTCCCTGTTTCTCGCAGGACTTCTCATCATCACCAGTACTGCCGCAGAACCGGTTCTCTTCCCCCCTGAAGACGGAACCTCCGGGGGCGGGTATGTCCTCATCACCCAGCCCGGGAAGTACACCCTCGAGCACCCGGTCACCCACCAGTATCCGGCCGGGATCATCATCGCCTCACCCTCGGTGATCCTTGACGGACAGGGATATGCAATCCGGCCGTCTCAGCCCGGTTCATCGGTCGGGATCTGGATCAGCCTGACCGATCCTGCCGGCCGGCCGGTCACCGGGGTCACCATCAGGAACATCAGCATCGAGGGTGAGGAGTGCGGGATCTTTCTGGAAGGAACCGACTCCACCCGGTTCCCCTGGGGCCGGGACCGGTCAGCTGATCCGGAGGCAGCAACCGCCGCCCGGCAGTCGCGGGGTTTCACCCTCTCCGGGATCACGATCACCGGGTGCGTGGATGGAATCATCGCCGATGGAACGACAGGGGTGAGAATCTCTGATTCAGAAGTCACCAACGGATCCGGATCCGGGATCATCCTTGAGGACGGGCAGGCACAGGTGATCAGGTCTCTGATATCGGGACATGCCGGTGACGGGATATTCTGCTCCGGCGGATCCGGTTCGGAGATCTCCTCCTCCCGGATCAGCGGGAACCGGCAGGCAGGGATTCATCTGGAGAAGACAGGCGGGATCACCATCTGGGACTCCATTCTGGACAATACCCGGAACCTTCAGGCCGGCCCGGACAGCACCGGGGTGGTGCTGGCAGTCCGGCGATCGGATGGGGAGAATGCTATCGGAGGGGTCGTTATTGGGGGTAACTTCTGGGCAGACGGATCCGGCAGTCCCCTCGCCGCCCCTGATCTGGACGGGGATGGGATCGCTGATGCCCCGTATGAGCCGGTCCCGGGATTCGCTGATCCCCTGCCCCTGGTCCGGGCTGGTGAGCCGCCATCCCCCGGCATTCTGACCCTGAATACCGCCGTGACTCCCGCCCCTGTCCAGGACCCGGTTCCTGCACCGGTTCAGACACCGGCGTCATTCATGACCGGCATTCACGCGGTCATCATCAGTGATACCATCCCTGCCGAAATGACCACCGGGACCTCATACCCGGTGAGCATCGATCTGTATAATGACGGATCAGATGACTGGATCCCCCGGCACCGCATCGGGGTGATGGCACTTGAGGAGACCGGCACCTATGGGCCTGAATGGATTCCGGTGCCGATCAGCGGATCCGTCTCACCCGGCAAGACGCAGTCTGTCCGGTTCACGCTCCGCTCCCCGTCCCGGCCCGGAACCTATAGCCTCCAGTACCAGGCAGCCCGTGAAGGTGACGGACTGCAGGTGATCTACGGACGGCCCTATACCCGGACCGTGACCGTGCGGTGAGAATCAGGAAGAAGAGAAGAGAGATGCAGGACCGGGAGGGTTACCACCCGTCGTCCATCTCCCGGGTTGCGATCAGTTTTTCAGCCTCATCATCGAGACCGAGTTTTCTCAGACACTCGATCTTCTCTTCATAGACCTCGGCATGGTTGGGTTCCAGCCTGATGACCCGGTCATAACATTTGATTGCTTCCTTGCAGTTGTCCAGGCTTTTCAGGCATATTCCGAGTTCAAACCAGGTATCTGCATCCTCCGGGTCCTGTTTGAGGATCTGTTTGAAACAGGATATTGCCTCCTTGTGCTCCCCGAGCTTATGCATGCTGATCCCCTTGTTGTACAGGGCATTCACATCGCCGGGAACCAGTTCAAGGATCCGGTCAAAAGAGACGACTGCCTCGGCAT
>CAZSVH010000199.1:0-2476 GCA_964610235.1 uncultured Methanospirillum sp. | reverse complement strand
TGCTCACCGAGGGGATGAACAATGCAAAGGCGATCTTCGGGAAGGTCGACGTGGGAGGACACAGTATCTTCAGTTACAATCCCAAGACCAAATCCTGGACGACCGTGACCGCATCCACGGTGATCAATCCCCTTGACGCGGTCTGGGTCTACTCGACCCGGAAAGACAGTGTGAACCTCTACTTTGAAGGGGACGCACTCCAGATCCCGCCGACCAGGAAACTCGTGAAAGGATGGAATACCTTCGGGGTCACCAGCCTGAACCCGGTACCGGCATACAACGCCCTCCTCTCGATCAGGGACAAGTGGGTGTATGTGATCGGGTATGAATCCGCAACCCAGCGGTTCCAGAACACCATCATGAACGTCCCGGACAGTGCGCAGAACACCCTGTATCCGGGGTACGGATACTGGATTTACATGAGCGAGGAGGGTGAACTGGCAGCCATCGGACTCTGATGGACCCCCTTTTTGGAATATGAATAAAACCGGGATGAAATCATGAAAACTCTGACAGGAATAATCAGTATCATCATGCTGATGATGGTTGCCGGTCCGGTACTCGCCGTTGAGTTCGAACCGCTGGTAAATTTCAGCATCGAAGAAGTGATCGCACAGGTCCCCGGGAGTGAGGAACAGCTCACCTTTGACTCGGTGTATGACTGGAAACCCCGGGTTGATGAGCGGTATGTCACCTGGGTAATCTACAACGGGGAAGGGAAGGTCTGGTACTATGACACCCAGACCGGGAAGCGCGACATGGTCGCCAATGTTCCCGGAGACCAGAACAATCCGGATATATCCGGGGGAAAGATCGTCTGGGACGACTCCCGGAACGGATGCTCTGACATCTACTCCTACGATATAACCTCAGGAAAGGAGGATATCGTCTACAGTTCAGGTAGCAACAAGTTCCACCCTGCCATCTCCAACGATGTGGTGGTCTTTGAGGACTACGGAACCGATGATATCCGTGATATCGGGTACAAGAAGGCCGGGGGAACGAACAGACCGGTCTTCATCGAGGAGAACTCCCTGGACAAGGCCAACCCGGACGTTGACGGAGACTGGATCGTATACCAGCAGCTCGATGACGGACGGGAAGACTGGAACATCTACGCCTACAACATCGCAACCCAGCAGCTCGTTCAGGTAACCCGTGACCCTCAGCCCCAGCAGATGCCCAGAATCAGCGGGGATCTCATCACCTGGGAGGATCACCGGAACGGAAAGTGGGATATCTTCATGTACAACCTGAAGAAGGATCTCACCACCGCAGTCACCTTTGATGATGTTGATGACCGTGAACCCTCGATCTCGGGGAGTAACATCGTCTGGACCCGGTTTGAACAGGACGGATCCAGCGACATCTACATGATCAATCTCCAGATCCCCACGACCTACATCGTCAGTGCCGGTCCGGGGAACCAGATCAAGCCTGATATCTTCATCGACAAGGTGGCATGGCAGGATGACCGGTTCGGGGGATGGGATGTCTTCCTCTACACTCTTCAGCCTGACACCAAGTTCAGGCCGTACGAGTTCTACGGGCCCGTGACCCTCAACTATGTCCCGGCCCCGGTCGGAACCACCATCGTCGCCAAGGTTGACGGGACGACGAAGGATACGATCACCGTGACCGAGACTGGGTATTACGGCGGAGCAGGCAGTTATGCAGACCGCCTGACCGTGGACGTGAACCAGGCAGACATCGGGCGGTACATCACCTTCTGGGCAGACGGATTCCAGGGTGCCCCCTCCATCCCGGTCGCTGGTGAGGGTTCAGCCCGGGAACAGCCGTTGAACTTCGTATACGCCCAGCCGCTTCCGGATCTCTTCTTCTATGGATCCGTGATGCTGGACGGGCAGCCGGCAGCGAAAGGAACCACGCTGGTCGCAAAGATCGATGACGTGGTCAGAGGGGAGTATACCCTCACCCAGACCGGACAGTATGGCGGTTCATCAGAGTACGAACCCGCCCTGAAGGTCCCGATCACCGAGAAGGACCTCGGAAAGCACGTCACCTTCTGGCACAAGGACTACAAGGCATCCGAGACCTGGCAGATCACCAGCGGAGGAAAGTTTAACCGTGATCTCACCTTCACCCAGGTTGCTCCGCTCACCCCGTACGAGTTTTACGGGTATGTCCAGTTTGACGGCTCTTCTGCCCCGGCAGGAACCCCCATCGAGGCGAAGATCGACGGGGTCACCACCGCCTCGTACGTAACCCGGTATGCCGGTTCCTATGGTGGTCCCGGGGAGAATCCCGAGGACCCCCGGCTTATCGTCCCGGTGAAGGAGGCGGATGTCGGTAAGACCATCACCTTCTGGTCAGGTTCCAAGCGTGCCGGGACCAGCCAGGTTATCGCCCGTTCAGGAGAGCGGATCGTCCGCAGGGACCTTGACTTCTCCTCGTCAACCGGTATATGTGCCGACTTCGTTGGTAATCCGACCTCTGGTGCCGCCCCGCTGACCGT
>CAZSVH010000198.1:0-2489 GCA_964610235.1 uncultured Methanospirillum sp. | reverse complement strand
TGCACCAGCGCAAGGCAATGGGTTTCACCCTGATCGAGTTGATGATCGTCGTGGTCATCATCGGGATCACGGTGTACCAGGAACAAAAAACTGAGAAGGCGCTGGAAGCACTCAGGAACCTTTCCAGTCCCCGTGCTCTCGTCATCCGGGACAGGCAGCAGATGAGAATAGCCGGAAGAGAGGTGGTTACCGGAGATATTCTCATCCTCTCAGAAGGTGACCGGGTTCCTGCAGACGGGATTCTCCTCTCATCCAACAATATTTCAGTTGATGAATCCCTCCTGACCGGAGAGTCGGTGCCGGTCAGGAAGGTCCCCTGGACTGACGGACAGACGGACATGCATCCTGGTGGGGATGACCAGCCCTTCATCTACTCCGGAACCATGGTCGTCAGTGGCCAGGGTCTTGCCGAGGTCAGATCAACCGGTCCCCGGACCGAGATGGGAAAGATTGGAACCGTCCTCCAGGCGGTGGAGCGGGATGACACCCGGCTGAAAATTGAGATCTCCTGGATGGTAAAGACCATTGCAACCATCGGGCTGCTCCTCTGCCTGACCATCGTTATGGTGTACGGCTTGCTCCACACAGACTGGATTTCGGGTCTCCTTGCAGGAATTACGCTCGCCATGGCCATTCTGCCTGAAGAATTTCCGGTTGTCCTGACCATATTTCTCGCTCTTGGGGCATGGAGAATCTCGCAGAAACAGGTCCTGACACGCCAGGTTCCAGCTATCGAGACCCTTGGTTCTGCAACCGTGCTCTGTGTTGACAAGACCGGAACCCTGACCCTGAACAAAATGACGGTTCAGACCTTTTTCGCAGACGGGGTCCTCTGTGATCATGATCCTACCGGCATCAACTCAGTTCCTGACATCTGTCACGAGCTCTCCGAGTACGCTATCCTTGCCTGCAAAAAGGATCCCTTCGATCCGATGGAAAAGGCATTGCTCCAGCTCTCGGAAGGTGATTTTGGCAGGACCGAACATATCCACACCGGATGGAACCTGATTGTAGAATATCCCCTTTCACCCGGGCTCCTGGCAATGTCCAATGTATGGCAGTCTCCGGATGGACATGAGTACATAATCGCATCAAAAGGGGCACCTGAGGCAATCGCTGACCTCTGCCATCTCCCGGAAGAGGAACGGGAGAACCTTTCCGGCCATATCAACCAACTGGCTGCAAAAGGGCTTCGAATCCTCGGGGTGGCAAAATCCTCATTTAATCATCCGGATCTTCCTGAAGGGCAGCATGACTTTGAGTTCACGTTCCTGGGACTGATCGGATTCGCTGACCCTATCCGGCCTGGAATTCCAGAGGCTGTGGAGGAGTGCCACTCTGCCGGAATCCGGGTGATCATGATAACCGGAGACTACCCGCTGACGGCCCGGAATATCGCAGAGCAGATCGGTCTTCATCATACCGATGCATGTATCACCGGGTCAGAACTTGAACAGATACCTGAAGATGTCCTGAGGGAAAAGATCAGGACTGCTACCCTGTTTGCCCGGGCAGTACCGGAGCAGAAACTGCGGATCGTAAATGCCCTGAAATCAAATCACGAAGTCGTGGCGATGACCGGAGACGGGGTAAATGATGCTCCGGCATTGAAATCCGCTGACATTGGCATTGCGATGGGAGAGCGGGGGACTGATGTTGCCAGGGAAGCATCATCTTTGGTCCTTCTTGACGATAATTTCACCTCCATCGTTTCAGCCGTCAGACTGGGGAGACGGATCTATGACAACCTGAAGAAAGCGATGGCATACATCTTCTCCATTCATATCCCGATAGCCGGGATGTCACTCATTCCCGTTCTCTTCAATCTTCCGCTCATCCTCATGCCGGTCCATATCGTATTTCTTGAACTGATCATCGATCCGGCATGTTCCATCGTGTTTGAATCAGAAAAAGAGGAGCAGAATCTCATGAACCGGCCTCCGCGGAAGAAGGAAGAACGGCTTTTTACGAGAAAGACCCTGCTCCTCAGTCTGTTGCAGGGGGCTGTGGTACTGGCCGTTGTCTTCATCGTCTACCTCCATGCCATAACCAGGGGACTTCCCGAGGCTGAGGTCAGAACACTCACGTTTACGACGATCGTCATCGCAAACCTGCTCCTGATCCTGACCAACCGATCCTGGTCAGAGTCCATGATTCAGACTATCCGCACTCCGAATAAGGCAATGGGAGGAGTATTTGCCGGAACGCTCATTGCATTAACCCTCATTCTCATCATTCCGGCACTTCAGGATCTCTTCAGTTTTGCCCCGATAACAGGGGTCGAACTTCTCACCTGTGTGCTTGCCGGGGTGCTGAGTGTCCTCTGGTTCGAGGTATACAAAGTCTGGAGTGCCAGAAGAATGGGAGAAGATGGGGATATCAATCCGGCTCCCTGTTGAATCAGAAGAGGCGGGAGAGAGGAGAGTGATTTCCCGGTGGAGGAAGTGGCGGTTCATTGGTCTCCGGGTCATAAACCGCCCCAATCAGGC
>CAZSVH010000197.1:0-2490 GCA_964610235.1 uncultured Methanospirillum sp. | reverse complement strand
AAATTCAAAGACCATCACCCGCCACCTGCGGGATCTCACTGAGCATGGGATCGTCATCAGGACCGCGTATCCGGAAGTTCCCCCCCGGGTGGAGTACACCCTCACTGACCGTGGTCGTGAGATCCTTCCGATCATCGAGGCGATGCTCAGATGGGGAGATGTGTATCTGCCGGCAGGGATCCGGGTAGGGGAACCGGAGGAGACCGGCTGATCCCCGGAACCTTCCAGCCTGCAGTCTCTCCATCCGGTCCGAATCAGGTTCAGGATTCCCGGCCTTCTGCACAATTCCTCCTCCTCCTGACTCGGGCATGGGTACAAACCAGAAATCATTCAGGGGGTTAATCCAACTAAATATTACGGATGTCCGTAACAATTTTTAATTACGGGTATCCGTAATATGTACGCAATGGATCCCACCTCACAGCTCAGACTCTCACTCGGGTTTCTCTCAACCGCCATCTCCATGCTCTATGGCACGGATAAGGGACGGAGAAATATCCTCAGCCACGGAGCGATTGAGATCCTGTATACCTCGTATTTCTCGCCGGTATGCATGGGTGATATTGCAGGAATGCTGGGAATCACTCCCAGTTCAGCAACCGATCTTGTTAATCATCTCGAACGGGAAGGGTTTATCCGGCGGGTCCGGGACCCGGAAAATCGGCGGACCATCAGAGTCGAGCCGGCAGAGCGGGGAGAACTCTGGATCCTTGAAAATGAGGAGAAGATCTACGGGTTCCTCGAATCGCATCTTGCCCGCCTCTCACCAGAGGAGCGGGTGCAGTTTGTGGACCTCTGCAGCCGGTTCTCGGGGGTCAGTGATGATCTCACCTTCCTTGCCGGGATCAATGCGGTGAAGCGGGACCGTGGATCGATGAGAGTCCCCCTCATCAGCCGGAAGGATGGGAAACTGCAAAGGCTTGAGGAGATGGTCGATCAGCGGTACCGGACTGATCCATATCCTAAAAATTCACTGGAGGATTCAATCATGATATCAGAACGCATCCCTGAAACATCGGATGGCATTCAGGACGAAGGTACGGTCATGGCCTATGATGCCATGCAACGCGGATTGCGCGATTCCGGAAATCTCCCGGTCAGCGATCTCGTGGCGATGACCTGTCCCGGGGACCATGCCCTTGAAGTGGGGCCCGGACCCGGGTATTACGGGCTTGAGTGGATACGAAGCACCAGGCAGACTACCCTCACCGGCCTTGAGATCAGTCCGGCGATGATCCGGCTTGCAGAGAAGAATACCCGGGAGTACGGGCTGCAGGACCGGGTCAGGTACCGGGAAGGGAACGCCCTTTCCATGCCGTTTGATGATGAATCATTCACGCTGGCATTTTCAAACGGATCCCTCCATGAATGGGAGGATCCCGGGAGGGTCCTCAAAGGGATATACCGGGTGCTGAAACCCGGAGGAAAGATGATGGTGACCGATCTCAGGCGTGACCTCGCCCCTGACATCTTTTCCCTCATGCAGGAGAGCTGCAGGTCAGAGGAGATCAGGGCAGGATTTGTGACCTCGGTGCAGGCTGCATACCGGAAGGATGAATTGGAGGAGATCCTCGCTCCCTGCGGATTTTCCGGCGTGAAGGTTATCGCTCATCCGTATGGTCTGGTGGCGATTGGGACTAAATAACCCGTCGTTGTTCAGTCTTCTTCCGCAGTACTGGGGGATGTGACTCAATCAGTGCCCGGGTGATGAACTCTTCCTGGTGATATACCCACGTTCAGCACGATTGATGTGTGTCAGCAGGAGAATCCCTCAGGGTGACCGTCTCCATCAAATGATGATAAGAGGGACTATCATACCAGCCAGATCAATTCAGATATGAGCTCAGAAATGGGTATCCTGTCTTACTGGATGACTTTCGCCTGATTTTGGGGAATCACGCGGGAGGTTGGGAATTATCCGTGAAACGGATGCACTCGGGCTCTGTCTGGTGATCCATCTCCTTTTACCCATTTCATCATGATTACCTGATGGAGGCACCCGGTGGATTCTTCGCAGGTGAACCTCGGCATCTCTGCGTCTCATCCCGGGAAATAATCCCTGGAGGGACAAACAAGCCCCTGACCGCCGGATGATCAGGTGGGATGAGTGCTGCCTGATGGTATGATGCCGGGGAGGTTCCGGTACCCTGCCACGACCCGGGTCGGTACCTATTCCGCACCATCATCACCCGGTTCAGGACCAATCCGTCCGTTCTGTCCGGATGGTAGCAGAAATCGCTGTCAGCGGTTATCCCTGGATCAGGTCCGGTTCCAGACGGCAATCTCTGCCTGTATGTCCGCAGGAGGGGCGAAGTACATCCAGGAGGTGACCAGGACATCGGCACCTGCCCGTGCGTATGCAGCTGCATTACCTCCGTTCACCCCGCCCGCAGCAATCATGCAGATATCCGGATTCACCGCCCTGCACTCTGTCGCACATTCTGCAAATGATTCGGGGGGCATTTTATCCATCTGGATGGCTCCGGCTCC
>CAZSVH010000196.1:0-2503 GCA_964610235.1 uncultured Methanospirillum sp. | reverse complement strand
CATTCACGTGATCAATATCGACGAGGAGACCGGGAAGAAACCGGCTCTGGAAGCAGAAGAACTCTTCGCCTTCATGGACCTGCCCGGGTGGATCCGGAGGATCGCTGAATGATCGAGTATTTCCTGTATGCCGCTCTCATCCTGGCAGTCCTCATGCTGGTATCGATGGTGAGGATCCTGCTCGGCCCCTCCATAGCCGACCGGGTGGTAGCGGTGGATACGATCAACACGATGACGATCGCAGCGATGATCCTCCTTGCGGTCTATTTCCAGCAGGTGATCTTCATCGATGTGGCGATCGTCTATGCCCTCCTCTCCTTCGTATCGACCCTGTATATCTCCCGGTACCTCGGAGGTGAACTCTGAATGATCGCACAACCCCTCATCCTGGCCTGTATCATCATCGGCCTCGTATTCAACCTGCTCGGGATCATCGGACTCATCAGGTTCCCTGATGTGTACACCCGCATGCATGCAGCAACCAAGGCGACCACCTTTGGATCGATCTTCCTCTGCCTCGCCGTGATCATCTACGGGATCGCTACCCTGGCAGGGACCGCGGATATGCAGTATCTCATGCTGATCCTGCATACCATCCTCGCGGTCTTTGCCCTGGCAGTCACAAACGCGGTTGGAGCACATGCCATCGCCCGGGCTGCCCACCGGAGCGGCCAGATGCCCTCGCCGGCGGTCGTTGACCGGCTTGCGGAGGCGGACCGATGATCGAGATCATCCAGATCCTTGTCCTGATCGGGATCATCGCCACGGCCGTCTTGATCATCATGCAGCGGGATCTCCTCATCGCGGCGATCATCTTTGCAGGTTTCAGTTTTCTGCTTTCGATAGAGTTTTTCCTCCTGCAGGCTCCTGATGTCGCTATCGCCGAAGCGGCAGTCGGAGCAGGAGTCTCGACTGCCATCTTCATCATCGCGATCCGGGGAACACACCAGACTGAGGTGGCAGAATGAAACAGGTACTCATATATGCCACCCTGCTGGTGCTGGGAGCCGGATTTCTCTTCATGGCTCTCACCCTTCCCTTCGGTGCCCCACCGTTCTCGGACATGGACGATTACTTCATCGCCCATGGTCAGGAACAGACCGGCGGGAATAACATCGTCACCGATATCGTCTTCGATTTCCGGGGATTTGACACCCTGGGAGAGGCGTGTGTGCTCTTCACCGCGGTGATGGGGGTTGCGGTCCTCTTCCGGCACCGCAGAAAGGAGGAAGACTATGAGTATGAGTAAGATCGTCCGGACAGCGGCGGACATCCTCTTTGTCTTTGTCTTTGTCTTCGGATTCTACATCATCCTCCACGGGCACCTCACCCCCGGAGGAGGGTTTCAGGGAGGGGCCGTCATTGCAACCGGCTTCATCCTGCTCCTAGTGGCTTACCGGATTGAGGATGTTACCCATCTTTTTACAAAGAAATCTTTCCAGAACAGTGAGATCCTCGGTCTCTCCCTCTTCTTGGGGACGGCCCTGGTTGCCATCGGGGCAGGCGGCACCTTCTTCATGAACTACCTGGCCGGCGCAGGCGGACTCTTCGGACAGGCGGTTCCCTTCGGAGTGAACGCCGGGTTTCTGAACACTGCCGGTACCATCCCGATCATGAACATCGCAGTCGGCCTGGAGGTTCTTGGCGGTCTCTCCATCATCATCGTGTACATGACCAGCGGCCTTACGATGCTGCAGGAGGCAGAATGATCCCGATTATGGATAACTTCCCGTTCATCACGGTGGCGATCCTCATTATCCTGGGACTCTACACCATCCTGGTCAGGAAGGATCTGATCAAGATCATCATGGGCCTCTCCATCATCGAGGCAGGAGTCAATCTCTTCCTCATCACCATCGGATACCGGTGGGAGAGCGTGGCACCCATCTTCACCAATGCACCCTCACTCCAGATGGTCATGCCGACCGTACAGGCCCTGACACTGACGAATATCGTGATCGGAGTCGCAACTCAGGCCCTGCTCCTTTCGCTCGTGATGACTGTCTGGCGGTATTACCGGACCGCCGATGTCAGAGACGTAAACCGGCTGGAGGGATGATTCATGGATATCATACTGAATAATCTCCCAGCACTTCTCGTCGCCCTCCCGATCCTCGGAGCAATCCTCTCCCCGTTCCTCTCCCGGTACGGGGATCTGCTCAGGAACAGCTGGGTCCTTCTCATCTCTCTCCTCACCTCCCTCACCTGTCTCCTCGCAGCATTCCGGGTCCTCTCACAGGGGGTGATCGTCTACACCTTTGGTCTCGGATCATCCGGCCAGGTCATTCCCCCTGATTCGGGAGGCATTCCGATCAGAATCATCTTCACCATCGATGCGATGAACGCCTTCATGCTGGTCATCGCGGCGATCGTCGGGTTTGCTATCATTCTCTACTCTATCCGGGCGATTTCAGGCCTCAGCGGGAAGGACGGGTATTATGCCCTTCTCTTCCTCCTCATCGCCGGAGTCAACGGGATGATCGCTACCGGTGATCTCTTCAAC
>CAZSVH010000195.1:0-2536 GCA_964610235.1 uncultured Methanospirillum sp. | reverse complement strand
CTCGCGATCTGGTCAGAGATGTCACGGGCAATGATCGATACGGATCCGGGTCTGTTCAGGGAGCCGGGGAGTGGTGTAGCGGTCACCGAGAGGTGAATCCGGGATCCGTCACTCCGCAAAAACACCCCCCGGTCATGACGGATCACTGTTCCGGTTTTTGCCTGGTCGATGAGTTCGGCGGTCCGGTCCGGGATTTCGGGAGGAATCAGCAGAGAAAGCTGATGATTCAGCACCGAATCCACAGGAAAGCCGAAGATTCGTTCTGCTCCGGGATTGAACGAGAGTATCCTCCCTTCCGGGTCGATGCTGATGATCGCGTCATCACTCGACTCGACGATCAGTGCAAGATGCCGTTGTGCTGATTCTGCCGCCCGTCTGTTCCTGGAAATCTCTGAACGGAGATTATTCTGCATCCGAAGTGCATACGCAGTGAGGAGCGTGACCAGAAGAACGGTCACCACGATGGTGATCAGGTGAGACTCCCATTTACTGAGGGACGGAAGGAGAAACTCCTTGGCGGTCTCATACAGGATCATCCCCAGGAGGGTTCCTCCTGAGATGTACCCGAGCATCCCCCTGACCAGAATCCGGCCAGAAGTGCGTTCTTCACTCTCTTCTCGCATATCAATCACTTCCGGGAGTGTGTGCTTCTCACGCTTCTCCAAAAACAACCGAATCCCCGCAGTCAATTCAGCGTACATATGAAACCGAACCCTGATAATAGGGTATCCCTCTCACGCAGGGGAGAGATGGGGAAGCATACAGGAGTAAAAGAGCAGTCTCGCGAAAAAAAGAGGAGAAGGGAAGGATTATCCTGAATATGGAATGAATCCTTCGTCAGTGATGATCTTTTCTCCCTCCGGACTCTTCAGGAAGGTAAGGAATGCTGCCGCCTCACCGGATGGAGTGCCTTTTGTGAGCAGGTGGAGGGGCCGTGAGATCGGGTAGGCCTGTGATGTGACCGTCTCAATACCAGGCACCACCAGGGTACCATCGACCGAGAGCGGAACTGCATGGACCATTTCATCAAGGTAGCCGAGCCCGACATATCCAATGGCATCAGGGGTCTGCACCACCGTCTGCTTCACTGCCCCGTTTGAGTTCTTCTCGAGCTGGGTCTTTACAAAGTCGGTCTTCTCCATCACATCAGTATAGAAGAATTCGCGGGTTCCGGATGCACTGTCACGACCGATCACCACGATTACCGCGTCCTTTCCACCAACATCCTTCCAGTTGGTGATGTTCCCATCATAGATCTTCCGGATCTGCTCAAAGGTGAGGGAGGGAACCGGGTTCGTGGGATTCGTGATGATGGCTATTCCGTCAATGGCGATCTGATGCTGAACCAGGTCAGGATACTTCTCCAGTTCTTCTGCTTTCAGATCCCGGGAGGCCATTCCGATCTGGGCGGTGCCTTCTCCTGCTGCCTGAACCCCGGCCCCGGTTCCTCCTCCATTCACCTGCACATCGGTATCAGGGTGGGAGTCCATGTATTTCTCAGCAGCCTGGGCAGCGATCGGGAGGACCGTGGTGGATCCGGTGATGGAGAGGACATCTCCTCCTGACATCCCTGCAGGGGAACCGGTCTGTTCAGTCACTCCGGTCTGAATGCCGGAGTTTCCGGTACATCCTGCCATGAGGACACTGCAGAGGAGAACCCCGGCAAGGAGCACGGTAATGGTCAGCGTTTTTGTCTGTTTCATGATACACCTCATTCGGCCCACATCTCTATGGAGCGTGAGATAATGGGTCTTTTCTCCATATACCATAGAGAGAACAGAGAAGGATAGAGATCCTGGTATTCCCTATAGATCTATAGAGTAGTGCCCTCAGATGGTGAACCGGTTTATTTCGGTATGAACGCGACCTGCCATATCGGCGACTGCTTCAATATGCCACGATATCTCTTCCACCGACCGACATGTCTCATTACATGCATTGGAAGAGGTCTGGGCATCCGCTACCGTCTCTGCCATCAGATCACCGATATGCTGTGCCCGTTGATCAAGACGCCGGATCATCTGCTCCTGCTCAGTCACGCCCTCCACCGCTTCGCAGCTCATGACTGCAATCCGGTCGATCTCACGGGTCATCTCCTCACAAAGGGAGATCATCTCCCTGATTGCAATCCCCCGGCATTCCACTTCTTCCCGCGCCCGTGTGGTGGTATACCTCACCTCTTCAAACGCCTTATTCAGGGAGATGAGGGTATCTGATATTCCAAGCAGTGCTTCTTTGGAATCACGCGCAAGACGCCGTATTTCAGCAGCAACGACGGAAAATCCCTTCCCGTATATCCCGGCGTGGGAGGCTTCAATTGCTGCATTCACTGCGAGAAGATTTGTCTGACTGGTGATATCGGTCACTACTCTGATGATCTTCCCGACCTGGGTGATCTCCTCGTGTATCCGGGAAATCCCCCCGGCAATGGAATCGGTTGATCCGGAGATGGCATCCATCCCCTTCCGGCTCTGGTCTGCAAGGTCCCGTCCCCTGATAGAAAGGACGCCGGTTTTTGTGGATATATCAGCAACTG
>CAZSVH010000194.1:0-2571 GCA_964610235.1 uncultured Methanospirillum sp. | reverse complement strand
AGGCCTACCTGGGAGAGGAGATCAAGAAAGCCGTCATCACCGTCCCGGCTTACTTCAATGATGCCCAGCGGCAGGCAACCAAGGATGCCGGAACCATCGCCGGTCTTGAGGTGCTGCGCATCATCAACGAACCGACCGCAAGTGCCCTTGCATACGGGATTGACAAGGAAGAGGACAAGACGGTCCTGGTCTACGACCTCGGTGGCGGGACCTTTGATGTCTCCATCCTGACCCTTGGAGACGGCGTCTTTGAGGTGAAGGCAACCGCCGGAAACAATCATCTCGGGGGAGATGACTTCGACAAGCTCGTCACCGACTTCCTGGTCGAAGAGTTCAAAAAGAAAGAGGGGATCGACCTGACCAAGGATCCCATGGCTATGCAGCGGCTCCGCGATGCTGCAGAGAACGCCAAAATAGAACTCTCCCAAAAGCAGAAGACGAATGTCAACCTCCCCTACATCACCACCGACTCCAGCGGACCCAAGTTCCTGGACATCGATCTCACCCGTGCCAGGTTTGAACAGCTGATCGGTACCCTGGTTGAGAACACCATCGGCCCGGTCAAGCAGGCACTCTCTGATGCCGGTATGAGCCCGTCTGATATCGACCACGTGCTCCTCGTCGGAGGATCCACCCGTGTCCCGCTCGTCCAGCAGAAAGTCAGGGAGATCCTGGGAAAAGACCCGGACAAAGGGATCAACCCGGACGAGTGCGTGGCAGTCGGGGCAGCAATCCAGGGAGGAGTACTCGGCGGTGAGACCAGTGACATCGTCCTGCTCGACGTGGCACCCCTGACCCTCTCCATCGAGACCCTTGGCGGCATCGCAACCCCGATCATCGAACGGAACACCACCATCCCGACCAAGAAGAGCCAGGTCTTCTCGACCGCGGCTGACAACCAGACATCGGTGGAGATCCACGTTGTCCAGGGTGAACGCAAGCTCGCGGCCGACAACTTCACCCTCGGCAAGTTCATGCTCACCGGCATCCCGCCCGCTCCCCGCGGCATTCCCCAGATCGAGGTCACCTTTGATATCGATGCAAACGGTATCATCCACGTCTCGGCAAAAGACCTCGGAACCGGGAATGAACAGGCGATTACCATCAAGGGAAGCAAAAAGCTCTCTGATGATGAGATCGAGCGGATGGTCGAAGACGCCAAGAAGTTCGAGGCTGAGGACTCAAAGAAGAAAGAGGAGATCGAGATCCGCAACAGTGCCGACATGGCTGTCTTCTCTGCAGAGAAGCTTCTCAAGGAGTCTGAAGACAAGATAGACGAAGAGGACAAGACAAAGATCCGCGAAGCGGTTGACACGGTCAAAAAGAGCCTTGAGGGAACGGATTCAGAGGCGATCAAGAAGGCGATGGAAGACCTGACCGAAGCGGTCTACGGTGTCACCACGAAGATCTACCAGAAGGTTCAGCAGGAACAGGCAGCCCAGGAGGCAGAATCAGACGGGACCGGCAGTTCCGGCCCTGCCGATGATAATGTCGTTGATGCTGACTTCACCGAGAAGAAGGAGTGACCCTGAGTCATGGTTGCGGGCGATTACTATGACAGACTCGGCGTATCCCGTACTGCCGATGAGAAGGAGATCAAGAAGGCCTACCGCAACCTTGCCCGGAAATACCACCCTGATGTGAACAAGGACCCTGGTGCAGAGGACAAGTTCAAGGAGATCAACGAGGCGTACAGTGTCCTCTCTGATGCCCAGAAACGCTCCCAGTATGACCAGATGGGGCATGAGAACTTCACCAATGCATCGAAGGGATCCTATGGGGGAGGCGGATACAGCGGCGGATTCAACGCTGACTTCTCCGGCTTCGGAGACATCTCTGATATCTTCGGGGATATATTCGGAGGATTCGGCGGCGGCAGGCGTCGGGGGCCGAGGCGTGGCGATGATCTCCTGATGCGGCTTGATGTCAGCCTTCGTGATGCCGTCTTCGGTCTTGACAAGGAGATCGAGGTGATGCATGCCGAAGCCTGTGAATCATGTAAAGGGACGGGGAGTGAGAACCAGAACCTGAAAAACTGCCCGAAATGTGGGGGAACCGGCCAGATTCGCCAGCAGACCCAGACCCCCTTCGGTAACTTTGTCCGTCAGAGTACCTGTGACATCTGCCATGGCAGAGGAAAAGTGGCAGAGAAACCCTGTTCACACTGCAAGGGATCCGGCCACACCAAGGTACGGAGGAAGGTATCAGTCCATATCCCGGCCGGAGTCGACTCAGGGATGCGTCTTCGCATGGAGGGGTACGGAGAGGCCGGGGACCAGGGTGCTCCGAACGGGGACCTGTACATCGAGGTCCACGTCAAACCGGAGAACCGGTTTGCACGGGAGGGGGATAACCTGGGAACCCGGGTCCAGATATCACCAGCCCAGGCAGTCCTCGGGACCGTTGTGGAGATCGAGACCATCGACGGAAGAAAACTCGAAGTAAAGGTTCCGGCAGGGACCCAGGGCGGAAAACGGCTCAGGGTCTCGGGAGAAGGAGTCCGCAGACGGGGCAGATACGGGGATCTCCTGGTCCTCGTCGAGGTGATGATCCCGAAAAACATCCATGGCG
>CAZSVH010000193.1:0-2573 GCA_964610235.1 uncultured Methanospirillum sp. | reverse complement strand
CCTCCCGGCGCCGGGTCACGTCACGCATCGATTCAATCGCTCCCGTGATATTCCCTTCCGCATCCAAGAGCGGTGAGGCGACGAGGGAGAGATAGGCGGCCCTTCCTCCGGGAAGGTCCCCGTAGTACCGCTCCGCAAAGATCCGGTTGCCTTCCCGGACGATCTGAGTGTACCCGTCCAGGACCGAGGGATCATCATGGAGGACTGCATCGAGCAGGAGCGGCCGGCGTTCACCAAAAACATGAAGGGCATACGAGTAATCGCCAGTGCCGATGACCCTCTCCTTCCTGACCCCGGTAAGGTTCTCAATAGCCTGGTTCCAGGCGATAACCACTCCCTTCCGGTCGATGGCGAAGGTGGGATCAGGAAGAAAATTGATGATGTCAGTCAATCGTCGTTCACTATCCAGAACCTGATCACGGAGCCGGTTTCTCTCTCCTGCCAGCCTGATCTTGTGTGCCAGTTCGGTGAATTGTGCCCGGGGGTCACCTCCTTTCTGCAGATAAAAGTCAGCGCCGCTGTTCAGGGCACGTATTGCGACTTCTTCCCTGCCTCTGCCGGTAAAGAGAATGAACGGGAGAGACCCCCGGGTCTCCCGCACTCTCGCCAGGAACTCAAGCCCGTCCATCTCCGGCATCTGGAAATCTGATACGATACAGTCGTAGGATGAGGATTCCATTCGCTGTAACGCCTCTTTTGCAGAGATTGCAGTATCAACGGTGAACTCCCCGGTCCGCTCAAGAAACAGCTTGCCGATCTCAAGCAGTGCCGGTTCATCATCCACATACAAAATCGCAGGCATGGATCGTGTAACTCAGTACTCCTCGCTGAGGAGATAAAAAGAAGACGGGAGAAGAAGGATATCCGGGGAGAGATTGCTGACCCACCCGGGGTGATCATCTGGAAAACGGTTTGATGCAGGCAGATGCCGGATGGAAAAGATCTTTCAGGTACAGGGTCAATGCAGAGTATGCAGACCCGGCACGATGCCCTGGAGATGGAACTGAAAGATGCTGCAAAGAACTGGCTGGCAATTGACGGACTCTGGTTTCTGGCAATCGAGGAGCGGTACGGGATGGAGGTGGCACTCGCCTGTGATATCGCGGTGTGGGAGCAGTTCTCCCGGATCGAGGCCGGGAGGATCCTGCAGCGGCTGAACCTGCCGGCAGGAGGGGGGCTGGATGCCCTGGAAACGGCCCTGCACCACCGGCTCTTCTCATACATCAATGAATATGAGGTCAGGAGGCCGGAAAAAGGGGTGCTTGAGTACTACATGATCGGGTGCCGGACCCAGGATGCCAGGATGCGGAAAGGACTGCCCGACTTCCCATGCAAGCAGATCGGGATGGTTGATTTTCCCGTCTTCGCCGCCACCATCGATCCCGGGATTATGACCGAGTGCATATCCTGCCCGCCTGACAAACGTGCGGGATCCTTCTGGTGTGGGTGGAGGTTCAGGAAAGAGGCCGGCACTCCGTCCGGGTGAGGCGGGATCCGGTGATGAGAGGGGCTCTCCGGTATACCGATGGCGGGGGTATCCTCCCGGCCTTCAGGATCACCGTCTGGGCCGGTTGCCTGCGTTTCTCCGGGGGGGCATGGAAGAACCCCGGTTTTTTCCCTGACCCGGTCTCTTCTCTCCTCTTCCCCCCTGCGGCCGGGGATTCTTCCCCCGGTATCCGCCACCGGGCGGAGTACCCGGACGAGACCGGGACCGTCCCCCTCCGGGACCCGTGCCCTGACCTGCAGGTTTCTTCTTCTGGCTGAGAGGAGGACGAATCCCATCAATGAGAAGGTTCCTCCCTTCAAACTCGGTCTCGCTCAATGCTTCCCGTGCTTTGCGTGCCTCATCAGCAGTCTTCATCTCGACGAACCCGTATCCCTTCGTCGCGACAACATCGACCCTGATGACCTCCCCGAACCGGGAGAACAACTCCCTCAGCTGCCCTTCACGCACAGAATAGGTGAGGTTTCCGACAAACAACTTCCGGCCGTGCATTCCGGACGGTGACGTATGATGACCATTCATGGTTGATCAGATTCCCGGTCATGACCCCGGTCTTACCGGAGCGGATCGCCCGCCTCCTCCGGATGCACTGACCGGTATCACTCCAGGGGATATGCTCAGTCTGCAATGTATTAAGGACTATGGGCGGCGGGACCGGAGAAAAAAAGAGGGGTGTTCTTCACCAGGCTTCTGCAAACGCAGTATTGGTGTAAATATCCTCGAGCCGTGCCTTATGACCGAGTTCCATGCGGGAAAGTTCGGTAAAGATCTTCTTCTGATCCGCATCGGTGCTCGCTTCCGCGAGTCGCTCGTACATCAGCATCGCCTCTTCTTCCTTCTTGATGGCGAGTTTCAGACCGTCAAGCGGCTTCATCGCGGTGCTGAGCTCCGGACTCTCGATCGTGTCAGAGACCTTGTAATCCTTCGCTTCATCAAACCGAAGTTCTTTCCTGTTGCCCATCAGGTACTCCTGCAGGGTCTTCCGGTGCATCGTCTCCTGCTCTGCCAGTTCACTGAAGATGGTCTTCAGGGACTTGTCCGCAACCCGCTGTGCAGTTGCGGTATAGAA
>CAZSVH010000192.1:0-2589 GCA_964610235.1 uncultured Methanospirillum sp. | reverse complement strand
ATCATACTCGATGTTCCGCTTGGTCCGGGACGGCATGGTGATGGACGGGAGTTCTCCCCGGGTCATCTGGGAGTACCACTGGCCGGGTATCCCGAGCAGCCGGCTGAGCGTTCGTTTCTGCTGCTCTTCCTTATCGATCAAGATCTACCACCACCTTCTTCTTCTCATCAATCCCCCGGACCTCGATACTCCCCTGCCCGGTTCCCGGGAATTCTGCCCTCCAGATCTCCTGTGCCTGGAGACGGAGCTGCCAGACCGCTGTCACGTCATCCCCGGCCTTTTCCACGAATACCGGTGCAGGTTCGGCCGCCGCCGCATCATCCCGGGTCATGCAGTACAGGGTGATATCCACGGCATGAGCGGTATAGTTGCTCACGGCGATGGAGACGGTTCCATCCTGTGTCTTCTTCTTGGCGACGAGGCGGCGCATGATCTGCCCCTCAATGGGAGAGGTGTCAGGAACGGGCAGTTCGAGCGTCTCTGCCACCTTGGCGGCAATCTCGGGGATGATGGCACAGACCGCCCGGGCACGCTCTTCCGTCTGCCGGCTCCGGTCCCGCCGCTGGATGAAGGCCTTCAGGTCACGCCCGAGATCCTGCAGGGCGAGGGTGATCTCCCGTTCGATCTCGGGGATGGAAGCCACTGCATCCTTACTCTCACTCGTAAACGGGACATTGGTCGATGCCACATGGACCAGGATGATGAGCGGACCGGTGGGCAGGCCCTGCTGTCCGATTCCGTAGGTCTTCCAGTTCACCGCACTGATGCATCCGGTGATGGCACAGGCCCCCTGCTGGTACATCAGCGGGACACGGTTGGCGAACCGCATGATCCGTGCCGTTCCTTCGGCCTCAAGTCTCCCTCCCCATCCGAGCGCTGCTTCGACGATGAACGGGTGCCCGTGGTATACTGCCGCAGGCCTCGTCCGGGCGGATATATAATCCAGCTGGTACTCCTTCTCCAGTCCCTGTCTGATGAGGTCCTCCCCGATCGGCGAGAGGCATTGCTGGGCCGGCGGGGGCGGGACATTGGCAGCCTGCATCGCAGCGAGGAGAACTCCCAGTTCTTTCGTGGTCAGGGAAGAGACGTTCTTCTTCTCTGAAAGGCCGGATGCCTCCCGGATCTCAGTAGCGGTCTTCTCCCCGACCCGTGAGAATCCTTCGATCAGAAATTCCCGGAGCGGATCAGCGGAGGCGGCTGCCATCCGCTTGAGTTCCCCGAGTTCAACCCCGTGCGGGTGGGGTTTGATGGCTTTTGGCGGGATGATTGGCTCATCACTTGCCCGGTCAAAGGTCATCGTCTCCCCGTCCAGGTCCACCCGGATCCGGGCATGGGGATTGACGACCGAGGTGTATCTCAGATATTCTATCAGGCGTTTACGTGCGGACAGGCTGCTCTTGAACTCGATCTCGATCCGGGTCCCATGGGTCCGGTCCCACGACATCTCTTCACGGGTGAGGATCTCGGGGTCATTCGTCTCGGTCCGGATCTGGATCAGGAACCGGTATGCTGCCCGGTCAGCCCCGCACCGGGAGATGACCAGGGTCGGGGTTCCCGTGGTCAGCTGGGCATAGAGGACTGCGGCTGAGATCCCGATCCCCTGCTGTCCGCGTGACTGGCGGATCTGGTGAAATCGAGATCCATAGAGGAGTTTTCCGAAGACAAACGGGATATTATCAGGGATGATGCCGGGTCCGTTGTCCTCGACCACCACCTTGAAGACCTCATCCTGCATCCGGAATATGCCCAGGTAGATATCTGGGAGGACTCCTGCCTCTTCACAGGCATCGAGTGCATTGTCGATCGCCTCCTTGACGGTGGTGATGATTCCCCGTACCGGGGAATCGAATCCGAGAAGGTGCTTGTTCTTCTCGAAGAACTCGGCAACGCTGATGCTCCGCTGCTGGCGGGCGAGTTCGTCGGCAAGGGTCCCGGCTGGCAGTCCGGTCTGGCCTGGTGCAGGCTCTTTCTTTCTGGCCATACCCGGGATTACTGCTGACCGGTAAGGATGAGGAGGGCCTTTCTGACCGGGACGGTCTGCTGCTCCCCGTCCCGGAGGTTCTTCAGCGTGACGGTGCCCGCTGCAGCCTCCTCTTCACCAATGATCACGGCATAATCTGCGTTCTTCCCGGCACTCTTCATCTGTGCCGAGAACCCCCGTCCCGAGAGGTCAATCTCGCAACGTACACCGGCATCCCTGAGTTCCCGGGCAACCCCGAGCGCCCCCTCGCGGAGAGCGGGGGTGTGGATGATCTGCACCCGCGGCTGGAAAGGCATCCAGACCCGTCCGTCCAGTGCCACCATCACCCGGTCAAACCCGATGGCAAACCCGACCGAGGGGGTATCTTCCCCCCCGAAGAGATGAGCAAGCCGGTATGCCCCTCCACCGAGGATCTGGTTCTCGGCACCGAGCCCTTCTGCAAAGCATTCAAAGACGATCCCGGTATAGTAGTCCAGACCCCGGGCAATGGCCGGGTTAATCTCGTACGGGATACCTGATGCGTCAAGGATGGCAAACATCTCCCGCACCCGTGCAGCCTCTGGGATCTCTCCGATGACCGCAAAGACATCATCAAGCGTCCGGGCACC
>CAZSVH010000191.1:0-2612 GCA_964610235.1 uncultured Methanospirillum sp. | reverse complement strand
ATGCGGGGAAAGGGAGTCGAACCCTTGAACTCCTGCGAGAAACGCTCTTGAGGCGTTCGCCGTTGACCACTTGGCTATCCCCGCCCGAAGAAGAAAGAGGTATGGAGGGTATCCACACCATGCTGACCTGATAGTGTTGTATTGCTGGTTATTTCTATATTGTCCCGTCAGAATTGATGAGAGGGGGGATTATCTGCAGTTACACCCGTGCCCGGCGAGGGGATCCGCTTCCTCAGTCCTGATACTCATCTGCCCTCCGGTCCGTTTCAGGCTATCAACATCGGCAGCCCCGTGGTCCCCCCGGGGATCAATGATCAGAAAGAACGGGTAGCTCTTCAGGGGAAGCGTCTCCGGGATCCGGAATGAGAGGGTCAGGCTCCGGTCTTCCCCCCCCTTCACCGGCGGTGTCCTGGCCTGGACCGGGAAGAGTTCGTTCGACCCGAGATATGCATGGATCTCCACCGGGAGACCGGAGGTGTCATCTCCTCTCCTGTTCGAGAGGGTCACTCCGGGACTGATCGTCGAGCCGGGACTCCTCCGTGCCGTCGTATCCAGGTTTTTCACCGACACGATCCGGTAATCCGGACCAGTCTCATTCCCCGTGGGCCTGGTGAGAGCAGATGCCATATCAGGCACGGAGCCGGCGGTACTGATTCTGAACCCGGCCTCTGCAGCCGTATCCCGGTCACAGGCCCCGGGAATCGAATTCCCGCTCCCGAAGAGGACTATCAGGAGATATTCTCCCGGCATAATCCCGGTTGGGACCGGTGCCTTCAGCCCGTATCTTCCCCCGGAACTCGGGGAGACGGCCTGCCAGCCGAGGAACCTCGATGCATCACAGGCATCGCCCGGCCTGGCAAGCCACCAGGTCAGGTACCCGTCAGGCACCCCGCCTTCAGGAGACCGGATCATCAGGTCAGCGGCGATTAGTCCCCCTTCTTCCCGGGCAGCACTCGCCGTGAGGTTCACCCCTGCTGCTGCCGTCCATGCAGGCAGGAGGAGGATGAGAACCAGGAGAGCGGACCCGGTGATTCGCATCATACGGTACTCTTCAGCCAGGAGAGAGAAAATCTTCCCGGTCTCCTCCGGGATCACGGGCACCGGTCTTTCACCTCCCAGATATCAGGTTCAGGGATGAAGGCCTCCTCGTCCCGGGAGTCACGTGAGCTGATGATCTCCCGCATGGCATCTGCCAGGATCAGGGCCTCCTCCTCGGTGGTGTAGCAGGCGACCGAGGCACGGACCGTCCCCAGATCCGAGAATGTCCGGGTAAAGGGTTCAGCGCAGTGCATCCCGCTTCTCACGCAGATCGCTCCCATTGCATCGAGTCTGTTCCCCAGGTAATCGGGGTGCATGCCGGCTATCCCGAACGAGACGACCGGGGAGCCCCGGGGACTGAAGATCTGCACCCCCCCGCAGTCGGTGAGCTCATCATGGAGGAGATCCCCCAGCTTCTCCTCGTGTGCAGCGATCGTCTTGTCCCCGAGTTCCTCCACCAGGCCGATTGCCGGACCCAACCCGATGATCCCGGGGATATTCGGCGTCCCCGGCTCAAACCGTGCGGGTCCCCGCCTGAGCTGGACCGAATCGAACGAAACCCGGGTGATCGTCCCTCCCCCGGAGATCCAACTGGTGAGTGTGGACGGGTCATCGGCGAAGAGGGCACCGGTCCCCTGGGGGCCGAGCAGTCCCTTGTGTCCCGCGATCGCGAGGTAATCGAACGGCGTGATATCAACCGGGATATGTCCCAGGGACTGGGCGCCGTCGACCAGGATGGACGCCCCGGCATCATGGGCGATCCCGGCAATCTCCTCTACTGGCTGGATGGTGCCGGTGACATTCGACATCTGGGTCACGGCGACGATCCGGGTCCTCCCTGAGATCAGGTCACTGACCTGGTCAGGATCGAGATACCCCCCTTCCTGGGGGATGATCGTCACCGTCACCCCCTGGTCCCGGAGTGCCATCCAGGGGAGGAGGTTGGAGTGGTGCTCAAGCGCAGAACAGAGGACCTCGTCTCCCGGCTTCCAGGGTAGACCCCGGGCAACCAGGTTAATTGCCCCGGTCGTGTTCGGGGTCCAGATAATCTGTTCCGGGTATGCCCCCAGGAATGATGCCAGGATCTCCCTGCTCTCCTCACACCGCTCTGTCGTCTCCCGGGCGAGCCGGTGGGTTCCTCTCCCGTAATTCCCCGCGTACTCGTAGAAATAGTCGCATATCGCTTCTACTGAACGTGCCGGTGTCTGGGTCGTTGCTGCGTTGTCCAGGTACACGCAGTCGGTGAGGACCGGGAACTCCTCCCTGAGCGTGGTGAGATCGTACATGCGTGACTAGGAGGATCGACCTGGAAATATTTAACTGAGCGTACCGCTCATCCGGTATGCACTCCTCTCTCTCATGACAGGAGGAGGAGTTCTCCAGTGGGGGTGCCGGGTTTCCTGAGCGGTCTCTTCTCCCTGCTGGAATCCGGGGAAAAAAGAGGGTTCTCTCTGATCAGGCCAGTACCGGTGGTGGGGCGATGATCGGTGCCGCGCCGGTATGCCATGGCATGGTCTCCTGGCTGATCACGCCCGTATGGAGCACGACCTGGCGGGCCGGACTGCTGACCGGCC
>CAZSVH010000190.1:0-2637 GCA_964610235.1 uncultured Methanospirillum sp. | reverse complement strand
GATAGATATAGGACTCTGTGGCGTAATCCGGACTCCCACAACCCAAACAGCGTCACCAATATCAGCGAGAAGATATCATGCAATGGCACGGTAGATCTGTTCGAAAACCAACGGGTGGGCGATATCACCCGGCATGCGGAAAGAGACGGCGAGAGATCGGGTCAGCTCCGGCTGAGACCCACATCGGTGAGGAACGACGGAAGATCAGCCGGACCTTCGGCGGAAATGCAAAGGTCCGTGCTCTCCGGGCTGAGTATGCTGCAGTCAGCGATATGAAGTCAGGGGTCACCAGAAAGGTGAAGATTGAGAATGTCGAGCGGAATACCGCCAACCCGAACTATGTCAGGCGGAACCTGCTGACCAAGGGCGCAATCATCAGAACCGAGATGGGAATGGCGAAGATCGTCAGCCGTCCCGGACAGCACGGCGTTATCAACGCTGTTCTGATCGAGTAATCTTTTTTTCGGGCCGTTCTTCTCGGATCGGTTCTTCCCACGTGTGGGGAGACATTTATGGACTGGCAGAGAACCTGTACCTGAATTGGTACTGGTTCCCCTATCATTACCCGGAGATCAGCAGACATGACCCTGAAGACCACCCTGGCAGCCCCCTTCTATCATACCCGTGCCTCCCGTCTCGGCAGGAGTGAACTCATCTATTACTATGCGTACGACCGGGTCTGGATGAACCAGGACCAGGTGGATCTCCTCCTGAAACGGGGGCTTGACCAGGGACTGATCACCACCGACGGGGAGTTCTTCTACCTGAAGTTTGACGTCTCTGAAGTTCAGGTTCCGATCGGATACAAACCCTCGTCAGCGGTCTTCGAGCTGGAGGATCCGGTTCAGCAGCTGATCGACCGGATTGCAGCAGATGAAGGCATTTCGCAGGAAGCGGTGGCAGGCAGGATGAACGAGCTCATCAGGAGCGGATTCGACGGGAACATCAGGCCTGAGGCAGCACTGATCATCATGGCGAAGGAATCCGGGGTGGCGTTCGGGGATCTCACCGACCGGCTGGCTGCCGGACTGTGGAAAAAAGAATAGGATTATTCTGCGGGTGCTTCGCCTTCCGGCTCAGGTGCAGCGAAGTAGGATGCGAGGGGTTTTGCTCCGGCCTGTGCGACCACGGTGTTGATCTGGACAAAGTCAGCTGTGATCTCGGATCCGCGGATCATCTTCCTGCGCCGTTCTCCTTCCAGTACCGGGTGGAATCCGACTCCTCCGGAGACCAGAACTCTGCGCCGTCCGGCAATGGGGAGGCTTTTGCGTGCAGGAGTCCCGTTCCGGTCCGATGCCCCGGTTACCCTGAGCCGGTATCCGTCAAACCCGAGGGCGTTTCCGTCGACCTCGTCTCCAATCTTCTTTCCTAAAAGTGAACCGGCTGCGCCACCTGTGGCGTCGAGGTTGTAGGCTTTGCCTGATGCCGGATCTGAGAGTCCTACCTTAAAATCAACCATATTATCGAATTATTTTTGTTCAGCGGGTAATCAGTACAGCCCTGAATCGGGCATTTCCAGGAAGATCTCTGTTCATCCCATCCCTCAGCGATGCTGAGAAGTCTCCGTATATTTCAGCTGGGACCGTATATAATTCTACTTTCCCCAGAAGGGATTCTCCTTTCTGAAGAGCCGGGTGTACTCGTCCAGCACGTCCCGTGCATCCATGGTGAGATGAGAGAGCATCTCTGCTTCCAGCACCTTCACATGCCGTTCCGGGATACCGACGAGGAGTTCATCGTTGACATCGAACTGTCTGCCGACGGTTGCCCCGTCGATGGAGACCGCGACCTCGTCGCCGGCTTTTGCCTCCTGGATATTCTCCTTGCGCAGCTGGATCGTCTTCAGCTGTCCGACCTTCTTTCCATCCTTGCGGATCAGGTTGACCCCTGTTCTGAGTTTTCCTGAGAGGATCCTCACCCCGACGACCGCCGGGTTGTTCTGCCTGAAGATGCAGTCCGGGAGGACCAGGAGTTTTGCCGGGAAGATGATCTGTTCGAACCGCTTCTGGTCGAGGTTCCGCTTCATCGTGTCCCGCCATTCCAGGTATGAATCGAGGACATGATAGATGACGTTCCCCTTGAAGAGCTCGACCATCTCCATGTAGAGCGGTTCGTTCAAGAGATCCTGTGCATCAGGAAGGACCTGAGTGTTGAAGGCGATGATTGCCCGGTAAAACGGAGTTTTTATCGTCTCTGCCTCGATGACATCGTGCCGGGTGACCGGACCCACTTCTGCCCGCATCACCGGGATCTCCGCACTGGTCAGCTCTTTGCAGAGTGCCTCCAGGGCCCCGATGGTATCAGCCTTGATGATCAGCCCTTCCGGTGAGAGGGTCACATTGATCTCGGTCATCTCCTTCTCGATCTCGGCTCTGATATCCTCGAAGTTCCCGGTGATGACCCTGACCGGTGATCCGGCGATCACCTGATCAAGTCCGGGAGCACTCACCTTCACCCCGGCTGCCGCGACGACAGACCGGGAACGTGAGAACCGGTCCTCTACCAGGATCTCCTTGAGCGGGCGGGGCTGGAGGAGGGATCTGACCTTTGTTGAGGTAACCCCTGTACTGGTCGCGACCGCGATCTCGTCACCGATTGAGATGGTGCCATCGAAGAGGATCACGTCGATGGTTGCCC
>CAZSVH010000189.1:0-2665 GCA_964610235.1 uncultured Methanospirillum sp. | reverse complement strand
CTTGATACGATTCGCAAGGTCAGGGCCTGGTCGCCGGATGATGCCCCCATCTTCGGGGTTGCCCTTGCTCCCCTTTCCCTTCCGGTGATGCAGATGGGATTTGAAGATTACATCCGGCTGATCTACTCTGACCCTGTCCGGTTCGAGAAACTGATCGCGGTCAACAGTGCATTCTTCCTCAGCTGGGCCTCGGCCCAGATTGCGGCAGGTGCCAGCGGGATCATCTACTATGATCCAGTCTCCTCACCGACGATCATCCCCCCGGATCTCTATCGAAGGACTGGTCTTCAGATTGCACACGATCTCATCCCCCGTGTTCCCGGCCCGGTTGTCACGGCCTTTGCTTCCGCGAGTGTCTACCCGATCCTTGATGATGTCATCTCGACCGGTACCGTCGGGGTTGCGGTCTGGGCGGGGGGGTCGGAACGCCTCCGCGATGTCAAGGAGAAGTGCTATGGGAAAGTGACCGTCATCGGGAACCTGAACGGGATTGAGATGCGGCACTGGACGCGTGAACAGGCCTTCTCCATCGTCAGGAATACTATCCGCGATGCTGCCCCCGGAGGAGGGTTCATCCTGAGTGACAATCACGGCGAGATCCCGATGCAGGTCCCTGACGAGGTTCTTTTGGCCATCCGTGATGCGGTCCGTGAACTGGGGAGGTACCCGATCTCTGTCTGAAATGCAGGGGAGTGATCTCACCCTCTTTGTCTGCGAGACATACCGGGAAGAGGTCACCCATGTGGTGTCCGGGATCCCCGGTATCAGGATCCGGACCTGTTTTTTTCCGCACTTCTGCAGTTCCGGATATCAGCGTATCGAAGAGATACGCTCATTTTTCTCATCCTGCCTCCTGGATGGAGAGGCCGGACTCTACTTTGGGGATAGTGAGCTGGTGCGGAGGGGAATTCTCCCTGCCGGTGTCCACCATGCAGGACCTGACTCCTGTCATGAGCTGATCGCCCCGGCAGAAGTTATCCGTGATCTCTACACCCATGGGTCTCATCTCCTTGTCCCGGGATGGATCCTCAGGTGGGAAGCGTATGTTGGGGAGATGGGGTTTGACAGCCGGGTTCCGACCGCTTTCTATTCCTCGAACCTGACCGAAAGCGTGGTGCTCGATTCGGGTCTTCTCCCCATTCCTCCTGAGAGAATCCGATCATTTGAGGTCTTCTCCGGTCTCAGCGTCAGGACCATCCCGGTCGGGATATCCCATATCACGGCGATCATCAGGTCAGAGGTCTTCCGGTGGTATGCGGATCATATCAGGAGTGCACTGGCCAGTGAGGTCCACGCTGCCATGGAGAGTGGTGCACGCCAGATGGCGGTCATCACCCTTCTGAGTGATGTTGCCCGGGTGAGTGAGGAGCGGGATGCTATCTCCCGGATATTCATCGTCTGTGAGTCGCTCTTTGCTCCCCGCTGCGTGGTCTACCTTCCCTTCTCTGCTCAGGGGCCGGGAGAACCCGTCTTTAATTCTCCCTGTTCTGAACCCGGGGAGATCACCCGGATGATGATGGCGGCATCAGGGAAGGAGTACCTCATCTCTCCGGATGATGACGGGTTTATCATTCCGGTTCAGCATGGGCAGGAGACGATGGGGATCCTGGCCATTCTCCACCTTGCGTTCCCTGACCGGCTTCGGGAGTATCTCAACCTGATGCTCTCTATTACCCGGTTCCTCGGGCTGGCGATACGAAATGCCCGGTCCTGGCAGGAGATCAGGGCGATCCAGATGGTGGTCGAGGATGCGAACCAGGAACTGCGAAGGAAGAATGAGGAACTCACCTCCCTCTCAGATGAACTCCATGCAGCCAACCGGGAACTGGTGGCCAGCCAGGAGAGGCTGACTGAGAGCGAGAAGTTCATCACCGAGATCGTGAACTCGCTCCGCATCGGGATAGCCGTCCTTGACACCTCATTTACCGTAAGGTTCTGGAACCCTGAGATGGAACGGGTCTTACAACTCAGGAGACCGGAGATCTGGGGGAGGAACGTTCTGGATGTATTTCCATTCCTCACACGGGATGGATATGACCAGTTTCTGCACCAGGCCCTTGCCGGAGAGGAGGTCCGGACTGCGGACTTTGAGTACCCGTTTGAGAAAGGAAATGCCCGTCTCTGGCTGTCTGCCCTCTTCAGCCCGGTCAGGGACAGCAGGGGCTCCATCAGTGGAATTCTGGTGAGCATATCTGACATCTCCCGCAGAAAAGAGGATGAACAGGACCTGGAGAAGGCATATGGGGCGATTCACCAGGCACAGGAGAAGCTCTCGATCCTTGCCAGTATCACCCGGCATGATATCCTCAACCGGGTGATGGTCGTCACTGCATACAGCGGTATGCTCCTTGAGACAGCATCCGATCCCGTCTCAGTGAAGCAACTGGAGAGTATGGCGACTGCAGGGAAGGATATCCAGCACCTGATCGAGTTCACCCGTCAGTACCAGGAACTCGGGGTAAAAAAACCGGTGTGGCAGGATATCCGCGAGGTTATGCAGCGTCGTTCTCTTGAGTCACTCCTTTCGACGATATCCTTCTCAGTCAGTGGTCCAAAAGTCGAGATATTTGTGGATCAGATGCTTGAGAAGGTACTCTATAACCTGGTGGAAAACTCCCTGCGTCATGGTGAACGGGTGACTGAGATACGGATCACCATGGAGACG
>CAZSVH010000188.1:0-2672 GCA_964610235.1 uncultured Methanospirillum sp. | reverse complement strand
AGAATGAGTGGGAGGAGTAAGCCCCCTTCTGTTCATTGCGGCATTCAGCTTCGCGCCGAACCCGGGCAGACACCGGGTTGTCTGTATGCCCTGTTCCGGCTTGCACCCGCAGGGATTCACCGTTCCATCGGCTCCCGGACATCAGCGTTCAGCAGTTTGGCTCTGCTTCATTACTCAGACCGGGCCGTGTCGTTTCTGTGCCATTGCCGTGACTCTCGCCACCCCCGCGTTAACGGGGCTGCGTTCCCGGATGGTGGAGGGACTTTCCTCAGCTACAGGAGACCTGTTACCGTCAGCCGCACTCTCCCTCTCAGTATACCATGTGGCGGGATGAGTTAAGCAGTTTTCCAGAAAAATGGGGGGTGTTACTCAATTGTAACATATATGGCTGCTTTCGCAGTTGCCGGGAGCTGGTCCATGGTCCCGTAATAAAAGGTGACAGAGTCTCCGCTTTGGAGCATCCTGATGTTCAGGCCGTCACTATCAGGGTTGAGATAATCTTTCAGCCCCACATTATTGACCTGGACAAACCAGGCCTCATCTCCGTAATAGTAGTCACCAATTGAGCTGATGGTCAGAATTCCTCCTTTATTCATTCCCTTGTCACTTATCACAAAGGTACCGACCCGGTTGTCGTTGTGAAGGAGCTGGAGAAGTCCGATCGGGGTATTTGCTGATACATCATACTCGACACCTGAATCAGCCGTGACATTGATAGTACCAGACGGGAGGGTGAAGGTTCCCTCAAAGAGGATCTCCTGGCCAGAGGCACTGGTCCGGGATGAAGATGCTGGTTTCTCCTCACCGTCAGAGGAGTCCTCAGGTTCTTCGTCGTCGTTTCCACCAGTTCCTT
Organism: uncultured Methanospirillum sp.; assembly: GCA_964610235.1. Classification (GTDB taxonomy): domain Archaea; phylum Halobacteriota; class Methanomicrobia; order Methanomicrobiales; family Methanospirillaceae; genus Methanospirillum. The sequence goes on along the minus strand of CAZSVH010000188.1, from coordinate 1,819 downwards.
CTGATGTTCCATCATCATCAGAACCAGAGTCTGCGGGTTCGCTCCCGTCCTCGTATACCGGCTTGTTCGGATCGTTCCCCTCATCCTTTGTGTTCTGTTCCTGATCCTCGTATACCGGCTTGTTCGGATCGCTCCCTTCATCCTGTGTGTTCTGTTCCTGATCCTCGTATACCGGCTTGTTCGGATCGTTCCCCTCATCCTTTGTGTTCTGTTCCTGATCCTCGTATACCGGCTTGTTCGGATCGTTCCCTTCATCCTGAGAATTCTGTTCCTGATCCTCGTATGCCGGTGAGACCTGGTCACCGGATACAGGTACAGGAGATTCGGTCATGACCGGTGTTGGTGGAAGAGTCGGTGGAACAGTGGATGGAACCGGTAATGGGATATCGGTGATGACCGGCGCTGGCGGAACGGTCGGCGGAACAGTGGATGAAACCGGTATCAGGGGAGTGACCGCTGACGGTGCAGAGACCGGCAGTACCGGTTCGGGAGGAACCTGAATCGTGGGTAGAACCGTGCCGGGAGCCCCCGGGGTCACCCCTTCAGGACGTGAACCGATACTCACCTTTACGGTGGCTCCAGCCTCACTCAGCGGCCGTGTCGGGTTTCCGTATGCAAAGAGGAGGACATCCCCGGTTTTGACGATATAGGAGTTCAGGGCCTCCTGTGTCGGGACGAGGTAATCCTGGAGCTGACGGTTATTCACCTGGACATACCAGCTCCAGTCTCCTTGTCCTGATAGATTATTAATTCCGTCCAGAGTGAGGATCCCCTTCTTGGCAATGAGCTCGTCTCCTATCAGGTATGATTCGATGGAATCGGTCCCGGCAAGAGCCTGGATAATCCCGAGCGGGGTCATGGCAGGAATCTGGTACAGTCTGCCGGATGCTGCCTTGACTGAGACGATCCCGTCTCCGGACGGGATAGAACCTGAGTATATCTCTCCAAGGTGAGTGCCGGTACTTTCCGAGGAGGCGCTCTGCAGAATGCCCGCAGCAGAGAGCATCACCAACAGAACCATACTGATAATTGCCGTATTTTTGAATGAAACCCATGGGTTGATACGCATCATGCACCCCTGATCCTGCAGAAACCGGATCATTCCAGTGTTGATCTATCAGGATATGAGACGATGAACCTTATGATACTCTCTATTATTTTGAGGATGGCTGATCTGTCCATCAGATATATGCTCCCGTGAGTGGGTAATTATGCATTATGCAACTGCTCAGCCCGGATGAAGGGAGGTTTGCCCTCTCATATGCAAGAGAAGCCATCCTGATGCATCTGACCGGAAAAAGGATCGCTGAACCGGTATGGCCGGAGATCTTCAGCAGGAACCGGGGGGTTTTTGTCACTCTGACCCTGAACGGGGAATTGCGAGGGTGTATCGGGTACCCATACCCCCATGTTCCTCTCAGCCAGGCACTTCATGATGCAGCATGCAGCGCTGCTACGACAGATCCCCGGTTTCCCCCGGTTCAACCCGGTGAGATGAATCTGATTACAGTGGAGGTGACGGTACTGACTGAACCTGTTCTTCTTACGGCTTATCCGGACCAGCGTGAATCCATGATTACCGTTGGGAGACACGGCCTCATCGTCACCGGGTCCGGGAGATCCGGATTGCTCCTTCCCCAGGTAGCGGTTGAATGGAACTGGAACAGCCGGGAGTTTCTGGATCACACCTGTATCAAGGCAGGTCTTCCTGCCAAGTCATGGCTTGAGTCGTCGGTACAGGTTTTTACCTTTGAAGGACAGATATTTAGCGAGAAATCTGATTAATGGCGCTTTCATTTGAGATTCTGGAAAAGGATAT
>CAZSVH010000187.1:0-2713 GCA_964610235.1 uncultured Methanospirillum sp. | reverse complement strand
CCCCTCCTTGGGATCCACTGCTTTTCCTTCACGGTAGACAATACTGCGAATGGCCTCCTCATCCTCAGCGGCACCCCCCTTCTCGATGACATCCATCAGAAATACCGGATGTGTGCCTGAAGGGGTGATATTATAGGATAGTTCCCAGTACGGAGTGGGACTCCTGAAGGGCGAGGTGCTGCCGGTATATCTGCCGACGATATCGGCATACTGGACCATCTGGATAGCCGGCATGGGATTGTCCGGGTCCGGCTGCCAGGAGATCGGAGTCGGAGATGGCACCGGAGCAGACGGCTCGGACCCGGTGACCGGTTCTCCCGTGACCAGGGGTTCAGATTCCGGAGAGGGGGTGGCAGAAGCCCGCGGCGGGGTATCTATCTCAGGGGGTTCTGGCTGATCAGGTACGGGGGCGGGGATATCCGGAGTCGGAAGGGATTCAGTCTGGGGGATCCCGAGATCCACCTCTTTCCCGGTGAGCATCGGCTTGACAACAACCGCAAGAATAAGGACGACGATAAGCGCTCCGACGATGACCAGAATATCCCGACGTTCCATATCCAATACCCACCCGTACAGTAGGATCTGTATTGGTGACCAGAGTATTTATACCGTAAAGAAGACTCAAACCTCCCAAATGGCAGGTTCGCCTCTGATCACGCAAATCCAATTCATTTATGTTCTTCCTTCTCCAAATAATATACGACTATTCGCAAAAATTTGGGGAAACCATGGCAGATAACGAGAAACAATCTTCAGAATCATGCGATAATAACTGTTCATCCTGTTCGCAGAGTTCAACCTGTGGACAATCCGCAGGGAATATGCCGCCCCGGGTCGAGATGGATGTGAAGCATGTCATCCTCGTCCTTTCAGGGAAAGGAGGGGTGGGAAAATCAACCGTTGCGGTGAACCTCGCCTATGCACTCTCCAACCATGGCAGACAGGTCGGCCTCCTCGATCTCGACATCCACGGTCCGAACATCCCCAAGATGCTCGGACTTGAAGAACACCAGCTGAGTGCAGAGGATAACAAGATCCTTCCGGTAAGGGTAACCGGATCCCTGCAGGTGATCTCGATGGCATTCCTCCTTCCCGAGAAGCACTCCCCGGTTGTCTGGAGAGGTGCCATGAAGACCACCGCCATCCGGCAGTTCCTTGAAGATACCAAGTGGGGATCCCTTGACTATCTGGTGGTCGACCTTCCTCCGGGAACCGGGGATGAGGCCCTGACCATCGCTCAGATAGCACCGAATTTACGGGGAGCGGTCATAGTCACCACCCCGCAGGATGTATCGACCCTCGACTCGACAAAGGCGATCACCTTTGTGGAGATGCTCAAGATGGACGTGCTCGGGGTCATCGAGAATATGAGTGCCATGACCTGCCCGCACTGTGGAGAGCTTATCGAGCTCTTTGGAAAGGGAGGGGGAGAGCGGATTGCACAGGAGCATAATGTACCGTTCCTGGGAAGTATCCCGCTCGACCCGGAGATGCGCAAGGCCGGAGATGAAGGCAGACCCTTTATCATCCGGAAAAATGATTCAGCGAGCTGGCAGGCGATCAACCAGATCATGGAACGCCTTGTCGATGCTGTAGAAAAGTGAGAATGGATTATCTGAAAATTCTGTGTGGCCGGGAAGAGCACCTTCCCCTGTACGACCGGGTCGCCGAATGCCTCCGGGATATCACGCTCCTTCCTGATATGATCGAACCGATCTTCAGGGAGGCGGGAACCCTGGAAGAACAGCATATTGATAAATTCAGGTTTGGTCTGCTCAGGGTCCAGATCTATTCTGAGATCTACCGGAATATGGATCTTGAGGAGTCGCAGAAGATGCGGTATGTCTCAGAGATGATTGAGCGGGCAATATTTGGCGGACTCTTCATTGAGCGTGAAAATTTCGTTCCTGACTGATAAGAGCGGGTATGGACTGCAGGAAAGAATTTTTTGTCATCAGGATTCCTGATACCGGGTCTCTCCACGAAGCAGTCAGAATCATCGCAGACGCCGGGATAACCATCACCCGGTGCCACTATACCCGGTCCATCGATCCGAGAACAGCCTTTTTTTCGGTCCAGGGAAGACCGGATGGCTGTACCCGGGCACAAGAGGCCCTCTCCCGGATGGGATACCTCCTGACCGGAATCCGCTACCCGCGGAGTGTCAGATTCACCGTCATCGTGCCTGACATTCCGGGAACGCTCCATCGGATCCTCACTATTCTGGACCGGCACCAGGCTGAGATCAGTTCCCTTGCCTTTGATAACCGGGGAAAGAATCCGGATCGGCTCGCAGTTGCTGTCAGAGTCCGGGATCCCGGCATGACTGAGATGGTGCTGGACGAGATCCGGGCTGAATATACCCTTGAGATCGACGGGTATGACTGTGGTGAGGATGAGCGGGACAAAAGCCTCTTTTACCTGCGCTTTGCAGAACAGGTCCGTGATATCCTCGGGGAGACTGCGGATCCGTATCTCCTCGACCTCCTGAACCAGTTCAGCCATATCGCCCAGCAACTCACTGAGTACGGCGAGGAGTACGAACAGACCCTCACCCGGATCCTCCACAACGGGAGGCGGCTTGCAGAGACCTCCGGAGGCGGGTTTTACGCTGATGTCCAGAAGATTGCGGTCAAAGAGGATGTCTGGCTGTACTGTTTCCAGCTCCCGGGTGGCGGGAGTATCTTCATCATCGATACTCCGGACGGACGGA
>CAZSVH010000186.1:0-2733 GCA_964610235.1 uncultured Methanospirillum sp. | reverse complement strand
TTTGTTCCCGGTGCAAGGGAGAGTGCCTTCTCATAACACTCGTCGGCCTCCTGAAACCGGCCGGCGGTGGTATGGATAACCCCGAGAGCATTCCAGGCCTTATGATTCTCCTCGTCCTGCCTGATGATCTCGAGGAACAGGTCAGCAGCTTCCTGATGATTACCGGATTTGAACTGTGCAATCCCCTCCTTGAACAGGTCCTGCCCGGATGAATGAGACATATACCTGATATTCGGTACCAGGGTTCTATAAAGATAGTGGTATGGAAGTCAGTTCATGGAAGTCCGCTCCGGGTATTGATAACTTATATAACTAACACTCACCCTGCAGAGAGATCGTCCACCCGGTATCCCGGATCGCGGTCCCGGGTCCTCCGGTGATCCGCACTTCCCTGTCCGGACCGGTTCAGATGATGCAGGATGTTCTTCCTGCCCGTGTATTTGTGTCCTGAATCGTTTCTTCTCTCTCATTCTGGCTCTTCGGGATAATGATTGCCGGTCAGGGGATGAACCTGATAATGGCCGGGTTCTGCCCTGATGACGGTGGTCCCCCTTTACCCGGGAATCGCATCGCCCGGGATTCGGGCAGAACACGGGGACATTCTCTTCATCCCGGTATTCCTTTTGGTGATTGATTGCGCGGCATATGCTGGCTTTCGGTGCAAAAAAAAGTGCATATCTGCACATTTTTCATCCTCATGCCTGATTATTCGGGCCATCTTTTTTTCAGGAGGGGGGGGTGATCCGGTATACCGGTCATTTCGGGTGTTACAGAAGCTCGCACAGGTCCGTGCGTTCAACATTGCCTCCTCTTCACAGGGATTATCCCACTGGGAGCGAATATATAGGTACCATGTCACCTGTTGATGAGAAGGAGGAGATTCACCGATCCCGCTGGCGTGAATTGTCACAAACCGTCACCGACCGTGAGATTCTCTATTACATTTCAGGCTTTCCGGAAGGCGTACGGCATACGAAGATTAAATCCCATATGAAAGAGGTGTTCAGGTTCTCATTCCACGGATCAGCAGAGTCACATCTGGAAGCAATGGAGTCCGAAGGACTCGTCACCCGGGAGCGGACCCGGAGTGGGGCATCCGTCTGGCATGCTTCCCCGTCCCGAGTGATGGATCTCATCAGAGAGGAACTACGCGAGATAAACCACCGGGAACGTGAACTTCGGGACCTTCTCACCTACCTGACAGAACTCTATGCCGACTGAAAGATCCCTCACCAATGGTGCCGGAATCCGGTCCGTGGATTTCTCTCCGGGCTTTCTGAATTCATCTGGTGACCCGGGATCCTCAGGGTCACGTTTATCTCTCACTGGATTGATATCTCCTTCTCATCACTCACGCGATACCGGACTGATATCATGACATTTGACGAGATCTCTATCCGCCTTGGGATGCACCAGGGCCTCTACCTGGGCATCTGCATCGGGGTCATTATCTCCTCGCTGATCATCCTGGCTGAATGCTGTATCCTCAATCTCGGGGTCACCCTTATTCTGGCTGCATCACTGGCCCTGACCTGTGCGGCCCTCCTGGTGATCGGCCTCATCTGCATCGTCCAGAACCGGGAGTGGTCGTCCTCTGATCTGGCCTGTACCTGTCGGTATCGCCGTTCTCTCCACACCCTGTGCCATCACTGTGCGATGCATCCTGGCCATCAGGACGGGGAGAACCCCCGGGCCGATCCGCAGGAATAACCAACGAACATGACCGGTCTGTGAATCATGAGAATATCCGACAGAATCCGGTGTTCCGTTCGCGAGCAGGCCATCAGCACGCTGGTGGGAGTAGTACTGATAATCTTCCTTGTGGTGGCCCTCTCATTGATCCTCTCTCTCGTCTTCCTCGGCTTCTTCGCCATGGTTGAGAAGACCGCCTATGTCGTCGTCGACTCGGCTGTTGTACCGGTCAGTCCAGGAGTGGATGCCGTTGCGGTTCTCCATATGAACGGGGATGTGATGTATTATGAGAATCAGCACCGGGATGCTCATTATGAGGTGAGGTTCATGATAGATACCCGTGACGGAGGATCGGTGGTCAGGACCGACCCCGCCCTCCTCTCCCCCGATACGACCTGGTCTCCCGGAGACCGGATCCTCATCTTCAGGAGGGTGGACGGGTATTACCTGACCAATAATGCCTCCATGATCGCCGGGGCGATCCCTCTTCCCCCAGGCCCGGTATCTGTCCGGGTGATCGATAACACCCATCACCAGCTGATCGCGGAGCGGGGAGCGGGAAGGGCGGATGGACCTGGACCAACCGGAGAACCGACAACCGCCCCTCCTACGATCACCCCAACGACGATTCCGACGACCGTCAACCCGTCTCCAACACCTACCCTCCCGCCGACCCCTCCGCCGGATCCGGTCCAGTACTGTCTCTCCTGCGGGCCGGGTGAGGGGTTCACGGTGGGATTCACCTTCCAGGTCAGGGGAGCCCGTACCATCCGGTTCAAGGACGACTCATCCCCCCAGCCCAATACGCGGAACTGGAACTTCGGGGACGGGGGAATGGCGAGCGGAGAATTGATTGATCATACCTTTCCGGCACCCGGTACCTATCAGATAACCCTGATGGTGAAGAAGAATAATAGTCCCTGTACCTGTGTTCTGACCCGGTGGGTAACCGTTACATAAACCCGGGATCCTGGTGACGGGGGTCGGTCCCGTGAATGTGAGCAGTCCTCCCCTCCTGGACCCTGATAGACCAGGAGGATG
>CAZSVH010000185.1:0-2767 GCA_964610235.1 uncultured Methanospirillum sp. | reverse complement strand
AAGCCCAAGATTATACCAGCAGTCCGGTGAATCAGGATTACTCGCCAGAGAGGCACGGTATGCATCAACTGCCTCTTCGTATGATCCAAGGGAGAAGAGGGTCAGGCCTTTATTATACCAGGCCAGTTCATGAACTGAATCATTCCGGAGAGCCGCATCAAATGCTTCCAGGGCCTCGGGGTAGCTCTCATTCACATACCGATCAACTCCCAGGTCATTCCATTGATCAGCAGTCAGATTCTCTCCGGCACACATTCCGGTGCATGTGGATAATCCGAGGCAGAAGAGAATGAGAGGAAGAATCCGGGCAATTCTCCCGGGATGGAGATTCCGGCTGATGAGAAGATCCCGGTGTTTCATATCTCCTCCTTGGAAGAGAGAGGACATAAATCAATCCTCCATGGGCACAGGATACACATGGACCCGGGCCAGTTCAGTCCAGAGGCCGACGAGAGAGAGGCTGATGAGATTCAGGGTTGTCGCAAAGTACCAGAGATATGACTCCATCCTGCCCAGAAATACAATCCACCCTGACCAGAGGACGAAGCAGATGATGGAGAAGGTGATCAGGGTGTCGAGGGCGAGAAAGACCCGTGGTACATGCAGGAGCCTGCCCGCCTGTGCCAGGGTGCAGAACTCAATGCGGCTGCCCTGTCCCGCAACATCCAGGATGGCACGAAACAAATTCATGGCAAGATCCGATGCGGCCCAGAGGATGATGAGATATCCTGCGCACTGAAAGAGTAGTCCTCCATCCTTCCCTCCGACCCGGAGGAGCAGGAGACCGAAGAGGATCTTAAAGATGCAAAATGGCACCCCGATGGTGAGCGAGAGGAAGAAGGCGGAACTGAGAAAACCGCTCAGAACCCTCATTCAGCCCCATTCCGGGGATCTGACCGGCGAAGGACTGAATCCGGATGAACCCTGGTCACCAGAATCTTATCAACCCGACGGTTATCCATATCAGCCACTTCGAGCCGGAAATCTCCAAGCGTTATCCGGTCTCCGGTTGTGGGAATTCTTCCCAGTTCAGAGATCAGAAATCCGGCTGAGGTGTGAAAAAATCCTTCCTCTTCTCCGGGAAGCTGGTCAATCTGAAGCAGATTCCTCAGTTCCTCTGTCGAGACCATCCCATCCACAAACCAGGACCCGTCTTCTCTTGTGACGATAGAGGGTTCCTCAGCCGGCTCATCAACGGTTGAGAGATCACCGACGATCGCCTCCATCAGATCATGCAGGGTGATAATACCGGCGACAGATCCGTACTCGTCCATGATCACCGCCAGGGGAGTCCGGGCCGTCCGAAAGAGTTCCAGCAGCCGGATAGCCGTGATATGCTCCGGGATCACCAGCGCTTCCCTGACAAGGGAGTCGAGATCCGGATCCGCACCCGAAGCGGTCAGTGCCCAGAGATCCCGAACCGATATCACGCCCAGCACCTGATCCAGATCCCCCCTGCAGACAGGGTACCGGGTGTGACCGGTAGCAAGGATCTTCGCGTTATTCTCTTCAAATGAATGATCAAGGTCGAGATAGACGACATCAGGGCGTGGGACCATCAGGGTGACGACTTCACGATCTCCGAACCTGAATGCACTCTGGACGAGTTCCTGCTCTGCCTCATCAAAAACCCCTGCCTGTGCACCCTCCTCGAGAAGTGCCGTGATATCCTCCTCGGTGACCTGGGGAGATCCGGTCCGGTCTGACCCAAAGAACCAGAGCACGGCATCAGTTGAACGACTGGCAAGACGGTTGAGCGGGGAAAGAACCCGGGACGTGATCCGGACCGGACGGGAGACGAGTGATGCAATCCGCTCAGGGTATATGAGACCGATACGCTTGGGCACCAGTTCACCAAAGACCAGCGTCAGGAACGTGATGGCGGCAACCACGGTCAGGAGGCTGATGAGTCCGCTGTAGGAGCCGACGAGGGGGATTTCGGTGAAAAAACCGGATATCCCCCCGGCTATCGCTGCACCTCCGAATGCACCGGCAAGAATACCGACCAGGGTGATCCCGATCTGGATCGTTGAGAGAAAAGTATTCGGATCATCCATCAGCTCCAGAGCAGCTCTCGGACCATTCTCCCCCTTTTCAGCCATCTGGGTCAGACGGGCACGCCTGGCTGAAACCAGGGCGAATTCTGCCATTGAAAAGAAGCCATTGATAAGGATGAGGAGTAGGATGATGATTGATTCAAGAAATAATGACATATGATATCAGGGACACGGGTCCCACCATATACCTGTTTGTCAGGCAGGTTCAGGAACTTTACCCTGCCCACCTCATCACCCCTCAATACCGGCTCCCGGATACGGCCTCTCTATCAACTGACGGGATGAAGCGCAGACCGATCAGGGAGCGAAAGAAGAGATCCCCAGGGTATACATGAGATGATACACCGAGAGATACTGATGGACCTGCCTGCTGGTATTGAGATTATCCTTCTCCTCCAGTCACTTCCAAAACCCGGTACCAGCCTGATGGTACTGATCTCCCAGGCAGGTCTTCCGAACCTGTATATGCTTCTCATTCCGGCAGTGTACTGGTGTTATGACCCGGACTGGGCATGAGGCTTGCCCTCATCTCTGCGGTGAGCGGGTGGGTAAATGGCTTGCTCAAACAGGTATTTCACCTCCCCCGACCCTTTATGACCTCATCAGATGTCAGGGCACTGGATCCGTTCAGGCCACAGGGCTTCTCGTTTCCATCCGGTCACGCCCAGCTCTCCCTGACCTTACTCGGGATAATCGGGTGCCGGATGCGG
>CAZSVH010000184.1:0-2789 GCA_964610235.1 uncultured Methanospirillum sp. | reverse complement strand
ATAGTACTCGCCATCAGGATTTCCCTTCACCTGGACCTCTATCTCCCCTCCGGGGATCTGGTCGATCGCCTGCCTGATGAGGTCTGCCGAGGTGAAGAGCTCCCTGACCCGTACCTTGCACCGGGCATAACAATCTCCTCCCGGTTCAACAACCGGTTTGAAATCGAGATCCCCGTATGCTCCGTATCCGAGCATCCGCATATCCTGGGCAACCCCGCTCCCCCTGAGCATGGGTCCGGCAGCCCCGAGGGTGTAGGCATCATCGCGTGAGAGGATGCCCACCCGCCGGGTCCTGCTCTGTACAGTCTGATCCTCAAGGAAGACCGTGGTGAGTTCTTCAAGCTCAGGGATAAGGGTATCAAGCCCCTGCTTCATCGATACGAACTGTTCAGGTGAGATATCCCGCCTCACCCCGCCGACCTTGCTGACCCCCTGGATCACCCTTCCGCCGGTCGTGGCCTCAAAGACATCGAGTACCTGCTCGCGGATCCGCCAGGAGTTCATGAACAGGTTCTCAAACCCCATACTGTCAGCAAAGCAGCCGAGCCAGAGGAGATGGCTGTGCAGACGCGAGTATTCGGACCAGATCGCCCGGAGATACTCCGCCCGTGCCGGGATCTCAATCCCCATGATCATCTCGATCCCCTCGCAGTAGGTGGCGGAGTGAATGTAACTGCATATCCCGCAGATACGCTCTGCGATATAGACATAGTCCTTGAAATCACGCTTGGTAACGAGTGATTCAAGGCCGCGGTGGACGAACCCGATCGACGGGATTGCCTCGACGACCCGTTCATCCTCGAGCACGAGGTCCAGATGGATCGGTTCAGGGAGAACCGGATGCTGTGGTCCGAACGGAACCACGATCTGCCTGCTCATTCCTGGCCTCCCCGGGTGACCGTGACCGGTGCCCTGAACGGATGCGGCACCGAGGTCCTGATAAAATTCCCTTTGTAATCGATCGCGATCCCTCTGATGGGGATTCCGTACAGGTCGGCAATCTCGTTCTCATATACGAACGCCGCCAGGTATACCAGGGAGATACTTGATATCTCCTGTTCCGACCCGATGCTGATTCGGAGATGCTCCATCTCCAGGTTCCGGTCAAACGAGTAGGTTATCTCAAACATCTCTTCAACCTGGGCACACCCGATCTGAACAAGCCGCCACCCGTCCTCAGATCGCTCCCTGATGGATGGAATGAGATTTTCCGGTTCAATGTGGATGATCGTCTCCTCTCTCTTCCTCATGGTTTCCTCCTCCCGTTACGGGTCTGTTGCTTCTCGTTCAGGATCGAGAGTGCCTGGACGATTCCGTCGATGATAGACTCAGGCCGGGCAGCACACCCCGGAACATAGACATCAACCGGAATGATCCGGTCAATCCCCCCGGCGATGTTGTACGTCTCCCTGAACACCCCTCCTGAGCAGGCACACACGCCGATGGCCACGACCACTTTGGGATCAGGAATCTGGTCATAGAGGTTTCTGACCACCTCGCGGTTCTGTTCGTTCACCCCCCCGGTGATGACGAGGATGTCGGTATGCTTGGGATTTCCCGTATTGAGTATTCCAAACCGCTCCACGTCATAGAGCGGGGTCAGGCAGGCGAGAACCTCAATATCGCACCCGTTACAGCTGGAAGCATCATAGTGGAGAATCCAGGGTGATTTCTGAAGATATGACATGAATATTCCTCACAACAGCGAAAGACCGATGATATTCCCGGCACCAAGAACCAGCGTGATGATCCAGGCACTATTCAGCATCAGCTGCCATCTGACACGGGAGGTGCTGTTGTCCACGAGGATCTCGAGGAGGTAGATGACTGCAATGATCACCAGGCCGGCGAGAAACTGACCGGTGAAGAAGAGGGCAAGGAATCCCAGGAGGACCACGAGCTCGTAGATGTGGGCCAGTTCCACCATAGCAAGCGTGGACCCGGAGAACTCGGTCATGCTTCCCCTCACCAGTTCCTGGTGTGCATGATGAGATGATGCCAGGTCAAACGGTGACTTCCTGAGTTTGATCGTGAGGACATAGATGAATCCGAGGAAGACCCCTGGGAGGGAGATGATCCCCGGATGGGTGCCATCCATAATATCGCTGATCATGAAACTCCCGCTCACCTGGTAGAATCCGATCGCCGCGATGATGATCATCGGTTCCACAGCCATCAGCTGGATCAGCTCGCGTTCTGCCCCGATATGGGCATAGGCAGAGAATGAACTGTAGGCTCCGAGTACCAGGAAGACGTGGGCGAGGGTGAAGGCGAAGATGACCAGCAGGATATCCCCCCCGCTGAAGAAGAGGGCACCGGTGAATACCACGAATATCAGGTAACAGAAGACAAAGAAACTCTGTGCCTCCCAGACGGCGACCCTCCTCTTCTCGAATAGTTTCCGGATGTCATACCATGGCTGGAGGAGCGGCGGCCCGACCCGTCCCTGCATCCGGGCGGTGATGATCCGGTCCAGCCCGTTTACCAGGATACCGATGACCGGGGCGAGAACGATGAATGCCACCGCACCCACGTACGGGTTCATCATCTGAGACCTCCTTCGATGATGACAACCACGATGATCAGGAGGAGTCCGGTGATGTACACCCCGTAGTGCGAGAGCCGCCCCTCGTCAAAGTACGCGTCAAGGTAATAGTTGGAGAGCCTGATCTCACGCCGGGTTCCCAGGCTCCCGGTATAGGAGAGACCCCGATCTGATGTGAGCCCTCCCGTATACTGGGGAACCTGGTCAGCCCTCCCCCTGAAGTAGCTGAGGGAGAAGGGCATCA
>CAZSVH010000183.1:0-2815 GCA_964610235.1 uncultured Methanospirillum sp. | reverse complement strand
AGAAAAGATATTCCAGCGGGGATGGGGGAATAATACCGGTCTGGGCATGTTCCTGATCCGGGAGATCCTCGCCCTGACCGGGATATCCATCAGGGAGACAGGAGTCTGGAAAAGCGGGGCCCGGTTTGAGATAACTGTTCCTGATGGAGGGTTTCGGACCCGGACCGGTGGAGATGAGAATACGGAGAATCAGCCTTGATATCAGTTCTCTATGTTGATGACGAACCAGACCTCCTCATGCTCGGCAAACTCTTCCTGGAACGGACCGGAAAGTTCGTAGTAGAGACATGCACCTCTGCGGATGAAGGAATCAGGAGGATAGAGACGAGATCCTTTGATATTATCCTCTCAGATTACCAGATGCCGGGCACGGACGGGATCAGCTTCCTCCAGCAGGTCAGGTCACGGTTCGGAGACCTCCCGTTCATCCTCTTCACCGGAAGAGGGAGAGAGGAGGTGGTGATCAAGGCCATCGACAGCGGGGTTGACTTCTACCTCCAGAAGGGCGGTGATCCCCGCTCCCAGTTCGCCGAGCTTGCGCATAAACTCAGGATAGCCGTTGAGCGGAACCAGGCCGTTCAGGCCCTGGAGAAGAGCGAGGAACGGATGCGGATTGCGATCGAGGCGGCCAATGAAGGGCTGTGGGAGATTAACCTCGCAACCGGGCTCACCTACCTCAGCCCACGCGGATGCAGGATGCTGGGCTATTCACCTGAAGAGATGGCTGCGTATGATGCAACATCCTGGAGAGACCTGCTCCATCCTGATGACCGTGAGAAGACCGACCGTATGGTTGCAGCCTATAACCAGGGAGAGATCGACGTCATCGAACTGGAGCAGCGGATCCTGATGAAGTCAGGGGAGTGGCGTTGGGTCCTCTCCCGGGGGCGGGCCGTGGAACGGGATTCGCAGGGCAGACCACTCAGATATGCCGGAACCCATACCGACATCTCAGAGCAGAAGAAGGCAGAATCTGAACTGCAGGAGAGTCGTGATTTCCTGGGCCGGATCTACTCCTCGGTACGGGAAGGAATTGCGGTGATTGATGCAGGGACACACCGGATCATCAGTATCAATCCGGCAGGAGCCGCGATGATTGGGGCATCGGAAGAGGAGATCGTCGGACGTACCTGCCACACGTTCATCTGCCCGTCCCAAAAGGGAACCTGCCCGATCACCGACCTCCACCAGGTGGTGGACAACGCCGAGCGGATCCTGCTCACCGCGGACGGGAAGGAGATCCCGATCATCAAACATGTCGTCCCGTTTCTCTACCAGGGCCGGGAATGCCTCCTTGAGACATTTTTCGACAACTCGGAGCGAAAGCAGGCCCAGGAGACACTCTTTGCAGCATATGAGGAGAACCGGAAGGCGAAAGAGGAACTCTGGGTCCAGTACGAGAACCTCTCCGCGTTACGGGATGCCCTCCAGGAACGGGAAGCCCAGTTCAGGAACCTCGTCGAGACCACTCCGGACACCGTCTGGGAGGTGACTGCTGAGGGGGTCATGGTGTATGCAAGCCCCCAGTGCAGGAGCATGATCGGATACACCCCCCAGGAGCTGATCGGCAGGAATGTCATGGACCTCTTCTCCCCTGAAGGAAGCGCCATTATCAGGAGTGCACTTGCACAGAGGGATCTGCGGGACCCGGGCCTGCTGACCTTTGATGCGCCGGCCATTCATCAGGATGGGAGTATCAGGATCCTCAATATCCGGTCATTCCTGCTCAGGGATCCGGACGGGAAGGTGACCGGGATTCGCGGTGTTGCCTGTGACGTGACCGAGCGGACCCGGTACCTGGAAGAACTCACAGAGAGTGAGACACGCTTCAACCAGGTGGCAGCCCATGCAGGGGAGTGGATCTGGGAGATCGACGAGACCGGGATGTACCAGTACTGCAGCCAGGCGGTCTCCGCCATCCTGGGCTTTGAACCCGGAGAGATTACCGGAAGGAAGTACTTCTGGGACTTTTTCCTTCCCGGCATGAGAGAGCAGGTTGCGCATGATGCATGGGACATAATTACCAGCAGAGAGCCATTTAAGCGATATATCAACCATAACCGGCGAAAGGACGGAGAGGTAGTCATCCTGGAGACGAGCGGAACCCCGGTCTATGATCAGCAGGGGGTGTTCAGGGGATACCGGGGCGTGGATATGGATGTAACGGCCGGGCAGAAGGCAGAACGTGCCATGCGACAGATCAACCTCCACCTCTCCATCCTCAGTTCCCTCAGCCGACATGAGTACATGAATCTCATCAGGGAGATGGATGAATCACTGGCTGATGCAGAAACGGCCTGTCCGGATACCAAGATCCGGGAGTGCCTGTTTCCGGTCTCCAGCCGGCTTCAGATCCTGAAAGAGATGGTGGAATTTACCCGGGTATACCAGGATATCGGGGCACATGAACCATCATGGCAGGAGATCGGCTCCATCCTGCCGGTCCACGGGGTCCCCCCGTCAGTCCGCCTTCATCATGAGACCGGGGACTGGTCAGTCTTTGCCGATCCCATGCTGAGGAACGTCTTCTCAAACCTCCTGGACAATTCTCTCAGGCACGGAGAGACGGTCACGGTGGTCAGGGTCCGGGTGCAACCGGATGACGAGAGACTGAAGATTGTCTGGGAGGACGACGGAGTCGGAATTCCCCATGATGAGAAAGAATACCTGTTTGACCGGGGATTTGGAAAGAATAACGGTATCGGACTCTTTCTGGTCAGGGAGATCCTCTCCCTGACCGGAATATCCATCAGGGAGACCGGGGAACCCGGATCCGGGGCCCGGTTTGAGATGATCGTCCCGGCCGGTCAGTTCA
>CAZSVH010000182.1:0-2824 GCA_964610235.1 uncultured Methanospirillum sp. | reverse complement strand
TGAGACCGGAATTAACGAATGCCCCCCGTCCCACGGGTTCCCCTCGCCGAAGGCGAGGGCGAAATTTTTTCCCGGGATAAGGTTTATATAGTAATATTCGGTTGTTTATGGCATTAAATATGCGTGTATATAACATTGATGTGCGTATAGGTATGTTTATAGTCTTACAAGACAATATAATAATGGGGTATTGAGATGTCCCAACTAACCACACAACCGAACTGGTTCGGAAAGATGAACCATCTTTCCGGCATTGCAACCGTCAGCACGAAGATCACCGGAGGGCTTGGAGCCTTGCACCTCCGGTTACAGGTTGATCGCGAGGAGCACCGGTTTATGTTCTCAGCGCGTGACTTCTCCCGGCTGGTATGCGGGCAGAAGATCCGGGGATATGACCGGGACGACTTCAGGGAAGAGAACCACCCGATCGTGGCGATGAAGATCGGCGACCGGGCGGTCTTTGAGGTGTATGGAACCCACCGGTACGAGGTTCCATTCGCCGACCTGCAGGGCCTCTGGTCCTTCGACCTCCCCAGCCTGCTCATCTCCGGGCCTGCACCGATGCCCCGGACCGAGACACTTATCAGAATTGCAACGCGGGCAATGGATCGCCTCTCACCGGCGGATCTCTTCCCCTGCAGAGCGGTAGGTGTTTAAGATGTCAGTACAACTTTCCATCCTGTTTGAAAGCCCACGCGGCCCGGTCACCCTGACCGCTGACCTCACCGGCCTGAAGGGCTTTGAGGTATCAGAAGAAGTACAGCAGTTTTTCAGCGCGGCCCTCTCCATCCGGTGCCGGATCTGGGAACTGAAAGAGGAAATGCAGCAGATCCGGGAGTCCCCGGTGATCCCCCCGGTCTCTGAATGTCCCCCGGCTGAACGGGAGATGCTGGTGATATCATGACCGATCTCCCCTCCTCTTTTTACCAGGCAGAAGCCGCATGGCTCACCCCGCCCGACCCGGTGGATGCCCAGGTGCAGCTGCAGGGATGCCTTGAGTTCTCCGAGCTCGCGGCGCTCGAATCCATCGATACCGGGGATCTGGACGGGATCAGTATCGTGGATGCCGGGTTCGATCCTGATGCTGACATCCTCAGGATCTGGATCACCGGGTGGCTGGATTGCGAACTGGACGGGGAGTATGATGCGGATCGGACCGGGGATCTCCGTGCCTTGGAGGTGGTCGATACCGATGGCGTGGACTTCGGCCCGGATCCTGATGAGGAGTACGACTCCCGCGACTTCGGGGATGAGTGAGATGGTGACCATCACCGCTACCATCTCGTTTCAGCTCGCCCCTGCCTCTCCCCTGATGCAGCGGACCTGGAAGCGGATCCTCGCGGCCGGGCGGCTGGATGAACATATCCAGAGCCTCATTCTGATAGAACCCGGGTTCGGGCTCTCCCTGGATGCCGTGGAGGATGCAGAGATCTATCCTGCCGGGTGGGTGGAGGATTCGGGGCAGCAGTCCGGAGGGGATCCCCATGCCGACTGAACACGCCCCGGTCCCGGAGTTCTTCGGGGATATCATCTCCTCGTACACCCGGTCTGATGCCATCCGGGACGGCGTGCTCGTCCCCCTCTCTCCCGAGCTCCTGGCCGATGCCGGGCTGGTCTTCCCGGTCTGTGTGACCGATACCGTCTGGAACCGGTACATCGACCCGGTGGAGCTCTCCCGGCTCCCGGGCCAGTCGGTCGAGGGCCGGCTCTGGGATCTCCTCTGGATGCTCAGGGTCGCGATTAAGACGATGAAGGGGGGCGGGGACCGGATCCGGTACCGGGTTCTCTTCCAGATGAGCCCGGAGGATCCGCCGGAACCGGTGGATCTCATCTCGGTCTGCGGTCCCGGGGACATCGGGGAGCCGGTGATAACGATCATGCTCCCGGGGGAGGACTGATATGGACCTCTTCTTTCATACCCTGGACGTGCCGGTCAGGATGCTGAGAATCACCGGGCGGGACGAGGATCTGATCCCGCTCTCCTCCCTCCTGAGCCTGAGACGGGTACAGATCTTTGATATCACCCCTGGCGGCGTGGGCGTCCAGTACTTCAGAGGTGACGCATGAAATCCCGGCGGCGTGACTGCCTCATCTGCGGCCGGTCGAGCTGGCATGGGAAAGTGTGCCTGGAGGATCCGGAGAAGCGGTCGATCGAGATGCGGGCAGGATACCGGCCGGACTGGTGTCCGATCGATGATGCCCGGTACGCCCGGGAACCAACGGAGAAGACGGATGCGGCTGCTGCGAACTGAAGAGGTGGCCCAGATCCTCTCCTTCTCCCCCCGGAAGGTGCGGGAGATGTTAGCGGACGGGGAGATCCCCTCGGTCAGAATCGCCGGGGAGTACCGGGTGATTGAGAAAGAACTGATGAACTATATCGAGAATCAGGCGGTGTCAGCATGACCACCCTCCCGGCTCCTCCTGCCGGGGATCGGGAACCCCTCGTGAGGGAGAAGGATATGAGGATCAGGATCGAGACCGGGGAGATCAGCTCCGGACCTCCCGTCACATACGCACCTATACGCATATATAAACATATCGGCCAGGAAAATTTCGCCCTCGCCTTCGGCGAGGGTAACCCGGGACTTTGCCGCTGAGGGAGCCGGAGGTTTACCGGAACCTCATGCCTCTAATCACTACTGCCCACCTAAGGTCGGGGCGAGCGTAGCGAGCGCCGCCCGCCCCCCGCGCGCGCTCTGCGCTCGCCACCCCCCCTCGCTCCCCCCGCGCCCACCCCCGGGGGGGGGGGGAACACGGACTAAACACGGACGGAACACGGACGGAACACGGACAGACCTGTGAAAGGATGGATTTGATTGCTGTT
>CAZSVH010000181.1:0-2867 GCA_964610235.1 uncultured Methanospirillum sp. | reverse complement strand
AGTGCCCTGAGCCGGTGAAGCGGGGAGACCGGGGAGATCGATACATGGGCCGTGACAAACCCCTTGGAACGGGCGATCTCCAGGGCACGGGCGATGAGGAATGTCTTTCCACTCCCGTAATCACCCCTGAAGAACTTGATGTCAGCCCCTCCCCGGGAGACCAGGTCCAGCTGACCGGCGATCACCTGTTCCTCGACCTCCAGTCCGACGGCAAACCTGCCCAGCCCCTGGGCCGGGACCGTCCCCCGCCTGAGTGCGTTGATGATCCCGATACTCTCAATATCAGGCGGATGCTGGGTCTCAGGGTCCGGCATACCGGTACACCTCCCCAAACTCAGAGTACCCGTCCTTTTCTGCGATCACAACCCCGTGTTCCATGCCTTTTCTCATGATTCGGTTCATCAGTCCCGCAACCCTCCGCGTCTCTGCGACCTTGCGCAGGTCGAGTTCATGGCATACCCGGTGTTTGCGCAGGTATCCCACCACGGCCTCCTCAACCGGATCAAGCCAGGGAAATCCTGCCGGTGACGAGGAGTCGGACCGGCCGGGGGCAGGCCGGGAGATCTGTATGCATGCCGGGATATGGTCAGGCAGTGTCTGTCTTTTGCAGGAGATAAGGACGGCGAAGAGGGACCGGGCTACCTCCACGGACTCGACCGGAACAATCGCAAGGCCCTGGAGGCAGGCTTCGACCCCTTCATCGGGAGAACCCGCTGCGAGGACTGATTCTGCCGCCATACACCTCCCGCGGGCTGCCAGTTCCCTTCCCCGGGTGGTCAGCAGCTGAGCCCGGGATGCCAGCCGGTCATTCAGGGTGGAGAGGAGGGCCGGGTCAGGAGCGGGAAGCGAGAGGATGGCACCGGCGATCTCCTCCAGGTCCCGGGTCTTCTTCACGGTTTTAAGGAGATACCCGAGGATCTTCTCCTCCTCCCGATGATCCCCGGACCGGCCGAGAAATGACGCGTATGCAGGGCCTGCCCGGGCCGGATCGGATCTGAAGGCCTGGAAGAAGTACCGCCGGGCCTCGTCCTGCTCTCCGGTCTCCTCACAGAGACCGGCAAGAGTGAGGAGGAGGGAGGGGGTTGGCGACGAGGCAGCATGACCGGCCAGCAGAGAGCGTGCAGCATCCCGGCCGCGGGTCTGCACCAGCAGGGAAGAGAATCCGGAGTACCATTCCGCAGGGACGGACTCTGAAGAATCATCACCACAGAGGATATCCTCGTAGATCTCCAGTGCTGCATCAGGATTCCCGGCAGCGACCAGGAGAGGGATTCCCCGGATCCGGTCCGGAGCGTCGCCGCCCCGGGAGAACCAGGTCGACCAGACCCCGAGGGCTTCCCGGTGCAGCCCCTCCCGGGAGAGGAGACTGATGTACTGCCGAGCTGTCTCAACAGATCCTCCCTCATGAAGGAGAGAGAGAAAGACCCCCCCGGCACGGGCCGGATCTGTCCGCGAGAGGGCGGCCAGGTACCGGCCGTTCATCTCAGGACTCTCCCGGTACATCTGTGAGGGTTCCATCATCAGGACGACCTCAGACGATCTGCCAAGGGCAAGCAGGGAGTCGATGAGCAGGCCCCGGCATTCAGGAGGAGTCCCCGCCTGCCGGCAGAGATCGAGGGAGATCTCAGGCTGCCTGAGGGAGAGGTGACAATGCATGAGCCTGAAGAGGTCAGCGGGATCGCCGGTCATCGAAAAGAGCCGTCTGAGCAGGCCTGCCGCTGCTCCATGATCGCCGGCCCGGGTCAGGAATTCCGCATACCTGCGGACTGCATCGGGCTGATCCGGGTCCAGCCTGACGGCGGCAGCATACTCGGCACGGGCCCCTTCGTCCCCTTTCTGCTCCAGGGTCCTGCCCAGGTACAGGCAGACCTCGGCTGAATCAGGAACCCGGGATTTCAGATCACGAAGACTCACCTCTGCCTCATCCAGCATGCCGGTACTGAAGAGACAGACCGCCTCGATGATCCGGATCCTTGTCTCAACCGAACGGGACGCCATCCGGTGGATCAGATCCAGACAGGCCTGGTACTCACCCTGTTCAAACAGACGGAATGCCTGCGACCGGAGAGCCTCAGACCCGCTCATATCACCCCCGGCCGAGACGGAGGCGGAGGAGGGTCAGGAACATGGAGAGGGCATCAGACCGCTGCAGACGGGAGTCACCGGTATCATTCCAGATGACCGGGAATTCAATGATATCATATCCTTCACGGTTCAGGTGCCAGAGGAGTTCGACATCAAACTCAAATCCCCGGGCACGAAGCCGGGGAAGCACCTGCTGAAGTGCCTCCCGTCTGAATACCTTCGCCCCACACTGGGTATCATGGAACCGCAGGCCGAAGAGGAGCCGGATGATCCCGTTAAAGACCCGGCTCTGAAACCTGCGCATCAGTGGCTGGCGGATAGTGATGACCGACCCGGGCATGTGTCGGGAACCGATAACCCCGTCATGCCCGTCGGCCGCTGATAAGAGCCGCTGCATCTCAGCATAGACGGTTGAGTTGTCAGCATCCAGAAATCCGACCAGCGGGGCCGTGGCTGCTCTGAATCCCTCGTAGACACCTCCCCCTTTCCCGAGCCGGTTCTCATAACTCATACACTGGATATGCAGGGACGGGTTGCGTGCAGCAAAATCCAGGATCATCTCACCGGTCCGATCTGTCCCGTCACAGACAAAGATGAACTCGGCATCAGGATCCGTCAGGCCGGAGATGAGACTGCCGATTCTCTTCTCCTCGTTATATGCCGGGATAACGATACTGTATTTCATCGGTAATGTGTGGGAAGCTGGTTCTCTTTCCGTTCGTTTATAGGTTATGAGACCACCCTGCCCGGTTTTCCCATACCAGAGGGGGAAACAGGGATCA
>CAZSVH010000180.1:2370-2876 GCA_964610235.1 uncultured Methanospirillum sp. | reverse complement strand
TGCTCTTCATCGATGAGGTCCATCGTCTCGCCCCGGTCATTGAAGAGATCCTCTATCCAGCCATGGAGGATTACGCGATCGATGTCATGATCGGCGAGGGGCCATCGGCACGATCCATCCGCCTTCCCCTTGAACGGTTCACCCTTGTCGGGGCGACGACCAGGATTGGACTTCTGGGTTCTCCTTTCCGTGACCGGTTCGGACTTGTCCTTCGCCTTGACCTCTATGATCCCAAAGACCTTACCCGTATCGTTCTGAGAAGTGCTTCAATTCTGGGCATCCCGGTGACCCGGGAGGGAGCAGACGAGATCGCCCGGAGGAGCAGGGGGACCCCCCGGATAGCCAACCGGCTCCTCCGTCGGGTCTATGATTACGCAATTGTGAAAGGAGACGGTTCAATCAGCGGAGAGATAGCCGATCATGCCCTGACCTCACTCGGGATCGACACCCTCGGACTCGATGACCTCGACCGTCGGATTCTCTCAGTCATTTCAGCTGATTTCTCC
>CAZSVH010000180.1:0-2360 GCA_964610235.1 uncultured Methanospirillum sp. | reverse complement strand
CATCGCCATCTCGGTCGGCGAAGAGACCCGTACCATTGAGGATGTCTATGAACCATACCTGATTCGTATCGGATTTCTCAAGAGAACCCCTCAGGGAAGGGAGACCACCCCTGCTGCCATGCAGCATCTCTCCCGGACCGGTTCCCGATGCGGGACGGCAGTAACCCTGTCTGACTTTCCGTAACATCGGCATATTCCTTCACCAGAAACCCTTACTGTACAGGCGATATAATAGGTACGAATTTCCCGATGACCATGAAGACGACACATATTCCCTGCATTCTCAATCTGCTCCTTCTTTTCACCGGATTGGCCGCCTTGGGGACCGGTACCGCTGATCCAGTCCTGTCCCCGGATCTTCTCAACTCCACAGATCTGGTAATTGAAGGAAGCACCACCCAGGATTCGGCCGAGATGGGATCAGAGAGTCCGGCCGAGATCGTCGTAAAGAACTACGGCCCTGCCAGGGCAGATGCGATCCGGATCAATATGTACCTGGTTCCAAACCAGACCCCGGGAGAGAAGATATGGGTTCTTCAGAAGACGGCTGATCAGATCCCCCCCTTCTATCAGGACCGGGTTCCATTCTCTTTCAGAGTCCCGCAGGGGATCGTGCCTGGCGACTACTTCCTCGTCTCAACCATATCCACAACCACCACCGAGCGGAATGAGACGAACAACCAGTTCCGCTCATCCCGGCCTATCCAAATCAGAAGAGCCATCAATCCCCCTTCCGGGGGCCTCCCGGATCTCGGTCTGACCATCGATTCGATTCATCCCCTTGAAACAGGCCCTGATTACCCGTTTTCAGTGAATTACACGGTACGAAACACGGGGGACCAGGATTCGGGATCATTCCGGATAGGCCTCTATCTCTCCCCGGATCAGCAGATAGAACCTTCAGATGTGAGAATCGGGGATGAGATCTATTATGGATCATATCCGGGAATGCAGGAGAAGGGTCGGACAACAGATATCATCCCACAGGGAATCCCGGCCGGCGTGTATTACCTGGGAGGAATCATCGACTTCACCCATATGGTCAGTGAATCTGATACGACGAATAATATGGCGGTATACCCGGTTCCGGTTCTGATTCAGGACCTTCAAACGCCGGTTGATGAAGCCCTACTGGGCCGGGTTGCCGGCAACATTGTCGTGAAAACCAACCGGTACCGGGAACTTCGAAACCTTCCCCCGCTCCGGTATGATCCTGACCTGGGTTCAGTGGCTCTGGGACACAGTCTTGATATGGCCTCTCGCACCTTCTTCTCCCACCTCACCCCTGAAGGAGTTGACCCGACCGGAAGGGCAGAACGGGCAGGGTACGATACGACCCGAAGGCTTCGGGATGGAGAGATCAGGAGAGGAATTGCAGAGAATATCATAAAAATATCTGCTGGATATACCATCGGAAAGAAGTTCTCAGGGTTTGTCGATCCCAGTGATCCGCAGAGTGTAGCGGATGTTATGATGATCGAATGGATATCAAGCCCGGATCATGATAAAAACCTGCTCGACCCCAATATTGACAGAATCGGGGTGGGTATCACCTTTGACGGGGAGTTTTTTTACGGAACACAGAATTTCTACTGAGTGAGCGTGCCTTCCTCACCTGATCCCTTCCCCCGTCCCGCCAGGGGGACAGAGAAAGGACTATGAAAAATTTTGTTGATTTCGGGGTATCCTCATCATAAATTGAAAGAATTATATGGTTTTATGTTGAGATACACAAGACGTGAGGATCCCGTATCTGTCACATCAATCAGATTTCAGATATATCCTTTCTGATGGGAATATGAACCGCGGAGCGTGTCGGGATGTATTGTTATATCAGCCTCTGATCATGGCGTTGCCTTCCGGGGGTCATGAGACGAAGGTCCGGAATGAGACACCGGTTCAGGCAGACTTCTGATGAAGGTAAAAGCCCGTTTCCGAGAGTGAGAAAGAGCCAGGTACAGCCATTTTGAGGAGGATCCATGAGCACTAAATGGGTATATGATTTTACTGAAGGCGACGGAAAGAACAAGAAACTCCTGGGAGGGAAAGGAGCGAATCTCTGCGAACTCACCCAGATTGATCTCAATGTTCCACCGGGTTTTGTCATTACAACACAGGCCTGTCTTGCGTATCTCAATGATCCGGTGAAGAATCTGCCGGAAGGGGTGATGGACCAGGTGCATGCCCACCTGCAGGCGGTTGAGAAGAAGACCGGAAAAACGTTCGGAGGGAGGGAGAACCCGCTTCTGGTATCCGTGAGATCCGGTTCAGCCATATCCATGCCAGGGATGATGGATACCATCCTCAACCTGGGCCTGAACAGCCAGACACTCCAGGGATTGATAACGGAGACAGAGAAC
>CAZSVH010000179.1:0-2926 GCA_964610235.1 uncultured Methanospirillum sp. | reverse complement strand
GTCCCATCCGTATGAAGATTCCTCTTTCCCCTTCCCCTGATGATCAAATGGAATCCGCCCATTTCAGAAACTGGAAGAGGAAAGCGGGTGGATCCAGAACAGTTGCCAGGAATCACCATGCTTTTCCGTCAGGTATCAGGAGCAGGATCCCGGGTGAAGAAGAGACCACGTTCGTTCTTTCCCTTCCGGGATCGCCGGAATTCAAGCCGCTTTTCCGGATCCATCTTCTCGGTCGCATACTGGAAGATAAGCCGGGGGGCCGTCTCTTTCCAGGAGCGTAAAAACGGTTCCACCTGGGAGGGATCCACTTTCCACATCTCCCTAAGCAGCCATCCGACCCCCTGGTTGACCACCCGTTCAGGGTCAGTCATCAGCGGACTGATACCATCAAACATGGAGGGATACTGGTCAGTCTGACTCTTCAGGGCAAGCAACGTGACCGGAACCGCCCGCCGTTTCCATCGGGAGGACGCCTCTCTCCAGGGGATCAGATCCGGGATATCTATCACGGAATCGCTGAGCATCGGTGAGAGAATCTGCTGGCAGAGCACGTCTGTCTGGGCCCAGTTCGTGATTCCTTCATCGAGCCAGGCACCCACGCGGGAGCAGGTCCCGAGGGAGAATGACTCCCTGAAGGGAACCAGGAACAACACGGCCAGGATGACCGGCTCATACTTCCCCACCCTGACCAGCCGGTCTCCGAGATCACAAAAACCTTCCAGCCCCAGTGTTTCAGCGTACCGCCCGGTCCAGATCTTCTGCTGCCGGGGGAGGAGATCCTTATCAATCCCATACGCATCATAGCCTTCCCGAAAGAACCGGGAGTATTTTTTTACGATCTCCGGATTCTGATTCTCTTCAAAAAAGGTGACAATCTCATGCAGCAGCGTATCGATACTCTTCTTCATACTCGTTTTCACCCGGACGATACCCGTGATGCTCCTGATTCGGCGGGAGGAGCAAGAGCTCCCCCGCTCAGGAGGGTGCGGCGGTACCTGCTCAGGTACCCTTGGTACTGGTGATAATATACCTGTCTCCTGATGCCGGCAGGTTCCGGATGGAACCCCGGAGCCATCTGAGGGTACCAGAGAGGATATCACCGGACCAGTCCGGACAGAGGGCAGGCTCTCCCCAGTATTTCTCACCTCCATCACGGATCCGGCAGATCCCGGGGGATACCGGTTCATCGATCAGGTCCCTGAGAAGGAAGAGAAGGGAATGAAGATGAAAGCAGAGGGGAGCGGAAGGATCCGGGTCTCCCCGGCCAGCAGAATGGAACCGCCAGGGAAAAATACGGGCATTCAGCCCGGAGCGGTGGCCAGGGATCCCTCATACGATCTCATCCCCGCATGACCTGAGCACCTCTCTCCGGGCTTCATTCTTCGCATGGATCAGGCGGTCGATCAGAAGGAGCATGGTCTGTTCATCACCGACCCCCTCCTCCAGATGATGGTGGAGCATCGCCACCTTTCCCGCATCAGCCGTCCGTTCTGCCATGAACCGGCTCACCTCGCGGATATTCCGGGAACCGGCGGCATCAGAACGGAGCACTTCCAGGGCCCGCTCCTCCTGCCGGTGATACCGTTCCACCACATCGGCGATCTCCGCAGGGTCCAGGCAGACCCAGGCTGAGAGATTCTCCAGGTACTGGATCGTCGCCCGGGTCGCCACCACCACCGCGACCGCCCGGAAGACCTGGCTGATCCCGGCCCTTCGTCCAAGAATCCGGGTAAACCGGCTCTCCGGAACCTTCCGGGAGAGGAACGCGGTCACTGCCCTGATGTGTCCTTTCCGGGGGGCAGCAGGATCCAGGATCGGATGCAGACCCCCGGACTGGATAATATCCTCCCTGACCGAGGTCGCATACTCCAGGTCAGCATAGACCGACGGGAGGATGAGCCCCTCGTCATAGAGTCTGCGGTACTGTATCTGCTCAAACCGGAGTGCTTCGAGCCAGAAGAGACGGATGACCCTCATCCGGTCAGGATTGTCCCGGACCTCGTCCCAGAACTTCCGGATCTCATCCTCCTTCGCCGCGGTCTCCCGGGCATACGCTCCGAGCGTTTCATCGATGATGACCGGATCAAGGATCCCGGGGAGCGGGGACCGCTCCAGTTCTGACCGGGCAGCCCGGGTGGAGACCAGGTCGGCATAGGTCTGGTGGAACCGGCGGAGCAGGTCCGTCTCCCCCAGACCCAGGAGCCTGATGAGCGGTCCGATCGTCATCCCCTGTACGAAGATCGTAAAGAGGACGATCACCACCGCGAAGGCGACGATCAGGTCGCGGAACGGGAGGGACGGGGGAAGGGAGAGGACCAGGGCTATCGAGACCGCACCCCGCAGACCGCCCCAGAAACAGACGGCCTGGTACGGGAGCGGGACCGGGCGGGAGGAGAGGCGGTTCCAGACCGCGAAGGTCCCCAGGACCGGGATGAGCCGTCCGGCAAGAACGGCAAGGATGAGGAAGAGGACCCCGATCAGCCCTCCCCTGATGAAGAGCGAGAGATCCTGCAGCGTCGCCACCGTGATCCCGACGAGCAGGAAGATGAGACTGTTTGCCAGGAACCCGATATACTCCCAGAACTCGGTGAGGTGTTCCCGCTCCCGGGGACCGGTCCAGTCAGAGACCGCCCGTGCGGTGTAGATCCCGCAGACCACCACGGCGATCACCCCTGAGAACCCGAGTTCATCCCCGATCAGGTAGGTGAGATACGCACCGACCAGGGTGGCCGTCTGGTGGATATGGGGGTGGAGCGGGGTCCTCCGAAGCACCATCCTCAACACGAGCCCTCCCGCAATCCCGACCAGGATCCCCCCGATGAAGGCAGTCAGGAGGTTCGAGGTGAAGAGTGCCGAGGTCTCCAGGAACGAGAGCTCACTCTTGATGAGCGGCTGGGTGATGAGCAGGAGCACCATCTGGAACATG
>CAZSVH010000178.1:0-2935 GCA_964610235.1 uncultured Methanospirillum sp. | reverse complement strand
CCACTCTCTTCAACGTTGTTGAGGCAGGAGCAGCCCCGGTTGCAGCAGCAACCCCGGTAGCTGAGGAACCTGTTGCAGAAGAACCTGCAGCACCAGCAGAACCGGTCGCTGAAGAGAACACAACTGTCGAAGCAAACACAACCGCATAAGCCAGTCCCGGAAACAGCATCATGCCGGCATCTGCCGGATGATATGTAACCAGGAGGCTTCTGCAGGCACGGGAGATACTCTCTCCCTTTATGCATCACAGAGTAAGGGCACTCCCTTACTCCCCTCTTTTGGGTCACCTCTCATTCATGTGGTGGTCTTCTTTTCATCAGGGTTGATGGCAGGTGCGTTGGTAATAACCCCTTCAGGGGAATAAAAGCGGCAGGGATGTGGGTTTGAGATGCTCTGCCCTATCAGAAACAGTAGATGCATGAATGCCGGGATGGTAAGGGTATCCGCATCCCGGCAGAATAAGTGCAGATACATATCCCCGGTAGGGTACCGGGTTCGAATCAGCTTATTCTTCTGGTACAGGTGAAGGGTCTCCGTTCCCGTTCCCGATGATGAGGGCGACCCATCGGGTCTCAGGATAGCTCTCGAGGATCATCTTCATCAGCACCGTCAGGGGGATTGCCACGATAACTCCTGATCCGCCGAGGAAATACCCCCAGAAGACCATGGAAATGAAGACGATGGCCGGGGAGAGATCCATCCCCCGGCCTGCAAGTTCCGGAAAGAGCATATTCTCAGAGAAGAGGTTCACCAGGGAGGCAGTGATAAGGACCAGTAATGCCGAGACCGGACTGATATCCATCAGTGCGAGAAACGCGGGAGGGATGACCGCGATGATAAACCCGATATACGGGACAAAATTCAGAATGAACATCATCACTGCCCAGAGAAGGGGGTCCTCCACCCCGAGGATGAAGAGGGCAATCCCGAACCCGGCACCGGTGACGAGATTCACCTTGGTCCTGATGATGACGTATTCGACGACGATACTTCCGAATTCTGTGATCTTATCCGCAAGTTCCTGCTTGTATGCGCCAAGTACGGTGTTCACCTTGCCTGAGAATGAGGTCGCCTCCAGGAGGAGGAAGAGGGTGGTAAAGATAACGATGAAGAGGGTCGACACCTGGCCGATGACAGAATAAACCGCATCAGGAGAGATAGCGGAGAGTGATCCTGACATCTGGGTCGCCGGGAGGATGGAAGCGGTGCTGACTCCGAACTGGGAGAAGACCTGCTGGACTGAACCCATATTATCGGATATTCCTTTGGATATCGCGGGAATATGGGTGATCAGGGGGGTCACAGAGAGGATGATCATCCCCAGGGCCACGAGGAGACAGGCGGTGAAGAGAAGGAATGCGAGATATCCGGAGATACGGGGGGAAAAACCCTTCCTCTGGAACCATAGGGAGACAAATGAGAAGATGATGGCAGCAAAGATCGAGATCAGGAGCGGTCCGATAAACCCGCCTGCCATCTTCAGTCCCGCGAGGATGATGAAACAGCAGGCCGTCAGCAGAATGAGACGGTCTGACTGGTGGAGGTCTTCCAGGGTGATCATGGTATATCTCTTGTATTTGACCGCAGATAGGCTCTCGCATCCCCATCCCGTCATACATTCATCCTCCAGACCGATTGGGTTTCTCCCATCATCACCGGAACACCCCCGTTCACCCTCAGGGAAGGTCTTCCCCGATCATCCGGTGGATACCCATGTGCGTTTCACCATATTGATACGGCATCAGACCTGATCTTTATTCTGCAGGAATGATACACGGTGCCATCCGGGTGGTGACCGAATCATTAGAGATCCATGGAAAGATATCTGTTAGTAATGCTTGTGTTCGCCGGTATGGTACTCTCTGCCGGCTGTACCGGAAGTGAGAACCCTGCTCCTGACAGGGCCGGAGCCGTTCCGCTCGTTGATAATCAGTCCGCAGCAACCGTGATGACGATTGAAGAAACGCAGACCGGTACCGGGGAGGAGTACGAGTACTCCGGTTCAGGATATGCAGAAACACCCAGGTTTACCCTTCCGGCCGGACCAGCAACGTTCACCCTTTCGATGTCCGGGAAGCATTATAATGGGGCGATCCTTTATGACGGTCAGTACCGGTATATCAGTGGTCTGGTGGACCAGCCAGGCCCGGCAGAGGTACACCGGGTCGTGGAGATCGTAACTCCCGGTGAATACTTCCTCGGGATGAATGCTCCTGAGGGATCCTGGAACGTATCCATCACCCGGTGATCACCGGCAGACGATTAATATTTCTTTTTCTGAATAAAAACCCCGCAATCGCATCGAAATCTATATTCCCGCCTTCGGCGATACACATATCCAATCGCCCTGCCCTGTTCCCTTTTTGTATCCGGGACAGGACAGAGGGAATGAACTGGATGATTAGCATGGTTCGGATGGTTTGTGTTGTCCTCATGGTAACGGCCCTGGTGATCCTTGGATCACCCGGCTCGGTCTTTGCTGATGAGAATCTGCCCCCTGGATATGGGGGAGCAGAAATCCTGGAAGGGTCGGTTGTGGATATTACCGGCATTAATGCGGTGAATTACCCGTCAGTCGTCACGTATGTTCTGGTGCACACCCCGGAAGGGGAGGATGGTCTGCTGACCGAGGATGATATCACGGTGATTGAGGATGGGAAGCCGGTTATTGTCAATGATCTCTCGTTCTCCAGCCCGGCGACCCCGACAAAGATGGATCTGGCAATCGTCTTTGACGATACCGGGAGCCTGGATGATGAGATCGAGGATATGAAGGAGAAGGTGCGTGAACTGACCGCTGCCATCGCGTCATCGCAGATCGATTGCCGGTACTCACTTGTCAGTTTTAAGGATACCGTGACGGTTCGGCAGGAATGGACCTCTGATCCGGATGCAATTGCCCGGGCCGTCGACGGCCTGGAGGCAAGTGGCGGAG
>CAZSVH010000177.1:0-2935 GCA_964610235.1 uncultured Methanospirillum sp. | reverse complement strand
TGTGATATCAACGCCGACTTCATCGCCACCCCGCAGGAGGGTTCTGCCCCCCTGCAGGTGCAGGTCACCGACAAGTCAACCGGGGGGGCGACGATGTGGCAGTGGGACTTTGGTGACGGGAGCATGCCAATGGAGACCTGTTCCGGTGACGGGTGTAACAATGTTGCCAACCCGGTCCACACCTACCTTGACCCCGGAACCTACACGGTGACGCTGACCGCCAGCAACCAGTACGGGTGCAGCGACACCGAGACGAAGAAGGAGTTCATCATTGCGGTCCCTGCATGTGATATCAACGCCGACTTCACTGCCACCCCGCAGGAGGGTTCTGCCCCCCTGAAGGTGCAGTTCACTGACAAGTCGACCGGAGGGGCGACGATGTGGAAGTGGGACTTTGGCGACGGTGCAATGCCGATGGAGACCTGCGAAGGTTCAGGGTGCAACAACGTGGCCAGCCCCTACCACACCTACCTTGACCCGGGAACCTACACGGTGACACTGACCGCCAGCAACCAGGAGGGCTGCAGTGACACCGAGACGAAGACCGGGTTTATCACCGTCGGTGCTGCGCCAACCGAGTACATCCCGGTCTCTGCCGGGTGGAACTTCGTATCAGTGCCCAGGAAACTGGCACCCGGCAGTGACACCGCCAGCATCCTGAGTGCCATCGATGTGAAAGGACACAGTGTCTTCCAGTATGATGCGTACACCCGGGTCTGGAACATCATGAACTCTGCCAGCCCTATCCGTCCGCTTGACGCATTCTGGATCTACTCTGCCAGAGAAGACCGTATTCCGCTGACCTTCGACACCAACCCGGTCCAGGCACCGCCGACCAAGAACCTGAAGAAGGGATGGAACGGAATCGGATTCACCGGCCTCACCCCGATAGAGGCGAAGTATACGCTTCTCTCAGTGCAGAACCAGTGGGTGAACTGCATCGGGTTCAACGCTGGTGCCCAGCACTACAATGATATGATCATCAAGGGCAGCAACGACAATACGATGATGGAACCCTACATGGGGTACTGGATATACGTAAAAGATGATGGTATCCTCGCAGCAAACGCTGCATAACCCCCCTTTTTTATTCGAGCAACCTCTCCTGCCGGGTGGACGGTCTGATATGCAGCAGGTCACGGGCCGTCTCCCGCACCCGGTCGGTGAGTGTCCGCGGGGCATACACCCCCATCCGCCACTGGCTCCTCCGTGTCTCGTTCAGGGTCGTTACCAGGGGGGAGACCTCCTCGAGCATGACCACCTGGTGGCGGTCCTGTACCTGGACCTGCATCCGCATGTCACGGGGAAACCCGGGGATATCCACGAGGATCTCGTGGCCGGAGATCCCGCTCTCTTCTGCAATCCTGGCAGCGATCTCCCGCTCCCGTGCCGGTGACTCGTCTGAAGGCCGCAGGGAGATCGAGACATCGCCCTTTCCCAGGTAGAGGACCCGCTTATAGAGCCGGCGGTGATAGAGATCCTCCATGAGAACCCGGGCAGCAGGGTCAGGTGAATGAAGAAGGGTCTGCATACAGGCTGCATCATCCATCCGTGCCATCTCTCCGATGATCCCGGACGGGTCACTCTTACAATGTTCGAATACCGCTGATGAGAAAGTCTTCTCCGCAATCCGGCTCACATGATGGTAGTAGACCGCCGGTCTCATCAGGGTACGGGCGATAAGGAGTGATTCTGCTGCCTGTACCCCGCTCTCATGAAGGATGATCTCCCCGTCTCTGAGCCGGGTGGCCCTGATAAGCCGTCCTGCATCGACGGTTCCGTACGGGACCCCGGTATAATGGGCATCACGGAGGAGGTAGTCCATCCGGTCAACATCAAGCTCCCCGTGAATGATCCCTGCGAGCGGGTGGGTCCCCTCGATCATCGCACAGACATCGGCCGGGATAATGCCCGCCTCTTCCAGTGTTCTGCCCAGAGGTCTGCCGATGATCAGGTGGCGCAGATCCGTATGCAATCTGCCCAGGATCTCCCTGGTCAGTCCCTCGATTGCATGGGAGAACGGACCATGGCCGATATCATGGAGGAGTGCCGCACTCATCGCCATCAGACGGTCTT
The DNA here is from genome assembly GCA_964610235.1 of uncultured Methanospirillum sp. Lineage (GTDB taxonomy): Archaea > Halobacteriota > Methanomicrobia > Methanomicrobiales > Methanospirillaceae > Methanospirillum. The sequence goes on along the minus strand of CAZSVH010000177.1, from coordinate 859 downwards.
CCCGTCCGAGCCCGATCCGGTCTGCCATCAGCGATGCCAGGTGCATCGCCCCGAGAGAGTGTTCAAACCGGGTATGATGTGCCCCCGGGTACACCAGGTATGAGAATCCGAGCTGGCGGACATAGCGGAGGCGCTGGACTTCGGGTGCGTCGAGGAGGGGGAGGAGTTCTGGTTCTATCTGGATATACCCGTGGACCGGGTCCTTGATCGCTTTCATGGAACGCCTGGAGGTTCCTCGTACTCTGTCTGAGGGTTTTATGAGTCTTGCGGGTCAGTCTATGAGGGGAGGATAGCATAACCATCACCTTTTTATCAGGAGGGACCGGCACGCCCAAGCTTCTGCAGGGCGCCCGTCTCCTCCTGGATGACCAGGATATCACCGTCGTCGTGAACACCGGAGAGGATCTCTGGTACCAGGGAGGCCATATCTCCCCTGATATCGATACCGTGCTGTACCTCTTTGCCGGTATCCTGAACACGAAGACCTGGTGGGGGATCGAGGGGGACACCTTCGCGACCCATGAGTACCTCACCTCCCTGGGAGAGGATACCTACCTCATGGTCGGCGACCGGGACCGGGCGGTTCAGCTGCTCAGGGGCAGGCTGCTGCGTGAGGGGATGAGCCTCACCCGGGCGACTGAGGAACTCAGCCACCGGCTTGCGGTCCGGGCACGGGTCCTTCCGATGACCGATCATGAATACACCTCGATGATCCGGACCCCGGAGGGTCTGATCCATTTCCAGGAGTACTGGGTCAGGTACCGCGGAAGCGTCCCGCTTCTGGAGGTGGTCCGGGTCCCTGCCGTCGCCCCTGCTGCCGGCACGGAGCTTCTTGAGGCGATAGAAGCGAGTGATCTCA
>CAZSVH010000176.1:1742-2950 GCA_964610235.1 uncultured Methanospirillum sp. | reverse complement strand
GATACCGGGCCTCGAAGGTATCAAGGGCATCAATGATCAGGTCTGCCCCCCTGACCAGGGAGCAGACATTCGCCTCCCTGATCCGCACCCTGAGGGGAGTGACGGTTATCGAAGGATTCATCCTGCGCAGTTTGCCGGCTGCACTCTCCACCTTCGCCGCCCCGATATCCTCATCCCAGTGGAGGAACTGCCGGTTCAGGTTTGATATCTCCACCGTGTCCATATCGGCGAGGACGAGATGACCGACACCCGCGAGGGCCAGGTAGGTCGCGACCGGACTCCCCAGGCCGCCGGCACCGGCGATGAAGACCACTGACTCCTTCAGCCGTTCCTGCCCTCCTCTCCCCAGCCCGTGCACCGGGATCTGCCGCCGGTACCGGGCCAGATCAGCGGCATCCAGGGTCATATCAGAGCCCGCGGAGTATCTGCTCTGCTGCTGACTCCCCGGAGAGGAGCATACCCCCAAAGACCGGGCCCATCCGGTGACCTCCGGAGACCGCGTTCGCGGCCATCCCGCAGGCATAGAGCCCGGGATACACCTCACGGGTATAGGCGACGACAGCGGTCTCGGCCTTCTCAGCCCACATCGTCCCCTCCCCTCTGATGGTGAGGGAGTGGCACTTCTTCGCCACCATATGGGCAATGCTCGCATCATGACCGGTGGCATCGACCGTGTAGCGGCATGCGATGGTCAGGGGATCCACATGAAGGTTTGCCGCCTCCACCGGCTGCCAGTTGATGACCAGGCCCGAGACCCTGCCGTCATCCCGGACCATGACATCCTCCACGGTCGTCAGGTTGAAGAACTCGACCCCGGCCCCGGCCGCTGCAGCGGTCAGCCTGCTGACCGCTTCAACGGAACGGGCAGTATAATACCCCTCCTGGTACAGGGAAGAGCGGATCTGGAACCGGTCAAGGAGGTGTTTCGCCCCTTCCTGGACGACGATCCGGGGGAACATCATCCCCCCTCCCCACATCCCCCCGCCGATGGAGAGTTTCTTCTCGATAAGTCCCACTTTTTTCCCTGATTCGGCAAGAATCGCAGCACAGACGAGACCGGACGGCCCCCCTCCCACCACCGCGACGTCCATCTCCATGTACTCAATGAGGGTCTTCATATGTTCAGAGATGATCGCCCTGCTGATGATCACTTCGTCAAGCGTCATTTCACAATAAATCAGACCCGGAAATGATAAAGAGTCGCCGAT
>CAZSVH010000176.1:0-1732 GCA_964610235.1 uncultured Methanospirillum sp. | reverse complement strand
ACCCCCCATAGTTCAAGGCTGCTGCCAGGGGAGGAGCACGGGTCCGGAAGGAGGCAAAACCCGTCTCCGGCTTATTATAAATCTCATGATGATATATGTAAGCCGGACCTGAACATCCCGGACCCGGAAGACCCTCCCGAAGATTAAAGCCGGATCCGCTCAAAAAACTGAAGAAATATGAGAATCCTCTTCCCAGACGGGCACGAGGAGGAGATACCTGCCCGGGGACGAACCATCGAGGCAGTTCTCCTCGGGATTGGAATGAATCCCGCTGAACTTCTCATCTCACGCGGTGAGACGATCATTCCGGAGGATACCATCGGAATCGATGAGGATACCATCCACCTGATCCGGATCTCCCATGGGGGATGACCAGATCCTCTGTTCCCTCTGCAGACAGCCCGCTGTCTGGCGGGACCGGGAGACCGGGTCGCATCTCTGCAGTCTGCACCTGAAGGAGTCGGTTGAGAACCGGGTGGCAGAGATGATCTGCACAGCCGGACCCCTCCCTGACCGGGTCGGGGTGGCATTCAGCGGAGGGAAGGACAGCACGGCGCTCCTGGCAGCCATGACCGCAACGCAGGACCATACCGGGATCCGGCTGATTGCTCTCACCGTTGACGAAGGAATTGGTGGATACCGGGAGGAGACCATCAGGCATGCGGCTCAGGTCTGCTCGATCCTGGGGGTGGAGCATCGGATCATCTCATTCCCTGATCTCTTCGGATACAGCCTTGATGAGATCCTGCAGCAGCAGGAGAGCAGAGCCTGCACCGTCTGCGGGATCCTCCGCCGTCGTGCCCTTGAGATCCTCGCAGAGGAGGAAGGAATCCGCCTTTTGGCAACCGGCCATAACCAGGATGACCATGCCCAGACCGCCCTCATGAACGCCTTCTCTGCCGATCTGAAGAAGGTCTGTGCCGGAACTGGTCCCTCACTGCGGTATGCCCGGAGGATCAAACCCTTCGCCCGGGTCAGCGAGCGGGAGGTGACCCTCTACGCCATCCTTGCCGGACTCTTTACCCGTCTCCCTGAATGCCCGTATGCCGGCGGAGCCCTCAGGAATGAGGTCAGGTCACTCCTGAACCGGTTTGAACAGCAGTTCCCGGGAAGCATGCGAAATGCTGCCGCATGCGAGGCAGAAATCCGAAACCGGCTGAGCGAGAAGAGTTCCGGAAAGGGGCTCGTCCCGTGCAGGATATGCGGATGGCCGGGGACCGGGGAGATATGCCAGGTATGCACCCTGCTGGGGGCCGGGTGGGCCCGGTCAGGAGGAGACCGTCCCCGGGACCGGTAGGAATGACAGACCGGAAAATCCTATGAACAGGCAGACCCAGTACTGATCCAGAACGCCTCTGCAGGCAGATCCCATGACACCAGAAAGAATCGTATATATGGACCATTCGGCAACAACGGCGACGGATCCGGCAGTGGTTGATGCCATGATCCCCTGGATGACCGCCAGGTATGGCAACCCGTCATCCGTGTACCGGCTCGCCGGGGAATCCAGGAAGGCAGTGGAAGAGGCCCGGGCCTCGGTTGCCACCGTCCTTGGTGCCGACCCGGGTGAGATCTTCTTCACCTCAGGGGGGACCGAGGCTGATAACTGGGCCATCAAAGGGGTGGCGTTCGCACACCAGAAGAAGGGCACTCATATCATCACGTCTGCCATCGAGCACCATGCCGTGTTGCACACCTGCAGGTATCTCGAACAGCACGGCTTCTCGGTCAC
>CAZSVH010000175.1:0-2979 GCA_964610235.1 uncultured Methanospirillum sp. | reverse complement strand
CCTGAAGTAGCTGAGGGAGAAGGGCATCATGAGGACCAGGAAGAGCATCATCGTCATGATCTCCACGTTACTCAGCGAGAGAAGACCGGTTACCTGCCCGTAATATCCGGAAAGGAACGGTTCAATCATGTACCACGAGATGATCGGGAAGAAGAGGCAGACGATGATGGTCAGGGCAGAGAGGATATGAAGGACTGTCCATTCATGGCCCTGAACCTCGGCGTCATGATGGGAGTCATGGTAGGTCCCCTGGATGATCTTCCCCATCCACTTTGTCCAGAAGAATGCCGTGACTGCACTCCCGTATGCCAGGATCGCCACGAGGAGGATGCCGAACGGTGGTGCGGCGGTGGCGAATGCATGCAGGGATGCCCATTTAGAGATAAGCATCCCGAACGGGGCGAGAAACATACCGGCAATACCGATCAGCATCATCATGGCCACCCGGGGCATGGTGGTGATGAGTCCGGACATATCCTCGATATCCAGGGTTGAGAGCCGGTGGCTGACGGTTCCCACCGAGAGGAAGAGGAGGGACTTCGCGATTGCATGGAAGATGATCAGCAGGATGGCAGCCCATACCGCCTCTGCCGTCCCGACACCGGCACAGGCAACGACCAGACCGAGGTTGGCGATGGTGGAGTACGCGAGGATCTTCTTGGTATTACTCAGATTGATTGCGATACAGGATGCGATGAGGAACGTCACTCCTCCGATGAGGGCAAAGAGGATCCCGAGCTGATTCCCTTCAAAGACCGGGGAGAATCTGACGATGACATAGACTCCCGCCTTTACCATGGTGCTGGAGTGGAGGAGGGCAGAGACCGGCGTCGGGGCGACCATGGCACCGACCAGCCAGGAGGAGAAGGGGAACTGGGCGGCCTTGGTCAGCCCTGCAACACCGAAACATGCTGCCGGAATGAGGGCAACCTGTCCAGCCCCCATGATCGTGGTCATAAGGAGGTGATCGGCGGGGAGCGTGTGGAGAATATAGAAGGCTCCCCCGGCAAACGCGATCCCTCCGGCGGTATTGATGAGCAGTGCCCAGAATGCATTATTCTTCGCTTCGGTCGTCTGTGAGTACCCGATGAGCAGGAACGAACAGAGGGTGGTGATCTCCCAGAAAAAGAGAAGCCAGAGAAGATTGTTGGAAAAGACCAGGCCGAACATCCCGGCGAGGAAGAGAAACATCGTCGAGAAGAAGAATCCTGACCGGTCCGGTACATCGGGATGCTGGTGATGGTAGTCACGCATGTAACTGAGCGCATAGACGCAGATGAGGCTCCCGATGATCCCGATGATAAGGGTCATTATCACCGAAAACTGGTCCATAAAGAGGTTTTCAACAAGGTCATGCCCTGCAGACGTGGTGAATTCTGTCAGAAGGAGCAGAGCTGCCATGATCAGGCCCAGGATGGTGACGGCGTACTTCCGGCTGACCACCGAGACGAAGAGGATATACAGCGAGATGAGGAGTTCTGCTGCGACGATGAGGAGCTGAATGATCTCCCCTCCGATGGCATACGTGACAGCAGACTGGTCAAAACCGGTCAGCAGCACACCCAGCGATGCCAGGATGATCAGACCGGATCCGACAAGGACAATCATCTCCCGGACCTTATCGCTCCTTGTTACCGCAAGAAGGAGGGCGATGAGGAATGGGAAGATGATCAGGAAGAGAAGGAACTCCTGCGGGATCATTGTGTAGCGGTTTGTAATCATCATTATTAATCATTATCAATCAGTTCCGGGTCGTGATCCTGGGATCCTGCCGGGAGGCTGATCAGAAGGGCGCTCCTTCCTGATTAACCGGTATCGAGTCCTGCATCCTGCCAGCGGATGCCGGGGCGCAGACTGGTGATGACCGGGGAGGGTGACCATCACCGGCTCCCTCCTTCGCGGAGGGATTCCGGCATCGCTTCCGTGATTGACTGATTCAGAAAAGGTGGCTTTTCATGGCATTTTTCCTGACAGGAGGACTCCCCTGGTCTGTCTCTGCTGCTCTTCCCCCCCGGTCTCCCGGGTTTATCCCTGTGGGGAACAAACCTCCCTCCATGACTCCAGTGCAGAGCTCCCCGTCCCTCTACCTCTTTATCCTTGACACGATGTCGGACTGGGAGGCCGGGTATCTCCTCTCTGAGCTCGGATCAGGGAGATTTTTCATCAATCCCTCAGAGCGGTACACGCTCCGTCTCTGTGGCCAGACCCCTGATGCGGTGAAGACGATGGGGGGCATGCATCTCACTCCTGAGATCCTCATCGATGAGATAGAACCCGCTCCCGGTGATCTCCTGGTGCTCCCGGGGGGGGATACCTGGCTTGATCCGACGAGAAAACCGGTGATAACCGTGGTGGAAGAGCTTATGTCGACCGGAATCCTGATCGGCGCCATATGCGGGGCCACGATGGGGCTTGCCAATGCCGGTCTCCTCAATACCCGCCCCCACACCAGCAACGATCCTGAGGTGCTGAAGATGTTCTGCCCGGGGTACTCAGGCGGAGACTGGTATGTCCATGAACCGGCGGTGACTGACGGGAACCTCATCACGGCCAGTGGGCTTGCACCGGTGGCTTTCACCTATCAGATCCTGAAGAAGCTCGGGGTGATGCGGGAATCAACGGTGAACGCATGGTACCAGCTCAACCGGACTGGAGAACCTGAATGGTTTTACGCCCTGATGGAATCGATGAAGTCATAACCGGCCTTCCCCTCCGCACGTCTCTGCACGGTGGGCCATACCCGAGAGGAGCCGCTGCTGATATCCATATATACCAGTCAGCCAGAAGAATATTTCACTGAACTGACCGTTGAGAGGATGAATCATGAAAAGGAAGATCATATCGATTGATGAGGAGAAATGCACGGGATGCGGTCAGTGTATCCCGGACTGCCCGGAGGGGGCACTCCGGATTATCGAGGGAAAGGCACGGCTGGTCAGTGATCTCTTCTGTGACGGCCTCGGTGCCTGTATCGGGACC
>CAZSVH010000174.1:0-2994 GCA_964610235.1 uncultured Methanospirillum sp. | reverse complement strand
TACGATCGCCGGGTCCGGGTGGCTGAGATCCTTGACTGGTACAATCCCTTCACCTGGCTGGAGGCATACCGTCTCATCCGGAGCTCTGATCTGGTCATCATCCAGTGGTGGACCTGCAGTGTGGCCCACATGTACCTCCTCCTGCAGATACTCAACCAGGGGAGAATCCCGGTTCTCATTGAGTTTCACGAGGTCGTGGACCCGCTCGAGAACTCGATCGCCCCGATAAGGATCTACTCCCGGGTGATGGGCCGCCTTATCAGGCGGTATGCCACCCGGTTTGCGGTTCATTCCGACCATGACCGGTCCCTGGTTGCAGTCCGGTACCATATCCCGGCAGAGCGGATATCCGTGATACCCCATGGCCTCTATGATCAGTACCCGGTCCTGTCCCAGGAGAGGATGAAGGCCCGTCTCGGGGTGGAAGGGACGTATGTCTATCTCTTCTTCGGTCTGCTCCGCCCGTATAAGGGGGTAGTGCATCTGATTCATGCCTTTGAGCAGCTCCCCGCAGAGATCAGGGACCGGAGCATGCTCCTTATCGTCGGGGAGACCTGGGAGGATCAGGTCTCTGCTGCAGAGGCAGCCGCATCCCCGATATCTGACCGTATCAGGCTGGTCAGCCGGTATGTCTCTGACGAGGAGGTGCCGGTCTTCTTCTCGGCGGCTGATACCCTTCTCCTCCCCTACACCCGGGCATCACAGAGCGGGGTTGCCCATATCGGGATCTCTTACGGCCTGCCGATCATCGCCAGCCGCGTTGGCGGGCTTGGCGAGAGCCTGGCCGGATACGACGGGACTCTCTTTGTTCCTCCCGGGGATGAGCAGGCTCTGACCCGGACCATGGAAGCGGTATATCGATCTCCCGGTTCACGCTATCCGGTCCCTGAACACCTGCGTTGGGAGACGGTTGCAGGGAAGTACTCTGATGAAATGTCAGCATTGGTACACAAGAGAGGTTCTGCATGAGGATCGCCATTCTCTCGTGTCTTGACTTCAGGGTTCCGGGCGGGGCTGAACGGTTCTTCATCGATATGGCCACTGCTCTGGATGCAACGATCGTCTGCCTGTCCTACGATCCGTCCCTTTCGATCCAGTATCCCCTGGCACGTTCGGTCAGATTTCATCCCCTGGAAAAGCGGCTTCCACCTGAACCCTTCCGGCAGCTGGCCGGAATGCAGCTCTTCCGCTCCCTCAACCTTGATTATGACTTCTTCATCGCCACTGATGATATGGCACTCCGGTACCTGGTCCATGATGTTCCGCATTGTTACTTCATGCTGACACCCCGGCGTGCCCTCTATGATATGTACTATCACACCCTTTCAGAACTCCCGCTGCCAGGCCGGGTGGTATACACGGGAATTCTCACGCTGTTCCGGTATCTGGACCGCCGGTTTGTCAGGCGCCATGTCCGGGAGGTGGCAGCCATCTCCCATAATGTCCGGAACCGGATCTGGAAGAATTACCAGCGGCATGCCGTTGTTCTCTACCCGCCGATCCATGCTGATCATTATTCGAACCTGGGATATGGTGGCTTCTGGCTCTCGGTATCGCGGGTGGACAAATGGAAGCGGATCGAACTCCAGGTTGAAGCCTTCAGACTGATGCCCGGGAAGAATCTCAGGATTGCAGGGAGGATCTATCCCGGGTATGAAGACCTTGTCAGAACCGCTCCACCGAATGTCGAGTTCCTGGGTACGGTCGGGGATCGGGAGCTGGAGGATCTGTACGGGTCCTGCCGGGGATTTATTACGACCGCGATCGACGAGGATTACGGCCTTACTCCCCTGGAAGCCATGGCATGCGGAAAACCGGTGGTTGCGACCTGTGAAGGAGGGTACCTGGAGACCGTGGTGAACGGGGCAACCGGGATCCTGGTCTCTCCTGACCCCCGGGCCATCCGGGATGCGATCTCCCGGATTGATCCCGATCCCGGTGCGTATGAGGATGCAGCCCGGAGGCAGGCTGAGCGCTTTGATTACAAGCTATTTAAAGAACAAATTGCCACGTATGTGCATACGCTGACAGGAGCCTGAAGATCATTAGTACCATATTTTTTCCCGGAACTGCATCAGGGAGGAGACCTGAGTAATGGATTGGAAAGATACCAGCGTTCTGATCACCGGAGTCAGCGGGTTTGTCGGTTCGTATCTCTCCCGTGACCTGGTGGATAAGGGTGCCCGGGTGTACGGGGTGGTTCGCCGTCGTGCAGACGGCACCGTTCCGAAGAATGTCGCCCATAAAAAGATTGAGAATGCCATAACCTTCATCGAGGCTGATATGGGTGACCTCTCCGGTCTTGCCACCGCGATGGATACCGCCCAGCCTGATTATATCTTTCATCTTGCCGCCCAGTCATTTGTTCCCCGCTCCTTCTCCCACCCGCTGGAAACGGCACAAACCAATGGAATCGGGACGAATAACCTTCTTGAGGCGGTTCGTCAGAAGGAGATCGATCCGATTCTGGTCTTTGCCGGGAGTAGCGAGGAGTATGGTCTGGTGATCAGCTCTGAGGCACAGTATGCTGAGGTGAAGAAGAAATACGGCTCAATATTTCCTGAACCTGAGAGGATTCCTGAAGTTCCGACCCGTGAAACAAACCCGCTCCGCCCCATGTCCCCATATGCGGTCAGCAAGGTGTACGGAGAGTTTCTGTTCAGGAATTACTATCACACCTACGGCATCAAGGGGATCGTCTCGCGTGCCTTCAATCATGAAGGTGCCGGGAGGGGTATCCAGTTCGTCACCTCGGTGGTGACCAGTCAGGTCAGCAGGCTCAGATGCAGGGAGATTGACCGGATCTCTATCGGAAATGTCAGTGCATTCAGGGACTGGAGCCATATTGATGATATCATCGAGGGTTACCAGATTCTTGCCCGGCATGGCAGACATGGTGATGTGTATAATCAGGGATCAAACCGGACCACGTCAGTGCTCAGTTACATCCTCTACAGTATCGAGTCATGCGGGCATGAAGTGCGGGAGATCAGC
>CAZSVH010000173.1:0-3134 GCA_964610235.1 uncultured Methanospirillum sp. | reverse complement strand
CGAAGAGTTCTTCTGCTTCCAGAGCCGGTTTCTTCCCGGTCTCCTCGTCGATATGGATCACGTGAATGAAGAGATCATTGGTCTTCTCATCAACATCCACGGTCAGGGTCCCTGGAGTCAGGGTGATCGAATTCGCCAGCATGAGGAGGGCGAGGTCACTCTTCATCCCGGACTTCAGCCTGATGATCCCGGGGCGTATCCTCCCGGTGATCACCCGGTATGCGACGTCGAGGTTCGCCTTGGTCAGTTCGATGAAGAACGGACCCGGGATATAGAGGGCAAGCAGGATCAGCCTGAACGGGCTCAGCATTCTCATCGACCCGCTCCTGCAGAGCACCTTCCGGGCGATGATCCCGGTTCCGGCTGCAATGATGAGACCAGCCCCGATCTCTTCGGCAGACCAGACCAGGATCTCTCCTGTACCGGCTGCAAGGAGGAGATAGAAGAGAAAAGCGAGCAATGCAGTTACCAGGAACGGTTTCACGTTCTCACCCGCTCCCGGCCATTTTTCCAGCAGAATCCTGCCACATCGTCTCTACACCTCATGTTAAATCGTGATAGTAGTAGAAGGTGGATTCGATCACGATATAAGTCTTTGTATAATTGCTTTGCGGTTATTTTTCCGATTCAGGCACGGAGATTCTCTGGTCAGGGAGGTGCACAAGCAGTATGTAGGAACGGGAGCTATCCCTAAGGCAGACATGGGTGGACTCTATCATGGAAAGATTCTCCTGCACTGGTGCGATGCCTGTCACTGCCCGGTGATGGCTGACCGGTGCTCCTGCGGGGCAGATGCCCGGCCGGTCCCGGTCACGCCCCCGGGAGATGCCCGGCCTGCGTTCCCGGATGATATTACACATATTAACGCCCTGTATGAGGATCGGTTCGGGATTCCTCTCATTCCTGACGGATCTGTTGTCCTCCTCAACAAGGTTCCGGACAAGGACCGGATGGATGAGATCGTCATCGGGGGTGCGGTCGTGGGGGCAGTCCGGTACCTCCCTGAATCAGGATCCTGGGAGATTCTTCCCCGGCCTGGAGCAGCAGAGGTTGGCAGGCCACACAAGCGGTACGTGATCATCGATGACGGTGCTGCTGCCTCGATCCGTGGTGGTGCCAGCCTGCTCGCCCCGGGATTTGCCGGATGTGATCCCGGGATCGCTGCCGGGGACGAGGTCTTCCTGTTCACCCGGTCCGGGGAGTGTGTCGGTGTAGGGAGGATGAAGGTGGATGCTGCAGAGGCGGCAGTGATGGAGCGGGGACAGGTGGTCAGGACCCGCAGAAATGTCCCTTCGGTGTATGTTCCCGGATCGGCGACCTGGGAGGCGGTGGTTGAAGCGAACCGCCAGGTTCTTGAGCGTGCGGAGCACGCGACACGGCAGTTCATCGAGGAGAATATCGGCAGATTCGAAGGGCTTCCGATGAGCGTCTCCTACTCAGGGGGAAAAGACAGCCTTGCGACCCTTCTGGTTGTGATGAAGACCTTCCGCAAACTCCCCATCCTCTTCATTGATACCCGGATGGAGTTTCCGTCCACCTATGAGAATGTCAGCGAGGTGACGAAACGGTATGATCTTGAATGCATCAGGGTCGACTCGAAGGATGAGTTCTGGCAGGAGTTCGACCGGCAGGGTCCCCCGGCGGTTGACTGCCGGTGGTGCTGCAAGGCAGCCAAGCTCGAACCGCTCCGCCGGTTTATCGGGGAGACGTGGACCGAGTGCGTCTCGTTCGTCGGCCAGCGGAAGTATGAGTCGTTCTCACGGATGAAAAATCCGCGGGTATGGCGGAATGCGTTTGTCAGGAACCAGATCTGCCTGGCCCCGATTCATACCTGGACCGCCATGCATGTCTGGCTCTATATCTTCCGGGAGGCTGCCCCGTACAATGAGATGTACCGTCACGGGGTTGACCGGATGGGGTGTTATATGTGTCCGGCGAGTGATATGGCCGTCCTGGAACGGATCCGGGAGCAGGTCCCGGATCTCTGGAAGGAGTGGGAGGAGAAGATGGAGGCCTGGCGGAGCTCCCATGATCTCCCCCTCTCCTGGATGCATGATGGTGCCTGGAGGCTGAGAGGAGACCGGAGGAATGAAGAGCCTGACTCCTTCTCCCGCCATGATGCCTCCTGTGGTGGAAGACGACGGCAGAGTGCCGGGGAGTGAAGATGAGACGGATCGTTATCGTGGATTACGGGGTGGGAAACCTCAGGAGTGTCTGGAAGGCACTTGAGAAGGCAGGAGGAAACGTAGAGATCACCGGGGATACCGAGGTGATCCGGTCGGCAGACGGGATCGTCCTCCCCGGGGTGGGGGCGTTCCATGAGGCGATGACCCGCCTGGCAGATCTCCAGCCGGTCCTCAGGGAGGCAGAGGGACAGGTTCCGATTCTTGGGATCTGTCTCGGGATGCAGATGCTCATGGACTGCTCGGAAGAGCACGGCCTCCATGCCGGACTTGGACTGATCCCGGGGAATGTCCGAGGATTCTCCCCGAAGCAGGGATATAAGATCCCGCATATGGGATGGAACCAGATATCAGTGGACCATCCTGACGATCCCTTGTTTGACGGGATCGCAGACGGGTCGTTCGTCTATTTCGTCCACTCCTTCTGGGCAGATACCCGGGATCAGTACTGCCTGACCAGAACTGAATATATCAACCGGTTTGCATCATCGATCCGGAATGGGACGGCATGGGGGACCCAGTTTCATCCTGAGAAGAGCGGGGATACGGGTCTGAAGATCCTGGCAAATTTTATCGGAATAGTCTGAAGAGGACTATTCACTCTTCTGCAGAGCCATCTCGACGGTCGCTTTCAACTGGTTGTCGGTGAATGGTTTGACGATGTATCCGCGTGGCCGGGTCTGTCGTGCCCGTTCAATGACTGCATCATCCATAAGTGAACTGATATAGACGATAGGGATCTGATATCTCTTCTGAATCTCGGTCGCTGCCATGATCCCATCGGTATCTCCGGGCAGGTTGATGTCCATGAGGACGAGGGCCGGGAGTTCTTCCGGGCCATACTGACTGAGTTTCTCCATTGCGGTCTCGAAATCCCCGGCAGAGTCCTTTATCTGAAAACCCAGTTCCGTCAGTCGCCAGGAGATCAGATCATTGATGACCGGGTTATCC
>CAZSVH010000172.1:0-3171 GCA_964610235.1 uncultured Methanospirillum sp. | reverse complement strand
AAAGAGTACCGGCAGGATTACCGGTAGGCGAGGAGGGAATCCTGGATAGTGAATGCCTTCGTCGCAACCGGTGTTGGTTCATGGTTCAGGAAGAGATAGGCATTGAAAATTCCATTTGAGAATCCCTGGGTATTGAAGGATACAACGCGGGGAGTGGTGATATCATCAGCAACTATTCCGGTAATATCGAGCTTCACCGGAATCTGCGATTTTCCACTCGGTGGCATCCCCATCAGGCGGACATTATAAGAACCGCTGGTAAGAGAGGTCACACTCGATCCACTCATAATGCCAGTTCCCTGGTTATCAATAATGGTAGTCAGGGGTCCCCATAACGCTGGATCGACCATCAGGCTTGCGTCCGAATTGGGGTAAAGATTCCGAAGTTCCAGTTCAATTGACGGAGTATTGAGAGTAAAGGGGATCTTCAGGTTCTGTACATTAAAACTCAACGGGAAAAAATCCTGGTTCCCGGTATCAGACTTGATAAGACCGTCAATTGTCAGCCACACGAATGTTCCCGGAGGTACATCTCCCAGGTACATGGAGACCGTGTCACCGGGTGTTGCCACATCCGGGCTTGATACGTCAACGGCAGATACGATACCCGCTCCCATGCAACAGAGAACAAGAGAGACAAAAAAAAGGATAGCCCGCATTTTTCTCCCCATAATTATCATTTATTAGGTTTATTCTTCTGATCCTTTATAAATATATTGATATCCGGATGAAAGTCGGCCCCATCCATCATGAAAAAATCCCGGACTTCCCGGACCGGGAGGGGGAGAGCCGGGCAAATCTGAGAGAACCGGAAGAGAGAGGCCCCGGACCCCCCCTTACTGCTCATCCCCGGGACCACCCCGGGCATACCGCTCCCCGATATCCTCCAGGGTGTTCACCTCCCTGAGATCCTTGTCATCCCTGACCCTGATGAACCGGGGAAACCGGAGGGCAAACCCCCCCTCGTAATGCGGGCTCTGCTGAATCTCCGAGTAGCCGATCTCGACGACAAGCCGGGGCTCGAAATAGACCATCTTCCCGTCGGTTCTCAGAATATCACTCTCAAGAGTCGCATGCATCCAGGAGAGGGCCTCATCAGAGAGACCAGTGGCAACCCGGCTCACCGGAATCAGGTCTTCACCCCTCCGGGCAGCGACCAGGAACGATCCGAAGACCCGGGCCCGCTTCCCCTCTCCCCACTCGGCCCCGACCACGGCCAGGTCAAGGGTATCAACCCCTGGCTTGATCTTCACCCAGTCCTTCCCCCGCATCCCGGGAGTATACCAGGAGGTGAGGGTCTTCAGCATCACCCCTTCATGCCCATCGTCAATGGCGGCATGGTAGAATGCCTCGATCTCATCAGGATCACTGCTCACCAGCTGGGGGGTGACATGGGAGGAGACGACCTGCGCAAGGATCTCCCGCCGCTCAGAGAACGGGCGTGAGAGGAGCATCTCCCCGTCCAGATAGAGGATATCAAAAACATTCGGGATGAGGGTGATCTCTTCCACGGCTCCGGCCACGTCATGCTTCCGCCGGAACCGCTTCAACACCGTCTGAAACGGCAGCGGCTTCCCCTCACGGATCGCAATGACCTCACCATCCAGAATCAGGTCATGATCCGTCGCCCCGGCCAGCAGGGAGACCACGTCCGGAAGGGCTCCGGTCACATCCTCCAGCCGCCGTGAGTACATCCGGGCCGCCCCGCCCTCCTTGTGGAACTGGAACCTGGCTCCGTCGAACTTGTACTCAGCCGCGATCGTCCCGTTATCAGCCAGGACCTGTGATATCGTCCCCTGGCGGGCCAGCATCATCCGGACCGGGCGGAAGAGCCTGATCTTCACCGATGAGAGGCGGTCCTCCCCCTGACGGGCCAGGAGCGCCACCTCCCCCATATCATTGAGGACCTGCTGGGCATACTCCACGAGGGCCGCATCCACCCCGAAGGCTTTTGCCACCGCCTCCCTGATATTCCCTTCCCCTGCTCCGATCCGCATATCCTCAAGCAGGATCCCGGTGATATAATGCCCCTCGAGCGGGGTTGCCGAGGAGAAGAGCCGCTGGATGATCCGGAGCCGTTCCTTCTGCGATCTGGCACCAGAAGCTCGGGCAATCGATTCGAACGCGGCATAAACCTCCCCGAGGGTCAGTTCCTCTGAAAAGAAGGAAGTCTGGGATTTGTTTGCCAGCAGTTCCTCCACCGCCGCCCCGAGATCCCCGACCGAGTTGAGAATCCGGATCACCTCCTCGCGGTTCCGGCCGGTGACATACGCCACCGCCTCATACAGCAGGTTCGGCCCGATACCAAGCGTGAGCGGACTCCAGCTGGGAAACGGCCTGCCCAGGAGAAGGCGGACAAAGATAGGCAGGTCTTCGTCAGAGAGCGAGGGGAGCACGCTGCTGATCAGATCGATGGTATCCAGCCGCCCCCGGATCTTCTCGATATCACGACAGAGCCCGGCAAAAGTCTGAAAGAGCATCATGATTCAGAGGGAGAAGCGGTATCTCCAGCACTCCTCCTGGCAGCACTCCCGGCACTCCCCGGGAACCTTGCGGAACGGGGGCTTTTCAGCCAGACTGACACTCGATGCGGCAAAGAGTTCCACCGACTCGGCATGGAGGGAGAGGCCCTCCTGTGCGGTAATCAGGGCCCGGTCAGGATGGTTATTCTCCTCAGAGAGGTGGGCGAGGATCGCCAGGTGGATCGAATCACCCAGTTCACGCAGGACCCGTGCGGCATCAGGATTGGAGAGATGACCTTTATCCCCCGCGATCCGTCGTTTCAGGAATGCAGGGTACGGACCGCCGGCCAGCATATCAGGGCAGTGATTGGACTCGAGGACCACCCCGTCAGCCCGGGAGAGGATCTCCTTCATCCGGTCCGTGACCACCCCGGTATCGGTACAGTAGCAGAGCCGGGTGGATCCCTCGGTGATGAGATACCCACACGGCTCGGTTGCATCATGCGAGACCGCAAACGCCTCAACGACGAAGTCTCCCACACTGAACTGGTTCCCGCACCGGATGGTCCGGACCGGGAACCGGGTCTTTCCGGTCCGGTGCCGCAGGAAGGCATCCATCGTACCGGTCGTCCCGAAGGCAGGCTTCATCACCCGGTTGCCCACCGCACCAAGACCGCTGATATGATCCCCATGCTCATGAGTCACCAGG
>CAZSVH010000171.1:0-3174 GCA_964610235.1 uncultured Methanospirillum sp. | reverse complement strand
CTGCAACAGGGGGATTTTCTGCCCTTACCGAAGAGGAGGCAGCGTCATTCATCCGGCCCCTGGTAGAGAACAATATCACCTCCGGGATCATCGTCGTTCTTGTCGACCAGAGCGGATATACCTGGTACGCATACGGCGACCTCTCCACCCCGTCCGATTCCTGCCCGGCAAATCAGACCCTCTTTGACATCGGATCCATCTCGAAGGTGATGACCGGCCTGCTGATGGCTGATGCAGAAGAGCGGGGAGGGTACAACATCTCTGCCCCGGTCAGTACCTGGCTCCCGGCAGCGTACCGGCTGCCCGGGTATGAGGGCATCGAGATCACCGGAGCCGACCTTGCCACCCACCGGTCCGGACTCCCGGTCACTCCGGATTCGTTCGCCATGCTTGATCCAACGCTCACCCATGCGGATCTGGTAGAAGCCTCAGTCCGCCACTATCAGACGATGACGGCTGATGAGACGTATGCCTGGCTCTCGAACACCTCTCTCCTCGGGCCACCCGGATACGAAGCACTGTACTCCAACCTGGGGGGAGCTATTGCCGGTGACAGCGTTGCCCGGGCGGAGGGACGACCATATCCTGAACTCTTCAGGGAGCGGATCACGGTCCCCCTGGGACTGGGTGATACCGCCGCCGCATGGTCACGGGAGGATCTGGAGAGGAGAGCCGTCGGGCACCGTGGGTATGCTTATCCTGCTGATGATGCCCGCCTCATTATGTTTAACGGGTTCTGGACCGCAACGGGAGGAGTCCACTCAAGTGCCGATGATATGGCAGTATTCCTGGCTGAAAACCTGGGACTGGTTGATACACCACTCGCGACCGCCATAGATAAGACACACCGCCCCCGGGCGATCACCTGGCAGAGCCCGCTGCTCATGGAACAGGGATTATTCTGGGATATTCTCCATAACCGTGACGGTACCGTGATCCTGAAGAAAGCAGGAGAGACCAATGCACATCAGGCAGCCATCGCTTTCAATCCGGTCATGAAGGCAGGAGTGGTGATCCTCTCAGACACAGCAACCATCGGCGGGATACATGTCGAGGAGCATGCCATCGCCCTTCTTGAGCGGATGCAGGTCAAAGCGGTGCATGCCGGGGATGGGGGGGACCGAGACTGGCAGGAGGAGTCCATCCCGGCCCATACGGAATGAGCCCGGGGAGTGGTTTAATATCAGCATGCCGAGATCGTACGCGATGAATAGCACGACTTCCCCGATACTCCTTCTCCTGCTCCTCAGTATCCCTGCGGCCTCAGCAGGGATATTCCTCCCTGACGGGACAATCGTCCCCCCGGATCAGATCCCGGAGACTATCCGGCACAGCCCTGAGACAGAATCAGGCTCCCCGTTCCCAATCCACTTCTTCTTCCGGACCGGATGCGGATCCTGCGATACCGCACGTGAGTACCTCCGGAGTTATGAGCGGAAAAACCCGGGAATTCCGATAGAATACCATAATCTCGCATATGACCCTGAGAGCAGGGAACTCTTCACCCGGTATGTAGAGGAGTACAGGAATGCCACCATCTCATACCCGTCACTCTTCATCGGTCATCTGGGTATCACCGGAAGCAGTGATATCATCAGGTATACCCGGACCGTCGTTGCGGAGTACCAGGATAATGCTCGCGATAGAGAGACCGGGAGGGCATAACCAAAAAAGGGTCCGGGTGATCAGTATCCGGATTCAGAGGTCTCTGTCTCCTCATACCCGGCTTCATCAGCGTGTTCCCGGGCATAATCCAGAACGACAGTCGTCACGGTCTCATTGGCACCGAGCTGGCCCAGCAGAGACGTCAGGAGAGAGGAGGCAAGTTCTTCTTTCACCGATTCGAGTTCAGGGGTCTCAGTGGCAGACGACTCATTCCCTGAATACTGGTCCTTCGCTGCATCAATAATGGCAGAGGTTTCTGATTCGTTCGCCCCGGACTGTTCCAGCATCGATCGCAGCATTGATTCGGCGACCATCGCCTGGATCTCATCTCCGGTCAGGTTGGAGGAATCCGTTTCCACCGTCTCATTCTCTTCTCCACCATCCGCCTCAGCCCCCTCATCCAGGCTGCCGGTCTCATTGGCATGGCTCCGGGCATAATCCAGGACAACACCCGTCACCGTCTCATTGACACCCATCTGACCCAGGAGAGACGTCAGAAGAGAAGAGGCAAGTTCTTCCTTCACCGATTCAATTTCAGGAGTCTCAGTGACAGACGACTCATCCCCTGCAGAGTAGTTCTTTGCTGCATCAATGACTGCTGAGGCTTCTGATTCATTCGCCCCGGACTGCTCCATCAGCGATCGTAGCAGTGATTCCGCAACCATCGCCTGGATCTCATCAGCAGTCTGGTTTGAGGTCTCCATCTCTGCGACCTCATCCCCGTCTCCCTCACCGGTTTCTCCCTCCTCATCCAGGCTGCCGGTCTCAGTTCCGTCCGCGGCCTCAATGGCCAGGGCAACGGGGGAGACCAGGCAGGCGAGAAGAAGGAAGGCCAGTACCATGACAATCGCTCTTACCTGCATTTGTTTACCATCCAAACCTGTCCTCAGGTTAAGAAGAACAGCTTATCCGTAAAGATATAAGAAGCATGTGTAATCTCCATGAATGCCGGATATCAGAATCCTGCAATATCCCGGACCTGTTTTCTCTCCCATGAGATTGCCAGACCTGAATCGAAATCTATCTCCCCCGTGGATAAAGATATCACTGGATATGAAACGACGCAGAAGGAGCATGACTCTCCTCACCATTCTTCTCCTGACAGGATTCCTGGCCGTTCCTACAGCCGCGGACTGGGATGTCAATCAGGGGAGCTGGACCAAATTTCTCTCGACTCCGGAAAAACCTCTCCTGAACATGACCGTCGCCATGGAGATCCTTGACCGGATCGAAACCACGACACAGGACGCACAAGCCCTCACCCCGGGCGGGGGAGCAGGATACTTCTTCAATGGATCAGGATATGATGACGGATGGATTGAGATCCATCGTCCTGGAGCATACCGGCTGACTGATGACCTCCATACCTCCTCATCACCATACGGGATCCGTATCACCGCTCCCCGTGATGTCATTCTCAATGGGAACCAGCACAGCATCATCAATGACCGTTCTGACCAGAAAGGGACGACCGGGATCGGGATCTCTGAAGGATCGAAGGGGATCACC
>CAZSVH010000170.1:0-3202 GCA_964610235.1 uncultured Methanospirillum sp. | reverse complement strand
TGCAGGTGCATTCCTCTCTGGGTAGCCAGACCACTCGCCAGAACCATCAGGATCAGCAGGAGAACAGCCAGCGGTGCAAGGTCCCTGCTCATGGTACCAAAGAACCGGGTGACCTCCCAACGGGACAGCGTGACCAGCTGATGCAGAACCTGCATATGAAATCTCATTGAACGGCCTGATATAAATCAGGATCCTGCGGGCCTGGGGAGAATCTTTTTTTGTGATTGAGAGTACAGACAAAGAAGATGATTGAGGCAACCCATCTCTCCAAGCGGTACGGTGAGGTGACCGCCCTTCATGACATCTCATTCTCCTGTACTGAGGGATCGATCCTGGGGATAATCGGCCACAACGGAGCCGGAAAGACCACGCTTCTCAAAATCCTGGCAGGACTGATCGCTCCGACCTCCGGCACCCTCACCATCAATGGCCTGGATGTTCTTGCCGACCCGATGCTGGTGAAACAACAGCTCGGATACCTTCCAGAAGAGTCCCGATTATACGAGACGATGTTCGTCCAGGACTACCTTCGGTTTTTTGGAGAGATATACAGTCTGGACCGTGCAGTCATTAATGTCAGATCTGATCTCCTCCTGACCCAGCTCTCACTCCATCCAGAAGGAAAACAGATTGGAAACCTTTCCAAAGGGATGAAACGAAAAGTTGCCATTGCCAGATCATTGATCCATGATCCCTCTCTTCTCATCTATGATGAACCCGGTTCAGGCCTGGATCCCATGACCGGGAGGTTCATCATCGAATACCTGAAGGGACTCAGGTCACAAGGGAAGACCATCATTCTCTCTGCACACAATCTCTACCAGGTTGAGGAGATCTGTGACGTGGTCATGATTCTCAGGCGGGGGGAGGTGGTCATCGAAGGGACCATGACCGAACTTCGGGAGCGGTTCGGATCCATCAGATATGAGGTCTGGTTCACCCTGCCCGAGGGGAGCCTGATGGAGATGCCCTCAGGAACTGAAAGGAGCGGACATCTCTGGATGGCAACGGTGACCGCGGTCTCTGATCTGAATGAACTCACCGGTTCCGTGTCAGAACACGGGGGAATCGTCGAGCGGATAGAATCCAAGTACCCGTCACTTGAAGAGATCCTGGTAAAAATCGGGAAATGAGATCAGAAGAAGATCCTGGCAATATTGTAGAGATCCATATCCACTTTCTTCTGATGGATCGCATCTGTGATTGGGACTGAGACGATCCTATCACCCTGCAGTGCCACCATCACCCCATAATTGCCTGCATGCAACTCCTCGACGGCTGAAACACCATACCGGGTGGCAAGAACCCGGTCATGGGCGGTCGGAGAACCTCCCCGCTGTACGTGACCCAGGACCGTGACCCGGGTCTCAGCCTGGACCCTCTTCTCGATCTCCCGACCCAGGAGTTGACCGATCCCTCCCAGTTGTTCATGACCGAATTCATCCTTCTTCCCGGATGATATCACAAATTCCTCCATATTAACCGGTTTTGCCCCTTCGGCAACCACGACGATGGAGAACTTCTTCCCCCGCTCATACCGGCTCCTAAGCGCTTCACAGACCTCTTCAATGTCAAAGGGTACTTCAGGGATCAGGATCTGATCAGCACCCCCGGCAATACCGGATACCGTGGCGATCCACCCGGCGTGACGGCCCATCACCTCAAGAACCATCACCCGGTGATGAGACTCTGCCGTGGTATGCAGCCGGTCGATGGCGTCGGTGACGATCGAAACCGCGGTATCAAACCCGAAGGTGTAGTCTGTACACGAGAGATCATTGTCAATCGTCTTCGGAATCCCGATGACCGGGATGTTCATGCCGTGAAGCCGTGCCGCGACGCTGAGGGTATCATCCCCGCCGATTGCAATCAGGGCATCAATCCCGAACTTCCTGATGTTGGTGAGCATCTGCTGGACATGCTCTTCTTTCTTGAAAGGATTAGTCCGGGATGTCCCGATGATGGTCCCTCCCTTGGGGAGGATACCGGTGACAGAAAAATCAGTCAGGGGTTCCACCTCTCCCTCGATGATCCCCCGCCATCCGTTCCTGATGCCGAGTACCGAATACCCATACCGGTTAGAGGTCTTCACAACGGCCCGGATCACCGCGTTCAGACCCGGACAGTCCCCCCCGCCGGTCAGAACCCCGATAGTCCTGACTGGCTTGTTATTGTCCGTCATAGATCTTTACCGCTTCTTCCACTGAAGCATCGTGCACGGTGATGGCATATATCGCGTTACACATCCTGACGGCTTCATCGAGCCCCTTCTGATGGATGTTTCTCCCGGTGGCATTCCCGGAACACCCGCCGATATGGATCTGTTCCCACAACTGGCGTAAAAAGGTCTCACCATCGACACTGGACCCGCCGGCACAGACAACCCGGGTTCTGCCCGCTGCAAGGGTGGCTTCTTTCATCAGCTCCACCGATGATGCCCCTTCTTTCTTAGGGGGGTTTACCTTGACGAAATCAGAACCAAGGCATGCCGCGACCCCGGCTGCACCAGCGATGAGATGCGGATCCTTCTCGTCCTTTACCGCCTTCCCCCGGGGATAGATCCAGAGGACCGTCACGAATCCGTTCTGATGTGCCTCGAATATTACCTGAGCAGCGGTGGTCAGCATCTCTGATTCATACTCTGAACCAAGGTAAATGGTGTATCCAATCCCGAGGATATTCAGGCCGCTGCTCTTTTTAAACCGCTGTACCTGCTCCACCGTGGTCAACAGACCCGAACAGGGTTCCTGTTGTGAGGTGCTGACCAGGTTCGTCTTTGAATTCAGTTTTATCAGATACGGGACATCAGGATAGGTCGCCCCGTACCGGGCAATCAGACCGATCTGTGCTGCAAAACACCCAATCTTCCCTTTTGATGCAATCCGGAAGAGATGTTCAGGGTCATGATCATCGGCATGAATGCCCGCCCCGAAGAAGTCGTCATTCATGTGTTCTATCTTCTGATCCCCTGCAAACAACATCAGCCGTCCTGAGTTATGGGTGATCGTCCTGAAATTTTCAGTATAGGTCTTCTGAGCCTCTTTGGGAACATCAAGAGGGATAGAAACGGACTTGCTCATGCATTTCACTCTCTTTAAAAGCAGATAAATATTCCCAAATACCCGGCAGAACCGGTCTGAATGCGGGGAGATAAGGATTGGAAAAAAGGAGCGGATAACGGTATCCCTATCGAACCTGGATG
>CAZSVH010000169.1:0-3228 GCA_964610235.1 uncultured Methanospirillum sp. | reverse complement strand
GGGAATGCCCTCGCCGACACCCAGGTCTTCGGAAGACGGGCTGGCAGATCAGCCGGGATGGAACCGGTCAGGGAGAAGACCATCCCCGATGCCGTGATGGCACCGGTGATCCGCCGGCTGGAAGGGTTCATGCAGGGTGACACCCCGGGACCGGAGGTCAGGGTCAGGCTCCAGAAGGCGATGTGGGACGGGGCAGGGATATTCCGCACCCGGAATGACCTGCTGCGGACAGAGGAGACCATCAGGGAACTCTCAGCCCTCCGGCTGAGGGCAACCGGACCGGCAGACCTGGCAGACTGCTGCACGGTCAGCAACATGCTGACCACCGCGCACCTGATCGTCACCTCGGCCCTCATCCGGGAAGAGTCACGGGGGGCCCATGTCAGGACCGATATCACCCAGGACTGGGATGCTGCCACCTCCCCGTTCGGCCATACCCGGATCAGCCTGGAGGGCGGATCAATTGATCAGAAGGAGAGAGCATGAAGCGTATCACCGTCACCATCTCACGGTTTGACCCGGTATCTGATCAGGAGCCCCGATTCGTGGAGTACACCGTCCCGGTCAGCGAGGGGGCACGGATTCTGAACGTGCTCCAGGCAGTGCATGATCAGGATCCGACCCTCTCATTCCGGTCCAGCTGCCGTGCCGGCCAGTGCGGAAGTTGTGCGGTCCGGGTGAACGGGGAACCTGCCCTCGCCTGTATGACCGCGGCTGAGGACGGGATGCGAATCGAACCCCTTGATCTTCCGGTCATCCGGGATCTCACCGTCGAACTCGTCCCCGGGATCAACCAGATCCCCCGAATTCATCCGGATGAGCATGCAGAGGCGCCGTCGCATGAGACAATAGACAGGATCCGGCCGCTGCGTGACTGTATCGAATGTCTCTCCTGCGTCTCGGTCTGCCCGGCCATGAAGGTGACCGATTTCATCGGCCCCACCTCGATGCGTGCCCAGATGCGGATCGCCCTCGACCCCCGGGAGACGGGAACCCGGATCCGGGAAGCGATCACCCAGGGACTCTTCACCTGCACCAGCTGTCAGCGGTGTGCCATCGTCTGCCCCAAGGAGATCGAGATCCCGGGCAAGGCGATAGAGAAACTGCGGGAGATCGCAAACCGTGACGGGCTGACCCTCCCCCGCCACCAGGAGGTGGCACATCTCGTACAGACGACCGGGAGAAGCGTGGAGACCAGCGGGAAGACCTTCCTTGACCAGGTTCCCGAGATCATCGAACCGACCACCCCGCTCCAGGGAGAGGTCGGGTTTTTTGTCGGATGCATGTTCAATGGCAGGCTGCCTGAACGGGCACTGGACATGATCGAGGTGATGAAACGGGCCGGTATCCGCGTGATCATCCCGAAAGATCAGGTCTGCTGCGGATCCCCGCTCATCAGAACCGGCCAGACCGGATTCATCGAGGATTTGCGGAGAAAAAATATCGCTGCCTTTGCCAGCCGGGGGATTCCCGTGGTGATGACCATGTGCGCCGGATGCGGGGCGACCCTGAAACACGATTATAACACCCCATTCACCGTCAAAGACGTCAGCGAGGTCCTCACCTCGATCGATCTTCCCCCGCTCGCCTCTCTGGACTGCACGGTCACCTACCATGATCCCTGTCACCTGATGAACGGGCAGGGAATCCGTGACCAGCCCCGGGAACTGCTCAGGAAGGTTGCCGGCAGGTTCGTCGAGATGCCGGCACACTGCTGCGGGTCAGGCGGCGGAGTCAGGTCAGGCATGCCCCAGGAGGCAGCAGCCTTAGGTGAACTCAGACGCGAGGCGATTGCCAGGACCGGGGCAGACACGGTCATCACCATCTGCCCCTTCTGCGAGTACCATATCCAGGAACATACCGATAAACCGGTGAAGAACCTGATGACGCTCCTCCTGGAAGGGTTCAGGAAACACGAGGAGCAGTAAGACCCGTATGGGCGTCCGGACACCGGCAGAGGTGGACCGGTACCTCCGGTCATTCACCCTCGAACAACAGGACGGGAGCATCGGGGGGACCGGAGGTACGGAGACGCTCGTTGACCAGGCAGACGCCGGCGGCAGGGGGATCCCCCGGTACACCAATGAGTTCTGGACAGCCCGCCAGCGGCAGGCCGCCCGGATCCACGAGATATCCTACCGTGCCTGCTTCAAACCCCAGCTCCCCGGGTTCTTCATCCGGCTCCTCACGTCTCCGGGTGACGTGGTGTATGATCCCTTCTCGGGCAGGGGCACCACCCCGCTTGAGGCCGGGCTCCTGGGAAGACGCGTCTGTGCAAACGATATTAATCCGCTCTCACGGATCCTCACCCTCCCCCGGTTC
Source organism: uncultured Methanospirillum sp. (assembly GCA_964610235.1). Lineage (GTDB taxonomy): Archaea > Halobacteriota > Methanomicrobia > Methanomicrobiales > Methanospirillaceae > Methanospirillum. Next base: position 906 of record CAZSVH010000169.1, on the reverse strand, counting down.
ACTCCCCCCGCACCCGGAGAGGTGAAAGACCGGCTCGCCACGATCCCTTCTGATCCGGCTGCCCGGGCTGACCAGGATCTCTCCATGTTCTACCATCCTGACACCGAGGCAGAGATCGTCTCCTTACGCACCTACCTCCTCTCCCGGGAGCAGGACGGAACCGCCGATCATCTCGACCGGTGGATCCGCATGGTCGCCACGAACCGCCTCACCGGGCACTCTCCCGGGTTCTTCTCGGTCTATACCCTTCCCCCGAACCAGGCAGTCACCCCGGACCGCCAGATCCGGATCAATAAGCAGCGTTCCCAGACACCCCCGTACCGGGATACACGGGAGAGGATCCTCAAAAAGACCCGGATACTGACGAAAGACCTGACAGCAGAGGAGAAGAACCGGCTCAGAGCGGCAGGGGAGTCGGTCGTCTTCCTCACCGGAGATGCACGCTTCACCCCCTCCATTCCGGACGAGACCATCAGCCTCACGGTGACATCGCCCCCGTTCCTCGATATCGTACAGTACTCAACGGACAACTGGCTCCGGTGCTGGTTTAACGGGATACCGGCGGCAGATATGGATGAGAAGATCACCTGCCTCTCCCGCGTCAGGGACTGGGCGGACGTGATGAAGGAGGTCTTTCTCGAACTCTTCAGGATCACAACGCCCGGGGGATGGGTGGCATTCGAGGTCGGCGAGGTGAAGAACGGGACCGTGCACCTGGATGAGATCATCGTTCCGGTCGGGATCGCGGCCGGGTTCACCTGCCCGGGGATCGTCATCAACCGCCAGGAGTTCACGAAGACCGCGAACATCTGGGGGATCTCAAACATGCAGGGGGGGACGAACACCAACCGGATCGTCCTGTTCTGGAAAAATCAATCAGGCTTACCGAAGAAGGCCATGTGAAAT
>CAZSVH010000168.1:0-3233 GCA_964610235.1 uncultured Methanospirillum sp. | reverse complement strand
ATACCTTATATCAGAAGTGCTCAATTGAGAGATATGAATCTCACACCGATGCGGGCCGGAAACGGGATCATATCCATCCTGATTCTCTGCTGTTTCGTGGCATCTGCCTCCCCGTATCCGGGTGACCTGACTGTTTCAGGCCCGGGAACAGAGATCCAGGTATCAGGGGACGAGATTGACCGCCTCACATCTGAGTATGGTCTGCAGGTCCAGGTTGACGGGGAGCAGTATACCGCTATCCCGCTCTGGAGAGTCGTTCGTCTGGCGGATCCGGAGAAGGAGTACGGACCAGAAGATATCATCACGGTCTCCGGGGAGACCTCCCTGACCATTCCCTTTCAGGCTGCTTACCAGAGCAATGGATATCTGATAGCTGAAATTGGAGACGGATTATCCCTCGTTCTGGATTCTGAGGGAGATACCATCCTGAAAGGGAGGATTGATTCAGTTGAGGTCAGTGAAACCGATGACTGGGAACTGATACTCTCGTCCGGGGATATCACTCAGACGATCACCCGGGACGCATGGGATGCAATGATCACGCAGTACCAGACAGAGAAATCCGGTGCTGAAGACCGGCTCTTTTCAGGAGTCCCGATATTCAGGATATTCGAATCGCAGGGCATACTGCCGGGAGAGGGGGCACGACTGAAGATCACCGTCAAGGAAGGGTACAGCACGGAGATCCCCTGGGATTAGATCGCAGGAGACGGGGAGTACCTCCTTGCCGACCGGATGAACCACGAGATAATGCCTGAATTTATCGTCCTGAGTGATGAGACCGGGAATACCCCTGCATGGCCGCTGATGGTCATCGATCCTGATTTCCCCGGCATCAACAGTGTCGGGAATGTCGTGGAAATGACCATCATCACCTGATCACGCGATTGCCGGCCAATCCCTCCTTCTCACGCCCGTCGGCAGAAGAGATCCCAGGGGTTCAGGAGCAGATGCCTGGCCCGGATCCGGTTCCAGGAAACCGGAAAAAAGGAACAGCACGTGAGGATCAGGCCCGGGTTCACCGACACCGTAATCGGCCGCTGAATGCAGGAGCAGTCAGGGAGTATGACCCCCGGACGTTCAGATCATCAGTCATGATCAACCGGGCTGAGCCCGGGATTCCTGCAGGGTACAGGAAGCAGATCAGAGATCCGGGTGTCAGATCTGATACCCGGTGATCGCTCCGTCACGGACCTGCTTCCACCCGACCGGATAGGTGGCATTCCCCTGTTCATCAAAGGAGATATGGCCCAGAGCTCCGTCCCAGGTCCGGTTCCGGTACCAGTCATACAGACCGTCAGTATCCGGCCCGCAGGCTGAGGCTGCGGCATTGAGGGTCATGAAGGCATCATATCCCTCTGCCCCGTAAAATGTCGCATTCTCCCCGAATTCCCCATGATAGGAGGCAAAGAAGGGATGTGACTCGTTCAGCGCCGGACTGGTGAAGATGAGCCCTTCGGCTCCGGGTGTCATGGCGAGGGAGTTCCGTTCGATGACCCGGGTGCCGACGAAAGGAACGCTCACTCCTGCAGACCTGAGCAGTGAAACCACCTCGTCTCCTTCTGATACGCTGAGGAGGAGAACCACGTCAGGAGTCGCCGCCACGATCTCCGTGGTATTCAGGGTCCGGGTGACATGATCCTGGTCGTACCGGGTCTTCTGCACGATTTTTCCGGGAAGCAGACGGTCAAGAGCGGTGAAGTACCCGTTGCTGAGGTCATTCTCTCCCCCGACGATGGCAATCCGGTCAAACCGGTCAAGGTATGCAGCAAGGACCGGTGATTCCTGCAGTACTCCGGGAGTGAACCGGATCAGCCGGTCTTCCCCGGAGCTGCGGTTGATCGCCGCACTTCCCAGTGCCACCTGCACCATCCCACGGTCAGCAGCATCCGGATAGACGGCGTTTGTAGTCCAGCTGGAGACCGTCATGATCACCGGAAGATCAGGAACCGCCTCTATCATCGCGTTCCATCCTGCGGCTGCCACGGAAAGGGTACTCCCACCATCCATGATAACCGGACTGATCCGGTTTGGAGAAGAGTCATTCATCGCAATATCGAAAGCACGCTCGTACTCGGTACCAATATCTGAGACAAATCCGCTCTTCATCACCAGGATACCGACCGGCAGGTCAGCGGAGGAATCGCGGGTGAAACCGGTCTGCCCATGCAGGGGTTCATCTGTCCCGGCCGGCTCTTCTCCCGCTCCGCAGAGGGGAATCATCAGGGAGATGATGAGAATGAGGGCCAGTGAAAGGGTATGGGATCTCATCTGTTCTGATCAGGATTCCCTGATGACCGTATTAATTCATCGATAGAAGGTACACCAGATGGTGATACTCACCGTCACCCCGGACCAGGGCAGATGGAAATATCCGGTCTGAACCCGATACCTCTGAGCAGAAGGAGAGGGAGATCCCCGATCTCTCTCCTGCTCATCAGATCATGTGTAACCATGCCCCGGACAGACCGCCCCGCACTCCGCCTTCCCCAGATCGTTGCCCTGTACGTGGGAGCGGTGGTAGGCTGCGGGATCCTGATCCTCCCCGGCCTGACAGCGGACATTGCCGGACCGGCATCGGTTGTCTCCTGGGCGGTCATGAGTCTCCTCTCCCTCCCGCTTGCCCTCACGATGGGATTCCTCGCCCGGGAGTACCCCGGCGATGGCGGCGTTTCAGGGTTTGTAAGGACTGCGTTTCGTGAGCCGGCCGGATCCCTCATCGGGTGGTTCTTCCTCTCTGCCACCGTCATCGGGGTTCCGGTCCTCTCGCTTACCGGTGCGGGTTATATTGCCGCAGCATTCGGTCTCTCTGAGATGGTCCGGGTCATCATTGCAGCCGGGGTTCTCCTCCTCGGACTGGTCCTCAACCATGTCGGCATGCGGCTCTCCGGCCAGATCCAGGTCGCGGTGGTATCCACCACGATAGTCATCCTTCTCGGGGCATTTCTGGGAAGCTGGCATGAGGTAGACGCAGCAGCCTTCTTTCCCTTTGCCCCCCACGGATGGATGAGTGCCGGGTACGCAACCTCACTGATATTCTGGAGTTTCATCGGGTGGGAAGCGGTCACCCATATCACCGGAGAGTTTGAAGATCCGGCCCGGGACGTGGTCAGGGCAACCGTCATCGCCTCGGGAATCATCAGTATCCTGTACCTCCTGACCGCATTCGCGGTCATCGGAACCGGAAGTTACGGGCCGGGGCTCTCTGATGTCTCCCTGCTGAACGTCATCCG
>CAZSVH010000167.1:0-3244 GCA_964610235.1 uncultured Methanospirillum sp. | reverse complement strand
AGATGTTCGAAGAGTGGATCACTGACCTGAAGGAAGGCCGGGTCCACGTTCAGCGCGAACTGTAATATCCGTTCTTTTTAATACGCGGGCTGCTCTTCCTGCTCCCAACGTCCTGCTCCCCGTCTGATCAACACTCTGGCAAGGGGGAAGAGGGCCAGGGATGTGAGGGCAAGACCGGGATGGGCAAACGAGAGGGTACTGAAGAGAGCGGTGGCGCATCCGATGAGGAGAAAGTACCGGGCCATCACCCGGACATCGTACACGAGGATGTTTGGTGAGAGGCCGGCCAGCCAGATTGTCACCCCCAGAGCAAAGTACGAGGTGGCAAGGCAGAGAACCAGCGCTGGGATGATGATACCACTCAAATCAGTACTCAGGCCGATACCGGTAAGGAAGAGCACCGGGATGATCTGGAGGAGGGTGAAGCTGGAGACTTTGGCTCTGATGATCATGGATACACTGACCGGGAGACACGCATACGAGGCGAAACTGTCAAACGCGGTCAGCCAGGTGTACATCGTGGACGCGATCACCCCGGTGGTGATGGAAAAGAGGAAGAAGAGGTTCTGCTTTGGGAGGTATCCGCTTGTCAGCGAAAGGAAGAACCAGATAACGATGAGCGGGATGAGGAATGAGAAGAGGGTCTGGCCAACAGCGCTCCCGCTCCGGGAGAAGTCTATCATGTCCTTTGCCACCAGGGCCGGGAACGGAAACCGGGAGAAGAAGCGGGTCAGGGTTCTCATCCGATCCGGGTACTTCCGTGACCGTGATGAGAACTCAGGAACGAAGAGGATGAGGGATATGGCACAGAGCAGGATGATGACCCCAACCGAGAGACCGAGGGTTCCCAGGGAGAAGTGTTCCATGACCATGATGGGGGGGAAGAATCTGATCGGATGGTCACCCGTCAGAATCCCGGAGACTGCTCCCCCGAGAGACCCGGCACCGAGCACAACAGCGAGAATCAGCCGTGACCTGCCCAGCAGGCTTGAGAGAAAGAATATCAGGCTGAGCCCGGTCAGGAAAGAGAGCGTGAGGGAGAGGATGAGGAGGATGGCAGTCCAGGGGGATATCCCCGTATACGGGCATGCCAGCAGGAACCCGAGACCGAACGGAAGGACCCAGAGGAGGAAGTAGTAGAGGGTGTCCTTGAGGACGAAGACCGAGAAGATGTACCGGTCAGTCAGCGGTAAGGTCCGGGCAGCATATGCGAGCAGACTTGCCTGTCCGAATCTCCGGTTCATCACTTCATTGCCCAGGAGGCCGAATCCCCCGACCATAAGTCCGAGGAGGAGGTAATTGGAATGAAGAAGCAGGGCGAGGGTCCCGGTCGGGAGGGAGGTCCTGATCAGGGGGAGCAGAAATGATCCCATGAATGCAATCGCCCCAATCATTACGGGAAAGAGGGCAAAACTGACACTCCCGAACATTGTAGAGTGGATTCGCCACTCCTCTTTCATCATACACCAGAATAACCCAGTCATGTTATTTCCCGACCAGTTCCAGGAAAAATTCATCAAGATGACGCCCGCTTTCTCTGAGGCTCGTGACTGTCCCGGTATGAAGGAGGCTTCCCTTATGGAGGATTGCAAAACCAGAACAGATCTCTTCTGCCACGCTGAGGATATGTGTCGAATAGAAGATGGTGCTCCCGTCCCTGACATATTCAGCCAGGAAATCCTTGACCTTCCGCTGCATAATAGGGTCAAAATTGATGAGCGGTTCGTCGATCAGGGCAAGAGACGGCCGGTGGATGAAGGCCTGCGTGAACATCAGTTTCTGCCTGGTTCCCCGGGAGAGGTCCTTACAGAGGACGTCGCGTTTATCCCCGAATTCGAGGAACTCAAACCACCAGTCTGCCCTGGCCCTGATGTCAGGGATCCCCCTGATATCTGCGACAAAGTCGAGATACTCCTCAGCGGTCAGAAAGCTGGGCGGGGTCTCCTGCTCGGGAATGATACCGACCTCCTGGCGGACCCGGATTGGATCGCGGAGAATATCGTATCCGAGCACGATCGCTTCTCCTGAAGCGGCTCTGATCTGGCCGGTGAGCATCTTGATCATGGTGGTCTTGCCGGATCCGTTCGGTCCGAGAAGACCGAACAATGCCCCTTTCTCAACGGAAAGGCTGACAGAACTGACTGCGGTCAGGTCACCATACGTCTTCGTGAGATATCGGGTCTCAATGATGGGTGTCATATCTCTTCCTGTACCGGTCACGGCTGCATGGAATGCACTATCTATCTGGGACGCCAAAGTACTTGGTATTCACGGGGGGGATGAAATGGAGAAAAAATGGGTATATTCTATCGGATTTGGTCTGATCATCATCTCGGTTCTTCTCGCTGCATCCGTCTTCATCACCGCACAGCAACGTGACGTGCCGTCTCAGGTTCCGCTGGATGTACCGGCCACCCTGGGAGTCCTGGACCCCCCGGAAGTGGTTCGGGACGGGGGGGAGGTACAGATCTCGTATGATCTCCTCATCTCCGGGATGAATCCCGAAGAAATGGAGCTGGTCCGGCTTGAGGTACTTGATTCAGTCTCACACCAGACGCTGCATCTCCTCCAGGGTGAGGAACTGGACCGGACATTCACCCCGTCTCCGGACGGGGGAAGCATCTCCCTCGAGTATGTCTGCCCGGTACCTGGGCTGCCAAAACCACTCACCCACCGGCTTATGATCACCAGAACCGGCAGGACTGCCCTTCCCTCTCTTCTGTCCGGAGGGGATATCGTGGTGAACCTCCCGAAACCTCCCTCAGAGGAGACCGGTTCCGACAACATGGCCTGATCGCTCCCGGTGTTCCGCCTGCCTGATACCGTGATCCTTTTTAGGATTATGGTCGAATACCTCATATGAGCCGGAAGGGATCCGGAGAGGGTGATGATGATGCTTCGATACAAGAATTCCGTGCTGTTCGCCCCTTCTGCAGTTTTGGTACTGATAGTGCTCATCCTGGTATCCGGATGTGCTGACCGTGTGTCACTCCCTGACGGTGAGATCAGGGTGGGTCTGTTGTTTCCGATGACCGGTGAATCCGCAGGATTCGGAAATGACTGTGTGAACGGTTCACTTCTGGCAATCGAGGAGATCAATGCCGAGGGCGGTATCCGATCCATGAACGGAGCCATGCTGGTTCCGGTGACGGGTGACACCCGGGGGAATATCTCTGAGGGGATAGCCCAGACAATCCGTCTCATCGAAGCAGAGAACGTGTCAGCCATCATCGGTGCCTATCAC
>CAZSVH010000166.1:0-3263 GCA_964610235.1 uncultured Methanospirillum sp. | reverse complement strand
GGCTGCTGACCGACCCGCCTTTGCGCAACTGCCTGATGGCAGTGGTGAGATCCTTCTCGCTGACACCCTGTTCCTTCAGCAGCCGGGAGACTGAATCACCGACGGCGAGGATGCCGAGGAGGAGATGCTCAATCGAGACAAACTCATCCTTGAACTCCTGGGAGAACCCTGTCGCTTTCTGAAGTGCCCGGGCAGCATCAGAGGAGAGATACTGCTCCCCCCCGGTGACTTTGGGACAGGAGTCTACGGCGAGGTCCAGTTCACGGATGAGCCGTTCAAGGTTCACATTCACCTTCTTCAGCAGGAAGGGGATCACATTCTCGTCAACCACCAGCATTCCCTTCAGCAGGTGTGATGTCTCGATCGCCTGGCACTGGTGCGCTGCAGCGATCTCCATCGCCTTCTGGACGGCTTCCTGTGATTTGATTGTGTAATTATTCAGGTTCATGATTCCGCAGTCTCCACGGTACGGGCAATAATCCGGATATACCACTGTTCCTCATACCAGAATTTATTCATTCTGATGAAGGGGACCTCTCATATACGTTCCGGTTCATCCTGCGGGAGGGATCTGGTTCAGTGCATTATCTCTGCCATCCAGGAGAACAACACCTATCCGGGGCGAAAGCCTTCCCTGAGGCATTATCAACTCGGCGATGACCCTCCCTTCTCTTCCATCGAAAGCCAAATCATCTTCCGGGGTGATATAATCTGCCGCTTATGACACATGATGTTTTCATCAGTTACCCTTCCCAAAATAAACCCCTGGCTGATGCAATATGTGCAAAACTGGAGGCTGAACAGATCAGATGCTGGATTGCCCCCCGGGACATTCTCCCGGGTCAGAACTATGCTGAGGCTCTCCTGAAGGCCATCGATTCGTGCCGGGTTTTTATCCTCGTATTCTCGGATAGTACCAATAAATCACCCCATATCATGAGCGAGGTGCAGCGGGCCTTCAATAACAACCGCGTGATCATCCCGTTCAGGATTGAGGATATCAGTCCCTCAACCGCACTGGAGTACTATATCGGAAATGCCCACTGGCTTGATGCGCTGACACCCCCGGCTGATCATCAGATTGACACCCTGGCCAGGGTCGTGCAGGCAAATCTGAATCAGGAGACAGAGATTTCTCCCCTGCCGCCCAGACCGGCCCGGATTGAACCACCGGCACCCGGTATTACCGGATCACCGTACTTCTACCCTGCCATCATCCTCATCCTTCTGGTCATCTGTGCAGCACTTGCCGTGGGTATTTTCTCACCCCATCCGCCGGTTACCGCCGGACCGGCAGCTGTACCGGGGACACTCCTCCCCCCTCCGGCTTCAGAGGTGCCGTCGATGTCGCCCACCGCTGAAACAGCCACTCCATATCCCAGATCCACCCTGCCCTCCGGTGATAATGCGGCACCGGTGATAACCATGCCAATAACCCCGGATCCCCGGATCCAGCCCGGCCCAACCCTGACGACGGAACCGGAGATTCCAGCAATACCAACACCCGGACCAGCCATCACCGAACAGACCGGTACCCCGGAACCGGGACTGACTACCAGCCCCACCGAGCCGGAAGAGCCGGTCACCACACCGACAATACCCCCTGGTGAGTCATCACTTCCCACGCCTGAACCCGTGAGCAGTCAGGAGGGGGATGAAACTCCGGAACCGGTAATGACGAACCAGACCGGAGAACCGGAGCCGATACAGGCTGACATCCCCTCTCCTGAAGAGTATTATCTCATCATGCACGGTGTCTCGGATGTACCCCCGGTCCGGACCGGGGAAGACTGGGTGATCCCGGTTTCATCCTTCGGGGTGAAGAGTACTACCCCGGTTATCTGGGCCCAGCTGGACCACATGCGGGAGGGGGATGTCATCACAACCGCATGGTATGATGAGGACGGCGTGCTCTGGGGAGAGGGGGAGAACGTCTGGGATCGGGCTTCCGCAACCGGATGGTGGTGGACGACGCCTCCATTCACCCATCAGCCCACCGATAGCGGGAAGATATTCAGTGTCATATCATCCATCAATGATCAGGAGGTCTGGACGGATGAGTACTCACCGATCCCGGTAACCTGACCCCTCTCTGGTCAGGGACGGTCTTTTGGATCCGGTCCCTGACAGGAGACCGGGAGAGCGGAATGGTGGAGATCCGAAGGTAGAAACATATCCATCGGAAATAGTACCCCATGAAGATCGGAGATCCCCGCCGCATCCATTCATTTTTTTATCGGACCCAGTTCTGGCTGCTCCTGATATTCCTCTGGATTATCACCCTTTCAGCAGGGTTCGTCGGATTCCAGCAGTCAGGCCTGGAGGGGGATTCGGCTGATCTGTGGTACTCGACGGTGAAACTGGTATCCGGTGGATACCCCTCAGGATCTCTTGAGGAGACACCCCTTCTCAACCTCTCCCGCTTCCTCTCATACTTCCTGATGTTTGCTACGATTCTCGTCGCTATCCAGACATTCTTTTACGAGGGAACACGGCGGTGGTGGTGTGTGTACCGGGGAGGCCATACCATCATCTGCGGGATGGGATCGGTCGGGCAGCGGTACATCAGGAGTTATCTGGATGCAGGGGATCGTTTGTTCATCGTCATCGAGGCAAATCCGCAGCATCACGCTATCAGACCCCTTCAGGAGGAGGGGGCACTCATCCTCACCGGCGATGCGACGGACCACCGGATCCTGGAGCGGGCCGGAGTCCGGAGGGCAGAAAATCTGATCGCGGTAACCGGATCTGATACCCAAAATGCCCTGATCGCCAGTATCTGTGATACGATGCGGGAAGGAAATCCGGAGGGTTTCATCTGCAATGTCCATATCGTCAATCCCCTCCTCTGCAATCTTCTCCAGGCGAGATGGTACCGGAAGCGTCTTCACCAGGGTGGATCCACGGAAGATTCCGGCACTTCAGCCGTGAAACTGGAGGCATTCAACATCTTCCAGCTTGCCGGGATGCTCATCCTTGAGGATTATCCCCCGTTCCCGCAAGGAGCGGGAGGGAACACACAGCATCATATCCTGATTATCGGGGGAGGAAAACTTGGTGAGGCGATTATCCAGAGACTCCCGCATGTCTGGCAGACAGTGCCCGGGATCTCAGCAGAAGAACGGTTTATCGTGACCCTCATCGATTCGCATGCATCAGAGCGGGTGAGCCGGTTCCATGCTCTCTCCCCGCTTATCCGGGAGTATGGTGACATCATCCCGGTGGACATCACGATTGGCAGCTCAGCCTTCTTCTCCCTTCCC
>CAZSVH010000165.1:0-3276 GCA_964610235.1 uncultured Methanospirillum sp. | reverse complement strand
TGACATAACTGCTCCCCTGGACATACTGGTTCGGTGCCGGGTAGGTGGTCGTCACCGTGATCGGTTCCCAGTCCACGGTGACGTTCCGCATGGAGTAGAGATACCGGGGGTTTGTCGGGTTGAGGGTTCCTCCTCCCCGGTAGGCCATGAGGGAAACATTGGTGGTCTGCCCCTCGTACATCGTGTTGTTCCACCACCCCTGGTAAAACCCGAGGGTATTATTCCAGAAGAGGAAGGTCCCGGTATTCCCGGGCGGGTTGGGCGGGAGCGGGTTGAGGAACTGACAGTACCGGGTGGTGGAACTGTGGGCCGTGATGTGGGCCTCGACATACGAGTTCGTGCTGTACGGGATCGTCTCCCCCTCGAACGGCTGGTAGATCTCAAACCAGGGCGTGTTGTTCAGGACAAAGAAGAGCATCGCCTTGGGATTGATCGTTGTCGCACCATCACAGGTGTACCAGGTATTGTCAGGGACATGCATCGTGAATCCGGGTGTCGTCACCCCGTCCTGCACCCAGTGATCGAGCCAGTAGATCGGGGTGCCGATGGACCCGTTCGTCCCCCCTCCCAGCGGGATGAGGTACCGGGCATAGTATCCGATGGTGATGTCAAAGGACGAGTTCCCCCACCGCTCGTTCGGGGGAACCTGGTAACGGATGTACGGGGTGGTACGCTGGTCCTTGGGGTTCCAGAGCTGGAACGGACTGTTGTTGTACGAGACCGTGAAGTCCCAGTACTCCCCGGTGTTGATCGTCCGGATGTTGTACATCCCTCCGATTGCCGTCCCCGGATAGTAGAATCCGCGGGGGAACTGGTACGAGGAGCGGTGCCACTCCACGTTTCCGAAGTTCACCTGCGGAAAGTCCCGCTGATCATAGACGAGGAGCGACGAACTGTAGGTCTGTGCACCGGTTCCGTACGAGTAGGTCGGTTTCCAGATTCCACCGACCGAGGTGATATTCTCCAGCACCCGGAAGGTCCCGTAGGAAACATCAGGGAGGTAGAAGTGGTAATCCCCGGTCGTGTTGGTCAGCTGACTGGTGCGATTCACCCAGAGTCCGTTGATCCGTTCCTGCAGCGTGATGTTCCAGTTCTGAAGCGGAAGCTCTCCGGGATCCCGGATCCCGTCAAGGTTCATGTCATTCCAGAGGTTCCCGCTGATATTGACCGGCATCGTGACATTGATCGCCTGGGTCAGGGTAAACTGCTGGGTACACTCGTTCTGGACCTGGAGCGTGATGTAGTACCTGCCGGGTTTGGTATAGGTGTACGGGGGCGGATTCTTCTGAAGCGAGTCGGTCGTGTAGGTGTAGTTCCCGTCTCCGAAGTACCACCGCCATCCGGTGACCTTCGTCGGCGGGGTGGAGTTCTCATCAAAGGTGACGGTCAGCGGGGCCCGTCCGTTCGGGTCAGAGAAGCTCAGGTTGAACTGGGGGGTCAGGTTGATACACCCGAGGATGACCAGCCGCTCGTTCTTCCCTTCGTTCCCGCAGAAGTTCTTCGCGAAGAGGATGACATTGTACTGCTGGCGTCCCGGGTAGACATGGGTCGGATTCTCCTCATGCGAGACCGTTCCGTCACCAAAGAGCCAGGTCCACTCGGTGACCGCATCATAGTCTGCCGGGTCAGACGGCTCGGTGATGTAGAAGGTGACATTCAGCGGGTCATCAGACTCGGGGTTGTGAATCTCGTACCTGAAGTCCACGGTGACATTGTTGCATCCGACATCCACGGTCCCGTGTTTCACCCCGGCCTTTCCGCACTCTCCGGTCGCCATGAGGGTGACCGCGTACCGGCCGATCTTCGTGTAGGTGTGAGAGATGTCCCCGCTGGTCACGCTCGCATTGCGGACCAGTTCGCCATAACTGCCGTCTCCGAAGTCCCAGTGCCACCGGGTCGGATTGCCGGTGGTCAGGTCGTCAAAGTTCACGGTCAGCGGAGCACTTCCGTTCGCATAGAGCGGGGTGAAGTTCACGGTGATATCCTCGCAGACCGAGCCGTTGAAGATGAGCTTGTGGACCCGGTCAACCGACCCGCACTCGTTCTCCACCTCGAGGACTGCTGAATACGGAGCCGTCTCCGGGTACCGGTGGATGACTGATCCATCAGCCGGACGGATCGCCTGATCCCAGGAGGTCCGGTTTCCATCCCCGAAGTCCCAGGACCACCGGGTGATCGGGGTCCCATACCCCTGGGAGGCATCGGTGAACCGGACGGTCAGGTTCTTTGTCCGCTGGTCTGCAGCCAGGTACTCAAACCCGTAGTCAGCGGTGACATTCGGACACCCGAGGCTGACGATTCCGGTCTTCACCCCTGAGTTCCCGCACTCGTTGGACCCCGTCAGGGTGACTGAGAAATTACCGCTCCGGTTGAAGAGATGGGACGGGTGCTGTTCTTCTGAACTGAACCCGTCACCGAAGTTCCAGTTCCAGGCAGTCGCCCCGTCAGAGGTGTCGGTGAACCCGATGCTCATCGGTGCCGTTCCGACCGATACCAGCGGGGTGAAGTTGACCTCAAGCGGGCGATCACAGGGGGTCTGGTTATAGATGAGCTCCCGGACCTGGTCTGAACTGCCACAGTCACTGCGAACCGTCAGCGTGGCGGTGTATGGTGCAGGCTCAGGATACCGGTGAGTGAGAGATCCTCCGGCTGCGGCCCACTGGGTCCGGTCCCAGGAGACCGGGGCAGAACCGTCACCAAAGTCCCATCGCCAGTGATCAATGAGGTCAGGGGAGGGAGAAGTATCGGTAAAGTCCACCTCGAGCAGACTGGCTGCCTTATCGATATGCTGGATGAACGTGAAGTTCGCCTTCAGGGGCGGACAGGAGACGGTCACCACCCCGTCCTTCCGGCCCGAGGATCCACAGTCGTTCATCCCGATGAGCGTGACCGTGTAATTTCCCATCCGCTGGTAGGTATGAGAGACGGGAGTGCTGGCAGGGTACTCTTCGATCGTCCCGTCACCAAAGTTCCAGATCCAGTTCACCACATCAGGGTTGGCGGTAGGTGTGAACTCAATCTCGAGCGGTGCGGTCCCGGTTCTGCTCAGGGGACTGAAGGTGATCCCTTCCACCGGCGGACAGCTGACCAGCCGGGTCAGGGTCTCTTTCTCCCCGCACCCGTTCCTGATGGTCAGGGTGACCGGATAATCGCCTGCCCGTGCATACTCGTGCGGCGTGACTGCCTGGTAGTCAGCCGGAGTATAGGGGATAGTGCTCCCGTCACCGAAGTCCCAGACCCACGCCACGATATCATCATGGATGAGAGAGGTGTCGG
>CAZSVH010000164.1:0-3280 GCA_964610235.1 uncultured Methanospirillum sp. | reverse complement strand
TCGAGGCGGTACTGGAGATGGGATTCAGACCTGAAGCGCAGCACATGATCGTCGATATCACCGATGAGAAGACTCATTACCGCGATGATGGCACCTCCTGGTCCCAGTACACTATCCCGGAGACTGCTGGTCACCTGCTCAGCAATGGGGTGAGTTACATCCTCATCGGACCGGCAACCGTCTCGGGATCCTTTCCCATTCACGATGACAAACGCGAACTCGTGAAGGCACTGGGGGGAAGCGGTCTCTTCTTTGATATTCACCGGGATGACTTCAGGATTATTCTTGACAAGATCCAGTCGGTCATCACCCGGACCTACACCATCAGGTTCACGTCACAGACCCCTGGTGAAGTGGGCAGGATCGGCACCGTGAAGATCCTGGTGGGTTCCGATTCGGATACCGGACAGTATATCGCCCGGTACTCAGACCAGACGATGATATCCGGTCTGGAGGCTGAAGGGCAGGCCACCCCCTGTAATCCGGTTCCTGTCGTGATATCCGGTCAGAACTTCATCGATGACTCCACGGTCCGGGTGGTGTCTGATTCCACCACCATTGATCTGACCAACCTGCTCATCACGCCGGGATCGATCAGCGGGCTGTTGACTATTCCCTGTGATGCCCCGGCAGGTGCGTACCTGATTGAAGTGATCAGCCCGGATGGACGAACAACAACCGGCCCTGTAGCATGGACGATCACCCCTGGTGAACCGGTAGTCCTGCCATCGGATGAAGACACCGGGTCTGAAGGTATCGTTCCTGCAGACCTGTCTTCCCGTTGGGCCGGAGGAGAGTGCGTAGGGTGGGAGGATGACAGTGGGTATTATCTGGTCGGAAGAGATCAGGACATCAGTTCTCCTGAGGAGCGGATTCCCAATCCCTGGTGCTGGTGTAACGGGTTCCCGTATAACCGCAATTACCAGACCTGTGTTCCGATGCCTTCCTCATAACTTTTTTCCGTATCTTGATCCTGCTCTGCTCATATCACCGATGAGAATGACTATGAATGAGCACCGCGGAGATCATGTATGCTGGATCGATGTCCGGGTGTCTCAGATCTCAGGACACCCACCCTTACCCTGAAGATCTGCCCGGAGTGCGGTGAAGAGGTTGAAATCTTCTCCAATGAGATGAAGGTACCCTGTCCGTCCTGTGGATTTGTCATCTTCAATGATATTGTCTCCTGTATGAGCTGGTGCAAATATGCCCGGGAGTGTGTCGGAGAAGAGATGTTTAACCGGTATGCAGAGCAACAGAAGAAATAACACCGGTTTGGGTATCATGCCTGGCAAATCCCTCCAT
Source organism: uncultured Methanospirillum sp. (assembly GCA_964610235.1). Classification (GTDB taxonomy): domain Archaea; phylum Halobacteriota; class Methanomicrobia; order Methanomicrobiales; family Methanospirillaceae; genus Methanospirillum. Next base: position 1,975 of record CAZSVH010000164.1, on the reverse strand, counting down.
GGCCGGGGATAGATTCTTCCCTGCAGAATAAGAGTGATCATGACAGATAATACGGAATGGATATCCCTCCCGGCGATGAGATACCAGTTCCACCAGGTGATAGTGAATCATGACCCGGATTCTGTATATTGATGATGAGTCTGCGCTCCTCACGCTCACCCGGATCTACCTTAAGGAGGAGGCAGACCTGGATGTTGATACCTCATCGTCACCGGTTGAAGGGCTGAAGATGCTGAGGGAATCATCGTATGATGCGATCATCTCGGACTATGACATGCCCGAGATCGACGGGATAGAGTTCCTGAAGCAGGTCCGGGAGTATGATTGTTCCATTCCGTTCATCGTCTTCACCGGAAAGGGGAGAGAAGAAGTCGCGATCGAAGCCCTGAACCATGGCGCCGATTTTTATATCCAGAAGGAAGGGGATCCCCGGACCATCTTCACTGAACTCTCCAATGCCATCAACCATCTGGTCAGAAGAAACCATGCGGAACGGAACGCGACCCTGACTGAACAGCAGCTCAGGGCGTTTCTGGATTCCCTGACCGATCTTGCATTCATTAAGGGTCCGGATCTGACCCTGGTCTATGGGAATCATGCATATCTGGCGTTCCTTGACAAGGGACCGCTGGAGATGGTCGTCGGCAGAAGCGATGAAGCGCTGCTTCCCCCCGGTCTTGTCGCATCCTGCAGGCGTTCGGATGAAGCGGTGATCGAGAGCCGCCGGGCACTCATCTCTGAGGAGAAGGCTGGTAACCGGACGTTTCATGTTCAGAAGTTTCCGCTTCCCTTTCCGGGTGGGAAGACCGGTGTCGGTGGGATTATCCATGAGATTTCCCGGGGCTGATCCCTCCCGTTTCCGTGTCAGGAAACCCCCATCTGCATGGAACCTGAAATGTTTCATATCAGCAAAGTGAAACGGTAAGGCAGAAACCATGGCCTCAGATGTTCTCTCAAGCATAGAATTCCAGATGAGCCTGCTCCTCTTCCTTGCGCTTGCAGGATATCTTGTAGCCTCACGGATTAACCAGTCAGCGGTTGTGGGAGAGATCCTCGTCGGTCTCATCGTGGGCCCGAGTTTTCTGGGCCTTATCACATACACCGACTTCATTCACAGCATTGCTGCCCTCGGAGCGATCATCCTTCTCTTCGTCATCGGGTTTGAGTTTAATATCAGGGACATTATCAGCCCCGGTTACTCGCTCATTGCTCTTGTCGGGGTGGTGATCCCCTGGTTTGGCGGATTCTTCCTCTCTGAATTCTTCGGGTATCCCCTCACCAGTTCCCTCTTCGTCGGGACAGCACTGACCGCCACAAGCATCGCGATAACTGCCAATGTTCTCAAGGAGATGGGTCAGCTCCAGAGTACGGCTGCGCGGGCGATCATTGGGGCGGCCGTCATCGACGATGTGCTGAGTCTTCTCTTCCTTGCGGTGACCGATGACCTGGTCAGCGGGACCTTCACCCCGACTAGCCTCGTCGTTGTTGTTGTCAAGGCGGTTCTCTTCATCACCCTATTCACGTTCATCGGGATGCGGTACATCAGCAAGGGGCTGATGGCACTGGACCGGTCTGCGATCGCCGGAAAATACCCTGAGTTTGTCTTCATCGCTGCGATGATGATCGCCTTCCTCTATGCCATGTTTGCGGATCTTGTCGGTCTCTCCGGGATCGTGGGGGCATTTCTTGCCGGTGTCTCGATGGAGAAGGTCGGCCTGAAGAAGAGCCGCGATCTCAAGGAAGGGGCTGAGTATCTCCAGATCATCTTCGCCTCCATCTTCTTCGTATCGCTGGGGGTTCTGGTCGATGTCCACGAACTGACCCCGGGTGCCATTATCTTCCTCATCGCCCTCACCATGGTCGGCATCATCACCAAGGTGGCAGGTTGCGGGATTCCCGCACGGTTACTCGGATATGATCGCCGCGAATCCCTGATCATCGGATTCGGGATGTCACCCCGGGGTGAGGTGGCGAT
>CAZSVH010000163.1:0-3334 GCA_964610235.1 uncultured Methanospirillum sp. | reverse complement strand
ATCTTCCATACAATCAGGTATACTTATACCACTCCTGCCTGATTATATCTTGGAATACCATGGTCGATGTGAGCATTATCTGCGGATCCACCTCTGATGAGGAGGTCGCACAAAAAGCCCGGGAGGTCCTTGATGAAGCAGGAATCTCCCATGACTTTGCCGTGATCTCTGCCCACCGGGACCCTGACCGGCTCGATGCGTATATCCAGGCTTCTGATGCGAGGATCTTCATCTGTATCGCCGGCCTCTCTGCTGCCCTTCCCGGGGTGGTTGCCTCGAAGACGTCCCGGCCGGTCATCGGGGTGCCGGTATCAGGCAGGCTCATGGGGGGCCTTGATGCCCTCCTCTCTATCGTCCAGATGCCCAAAGGAGTACCGGTTGCCTGCGTCGGGGTGGATAACGGACAGAATGCCGCCTATCTTGCCATCCGCATCCTCTCCCTCTCTGCCCCAGTCTCCTGACTGAGGGGGGGAGTATCCATCCCTGAAGGGAAGAAACAGTTTTCATCCTGAAAGGGAATGGATATAACAGGAACCTCATGCAGACCGCCCCGATCCACGGTGAATCCCCTGATGAACTCATCATCGCACTCAGGGCTGTATCCCTGGATTCACCCACCCTTGGTATCATCTTCTCCTCGGTCTTCATGGATATCCCTGCCATCTCCCGGATGCTGGAGACCGTTCCCTACCCGGTTGCAGGATGCTCGTCTTCAGGCGAGATCCTCTCGACCCGGTCTTCAGGGCCGGTATCTGAACTCTCGGCTACCGGGTGCCTGATGGATCCCGGAACCGATTCATTCAGGGTCTCTCTCTTTGACCGGAACGGGAAGGATTCATACCGGTTCGGGGAGGAGATCGGAGCGTGGGGGAGAGAGCAGTTTCCGGACCCCGCCTTCATCCTCCTGCTGAGCGGCCTCTCAACCGACGGGGAAGCGGTCATGGGGGGGATCGCATCGGTCTTCACCGTTCACCCGCTGATATACGGGGGAATGGCAGGAGATGACACCTCGTTTGAACAGACCTATGTCTTCACGAACGGGAGGTACTCCACAGACGGAGCGGTGATGATCGCTTTTGATCGCCGGACCATGAACGTGGAAGGGATGATCACCAGCGGCTGGCGGGGGATCGGAGGGGAGTGGAGAGTGACCCGGGCTGAGGGGAACACCGTCTACACCCTGAATGATCAGCCGGCACTTGATGTCTACAAGCGGTATCTGAACCTGAGGGACGAAGACATTCCCCGCCTCTCCATCGATTTTCCGCTCATCCTCAGGAGAGCAGACCACTCGGTGGTGATCCGGGTCCCGACACGGATTGATCCGGTTGAGCACGCCCTGGTCTTTAACGGGAGCGTCCCTGAAGGGTCGGTCGTCACCTTCTCGAGCTCAGCCGGTGAGGAGATCATCACCACGAGTGTGGGGGAGATCACCAGCCATGCCGACCGGATCCGATCCGCGGATCTGAAACTGCTCTTCTCCTGTGCTGCCCGGTACCAGGCGGTAGGGAGGCGAATCGGGAAAGAGATCATGGCCGCGGCAGATATCGGGGATGCTCCCCTGGTCGGTTTCTTCAGTTACGGCGAGATCGGAAATACCGAAACAGGCAGGTGCGAATTTCATAACGAGACCTTCACCCTGGTGATGCTGACCCAGAGAAGGGAGCCATGAGACCCCTGACCAGGATCCATGAGATGATCATGGATCTCCCCCCCGGGACCATCCCGGACCTGCAGCGTGAGGCACTCCTGACCGAACTGAAACGGGTACAATCCGAGTATGATCTCCTCCTGACCCGGTATGACCGGGCGGTCCAGGGGAAGGCGATCGTCCATTCTATCCTTCAGAAATCATCAGAAGAGATGATAGAACGGTACCGTGCACTCTTTGAATACTCCGGGGTTCCCATGGTCATCCTGGACCATGAAGGGAGGATCACCCTGGCAAACTCCCATTTCCTCGAGTACACCGGGTTCAGCGCTGAGGAGATCACCAGCACCATTCTCTTCTCCGATCTGGCAGACGGACCGGATCAGGAGAAGGCACGGGAGTATCACCGGATGCAGCAGGAGAATGGCAGCGAACCTGCCAGGCATGAGATCAGGTTCAGGGCCCGGTTCCCGGCACCCCGTGACGTCTCACTCACCGTGGGTACCCTCCCCGGGGGTTCCGAGTATCTCGTCTCGCTCATCGATATTACCGAGAATAAGCAGCAGCGGGCAGCTCTTGCAGCCCATAACCACCAGCTGATGACACTCCTTCATCTTAACCTCATGGAAGGGGAGCCGGAGAGTGCCATCACCTCATTTACGCTCAGAACCTGCGCTGAGATGACGAAGAGCAGGATGGGATTTATCGGATTTCCTGACCAGGAGGAGAGGACCATCTCTGTTGAATCATACCTGACAGACCGGGAGGGGAAGGGGGCAGGAGAGGAGGCTCCCCGGCTCAGAGGAATGAATGCATCCCTGGATGATCTCCCGTCCATCAGACAGGTCATCCTGACCAGGGAACCACTGATCCTGTCTGGTTCCCCCTCCCTGGTACGGACCTTCTCCTGTATCGTGCAGGAGCCGGTCCGGTACCACCGTGCCCTCATCATCCCGGTGGTTGATCAGGAGCGGGTGGTCGCGGTTCTCTCTCTCGCAGACAAGGAAGAGCCGTACAGTCCCTCAGACCAGCTCGAGCTGAGTGTCCTGATGGCCGGGATGTGGCGGCTCATGGTGAAGAACCGTCAGGATGAGGCCCTGAAGACCGCAAACAACAAGCTCAGGCTCCTCTCCAGCCTCACCCGGCATGATATCATCAACCTGATCAACGCACTGGAAGGGTATATCGAGCTGACCGGCGATCTCTCAGACTACCCTGACCTGACCCGGTACCTGCAGAAGGAACACGAAGTGGTCAGGTCAATCATTGATATCATCGCCTTCACCCGCGAGTATGAGATGGTCGGGATCACCGCCCCGGTCTGGCAGGATGTGGAGACCATCTTCTCCCAGGCAGGTTCGCTCCCGGCCGGGGTGAATATCAGCACTGATATCGCAGGAGTCTGGGTGTATGCGGATCCCCTGCTGGTCCGGGTCTTTTCCAATTTCATCGATAACTCAGTGAGGCACGGGGGGCAGCTGAGCCGGATCTCCCTCTCCCGCGACCGATCAGGGGATGAACTCATCCTGGTATACCAGGATGACGGATGCGGGGTGGAATGGAGTGAGAAGGAGAAGATCTTCGCGAGGGGGTATGGTAAACACACCGGCCTGGGGTTATTCCTGATCCGGGAGATCTTCTCTATCACCGGTATCTCGATCCGGGAGATCGGTGATCCCGGTA
>CAZSVH010000162.1:0-3389 GCA_964610235.1 uncultured Methanospirillum sp. | reverse complement strand
CGGAGTTTATGGGCCAGCCCACGGGTCAGCCTGATATGCGGATCCTGATCATGGCCAACCGGCTCAACCGTCGGCGCCGGTTCACCCACGCCGTGGGGGTAGATGATGTCGGCCACCTGGGTCAGGACACTCATCGCATGCACGATGTCGTTGTCAGCGGTGAACCCGTATATGGCGCTCAGCTCAGAGAAGTTCACCCGTGCAGAAGCCTCAAATGCAAGATCCTGGACCACCCGGTTGGAACTCTGGCGGTAGGTCTCCCCTTCAAACCCGAGTGCGTACAGGCAGGCCAGGTACTCATCGCCAAAGATGCGACACTGCTCCCAGCTCAGGTTTCTGACCGCATGGGCCTCCCGGTCTGCAATGCAGATAGCACCGCTCCCGCCCTGGGCAACATGCCAGACGACCTCCTTCATGACCATCAGGTGACCGAGGTGCGGATGGCCGGACGGCATGAAGCCGGTCAGGACATGAAAGGGTTCATGATTTCTGATAGCGTCGGCAATCAGGTGGTAATCGCGGTGTCCGAAGACGATTCCTCTCCTCATAAAGTCAGGGAGTGTGGGGAGGAGATCGGTGACGGTCTCGATCCGTTCGATGCCAAACTCTGCATGCAGGCGTTCAATATCGACAGACTGGTCCGAGGACCAGGGATTAATGGCAGATTCCATGATCTATCTTCCGGTATTCAGAGTTTGATCCTGGCAAACTCGACATATGCAATGCCCTCATCATGTATGCATCCGAACAGCATCTTCTTTTTGACGCTGTGAGCCAGTCTGACAGACCGGGAGATCCCGTTCATCGGGAGGGTCGTCCCTGCTGCGATGGCCTGGACGAGCATCTCAGAGTGGACTTTTCTCCCCAGATATACCCTGAAATGGTGTCCGAACTTGTACCCGGTCTTGGGGATATAGTGCAGGGACCGCAGGTGCTGATAGACTGCCAGTTTATTCTCAAGATCTGCATCAGACTCACGGATCAGGTCCCGGAACGCAGAACTGCTGATCTCCTTTCCTTCCTGCTCGATCCGGAGAAGCCCCTGTTCCATCAGGAAGACAGACTCAACCGTTGAGAGGACGATCCGCTCATCATCAAACCGTTTCCCATAGAACGCTTCTTCGTACGCTGATTCAGGAGGAGACCGGATGATCACCGAGCGGCTCGAGAGGATCCCGGTCACCGGACTGAGGACCTCCTGCAGGTTAATGGGTGCCGGTTTCTGAATCTTCACCTCATAGTAGGTCAGTTCGAACTCGTCATCCACCACCGCGAGAACATGAAGTTTTCGCATGTTTGCCGTTGCCCTGACGTCTTCCCGGATCCGGGAGAAGTCGATGAGATCCCGTTCAGAGAGAACCCTGACCATGTACAGGGATTCGCCTTTCCCAGGTTTTTCTCCCCGGCGGAAGACCCGGAAGTCCATGGGTCCGGTCTGGACCACGTACCCCCGTTCCCGCAGGTCACGGTAGACCATGAATGACCTCAGGAAATGGGCGTCTTCCGAAAACTGAACGAGAAGGGAATCAAATTGATGGTTCGGTACCTCAATCCTTCCCCGGTATACCAGGTACACCGCCTCCACCGCTGAGAGGCGGATTCCGTCTTTATGGGGCCGCCCAAACCCGCTCTGCTCGTACAGGGAGAGCCCTTCCGTCCCGAGTGTGACAAAATTCCCCTCAATTCGTGCCTTCACGGCGTAATATTGGGGAGTGAACCGGCATAAACCCGGCACCTGGTCAGGAGTCTCCCCTGACAGGGCGGAGGGCGAGAGCCACTATATACCCCATGATGATATATGCAAGGAACCATATCTGGGAGAGACGAATCGGATGGGATGCAGGGAGAGGCAGCAGGGAGAAGAGAGAGGGAGAGAATACGAGGAGGGAACGAACCAGGCCGAAGGAGTGAAGAGAAGAGCCGAATTCAGGGAGCTCCCGGAGAGGGCTATGAGGTGGTAATGTTATACCTGACCGATACCATCCTGACCACGAAGGTGATCACCATGCAGACGAGAAACCCGGCAGGGGCCGAAACCCCGGCCTGCCAGCAGATGACATACGATCCGGCTCCGGCAAACGAGGCAAGGGCATAGAGCTGCCCGGGACGGAAGACCTCAGGGATCTTTGCAAAGAAGAGGTCCCGAAGGACGCCTCCGAAGGAGGCAGTGATGATCCCCATGACCGGGGCGATGATCGGCGGGATACCCCCGATCAGGGCATAATAGGTTCCCAGGTACGCCCACATCCCAAGCGCAAGGGCATCAACCGCGGCAAAGGACCCCGAGGTCCCGTACATCAGGCTCAGGGCAGAGCAGAAGAGTTCAGAGTCGCGAAGCCGGTTGCCGGGAGGCCGGCGGGTGCTGATCGGGACCAGAAGAATCCCGATGACCCCCACGATGAGAATACTGATGAGATAGATGGGATCCTGGAGCCAGAAGAGCGGATACCTGCCAAGCAGGAGATCCCGAAGCGTCCCTCCCCCCACCGCGACGATCACCGCGATGACAAGGGCACCAAAATAATCAAGACCGTTCCGCCTGGCATCATACACCCCCGTGGATGCAGAGAGGATGATCGCGATCCACTGGATGACCGCCTGGAAGAGGAGGATATACTCAGAGATCTCGGGATCCATCACCGCACCTGTTCCGGGCAGAGCAACCGGGCCACCAGGGGGAGAGAGCCGGGCAGAGTGATCACCCCTGCTGCTGTATCTCTCCCTGGATCGTGATCGTCACATCGGTCACCGGAACCCGTACCCCTGCCTGATTCATGGCCGCGGCCCATACCTGCGCAATCCCGCTGCAACAGGGAACCTCCATGTGGACCAGGGTAGCCGATCGGATCCGGTGACGGGAGAGGATCTCAGCCAGTTTTTGGATATACCCGGGGATGTCTGCGTCCAGTTTCGGACAGAAGATGATCAGGATCTTCCCGGCGAGGAGTTCCCGGTGAAACCCTGCATAGGCAAAGGGAGTACAGTCAGCAGCGATGAGCAGGTCGGCATCATCAAAGTATGCCGCATCCGGATACAGCAGGGCCAGCTGAACCGGCCACTGCCGCAGCTCGGATGACGCAGGAGAATCAGGTTCCCCCCTCGTGGGGGTATCTGCCCGGGGAATTGGCCGGGCCGCGGATCCCGGGCACCCGGGAGACGGACCACTGGAGGAACCATGATGAACAAACGGTTTTTTATGAGGAGGAACCGCGATCCGGTGATCATGAAGGTACGCAAGGGCCTGATGATAGAGTTCGCCTTCCCGGTGTGAAGTGAGGTGCTCCAGATGGGCAGTGATCACCGCCACCCCCTGGCTGACGATCTTCTCCATCACCGCATTCTCATCATAGGCACCGGCTTCACGTTCAATTACCGAGATCGCTCCTTCC
>CAZSVH010000161.1:0-3403 GCA_964610235.1 uncultured Methanospirillum sp. | reverse complement strand
AGAGAGGTGATACGAGTTTTTGTTCATGAAATGGACGCCCACCCGGACCAAATCCGTCCCCCGGGTGCCGTTAATGGTCAGCTCGGCACCCTTCTCCTTTCCGAGCATATCATCAGAGACTTCCCCGGTGGACCGGATCGTCCTGACCGGGATCGACTGTACCAGATCCTGGCCCTTTCCCCCGTCAAAGACGACGGTGATGGTCGAGTATACCGGATCCTTCCGGACCGATACCGAGACCGTGAGGTTCGCAGGGGGCACCGTGACCGGCATATCAAAGACAGATGCCTCCGGTTCTGCCTCCGGTGTCGGAGAGATCGGGGGAGATTCGGTGACAGGCACCGGTTCAGGCATGGTCCGGGCGGGTACCGGAGTCATATCCCCTACCTCCTCCTCCGGCCCGGTGCATCCGGCACCCAGGATGAAACAACAGAGAAGAATGGCAATAACGGGTTGGAGCGGTCTCATAGTATAGAGAAGAGGGATCTCCCTATTTCAAGGTTGTGGGGTGGTATCATCGTCCCATATCTTCAGATACCTGACCGGCGAGTACTGAATACCCAGGTTTACGGAGCGATACTGATGGGAAAACCGACAGACACCTTTGAGACGATTATCAGGGAAGTGCTTGAGCACGGGGCGGAAGACACCACCCGGTCCTGGATGGATGCCATCCTCGCGGATAACGGGAAGGTTCCGCTCATCTTTGAGCGGATGGCAGAACGACCCGAGGTACTGGTCTCCCATCTCCTCTACAAGACCGCGGTGCTCAAGACCAGCACTCTCTCGCCCAAGTACGTGGAACTGATCAGCATCGCGGTCTCATCCGCACTCCGGTGTAATCACTGCACCGACTACCATGTCAGGGCTGCGTTACGGAAAGGGGCGACCAAGGATGAGATCCTGGAGGCAATCCTCATATCAGGGCTGACCTCACAGTCGACGGTTCTTGCCGATGCATACCGGACATATGCCGAGAGTATTGAAGACTGTCCCTCGTGTGCGATGAAGGTACCTGAATAGGTCAGGCATTGCGTCCCTTTCCGGATCCGGGCATCCTTTCCGGCCTTCGTACTCTCTTCCCTCCCTGAGGCCGGGGGTCCCGTCCCGGGATCCCCGGGACCGGCCCTCTCCTCCTGATGAGACAGAGGGGACCGTCCCCGATGAGGTCCTCACGCCCGGCCATGACGAGTGCCTGGTATACCCGGGCATGGTTTGCCGGCTCCCTCCAGTGGAGGAGTGTCCGCTGCATCGCTTTCTCCTCTCCTTTCGGGACAGATACCGGCTTCATGGTCCGGGGATCGATACCGGTCGCATACATGCAGGTTGAACCGGTCATCGGGGTCGGGGTAAAGTCCTGGACCTGCTCGGTGTACAGCCGGGTATCCCGGAGATATTCTGCCAGTTCCACCATATCAGTCATGGTGCACCCCGGGTGGCCGGACATGAGATACGGGACGAGGAAGAGCCGGCTTCTCCCCTCCCCTGATACCCGGGTGAAGAGGCACCTGAAGTTCTCAAAGATCTCTTTTCCGGGCTTGTTCATGAGTCCGGTCACCCCCTGGCTGATATGCTCGGGAGCGACCTTCAGCTGGCCAGAGACATGGGCAGCCATCCTCCGCATCGTCTCAGTATCCTCAGGGATGAGATCATACCTGACACCGGATCCGATGAAGACCCGGGTGATGCCCCTGATCGCCCCGGCACACTCCAGGAGGCTGAGGTACCCGGGGAGACCCCGCCGGAGCCGGGAACAGGTGCTGCACTCCCGGTCCGGGCAGGGTCCCTCTCTCTCCCACCTGCTGCACCAGTCCCCATACATATTCGCACTCGGACCCCCGACATCGGTGATGACCCCGGAAAACCCGGGTTTTTCTGCGAGGCCCCGGACCTCCCTGAGGATCGACTCCGGACTTCTGCTCTGGATGATCCTCCCCTGATGCATGGTCAGGGCACAGAACGAACAGTTCCCATAGCATCCCCGGTGCGAGGTGACTGAGGATCGGATCGGTTCGAGGGCCGGGACCGGTTCCTGGTAGGACGGGTGTGCCTCCCGCTGGTAGGGGAGATCATAGATCCTGTCCATCTCCCGGGATGATAACGGAAGAGCCGGCGGGTTCTGGACGATACCGGTTTTCGGGTGCTGCTGTATGAGTGGTCTGCCCTGATACGGATTCTGCTGGCCCAGGATCATCGCATGGGCACGGGCGAAGGCTCCGGGATCCTCGACAACCCTGACATACGAAGGGATCTCATCGATCTGATCCTGCAGGGCAGGTGATGCTCTCCACTCCTTTGGCTGAATCTTCCAGCATGTCCCTGCAATGTCACGGATCCTTCTGATCTCCTCACCCCGGGAGATCCGGGAGGCGATCCGGATCAGTTGCTGCTCCCCCATCCCGTACACGAGGAGATCAGCCGGGGCGTCAGCGAGGATGGACTGGCGTATCCGGTCTGACCAGTAGTCATAATGGGCAAATCTGCGCAGCGAGGCTTCCACTCCGCCGATAACCAGGGGTATCCGGGGATGGAGGCGATGAACCAGGTCGGCATACACCAGGGTCGCCCGGTCAGGCCTGATCCGCCTCCCGCCCGGGGAGTTGGCATCCTCGGATCGGATTCTCATCGCCGGGGTATAGTGGGCAACCATTGAGTCCATCGCACCCCCGGAGACAGAGAAGAAGAGGCGGGGTGCACCCAGGTGGCTCACCGACGCCGGGTCCTGCGGATCCGGCTGGGGGATGATACCGACAGTATATCCCTCATCCCAGAGCCGTCTACCCAGCAGGGCCGTGGCGAGGGCAGGATGGTCCAGGTAGGCATCACCGGTGACCAGGATGATATCAAACCGGTCTATCCCGAGTTCATCCGCCTCTTCCCGGGAGACCGGGAGAAACCGGGGCTGGGGAAGCGTCATGCTGACAGCCCTGTCCCGGTACCGGGATCTGCCTGAAAAGACATCTCACCCTGATATCTGCATGGTCCCGACGATCCGGAGCTTCTCGCTCTCAAGGTAATGGAGTACGACAGAGGATCCGGGCATATACACGAGTTCTCTCTCAAAGGAGAGGGTCACCGTCGGGTTTTTAGGATCCCCCCCGTCCGCGGTCTTCGTCACCCGGCAGGGGAGGAACTGCATCCAGTGGCCGGCATAGAGTATCATCTGTTCTTTGAGTGGTTCAGGCCAGTATGGAATGATCCTGACAGTTCCAGAGATCTCGCGCCGGCTCTGCATCCCGGGGGCAGCACTCAGCACGTACCCGCGGTCCAGGTCTTCTGCCTCGATTCCTTTGAGTGCCAGGCCGACCCGGTCACCCGGCCCTGCCTCACTCACATCATCGTCATGCTTCTGGATGGAGCGGATCTGGACGGTCTTCCCGGTCGGATGGACCATGATCTGCTC
>CAZSVH010000160.1:0-3417 GCA_964610235.1 uncultured Methanospirillum sp. | reverse complement strand
AAGATATCTTTTCCATCATCCCATCCTTTTCCCCCAAGGTAGGTGGAGTATGCCGCCGGATACTTCCCTTCAGGATCGAACTTTGTCACGAAGATATCGAAGTACCCGTTCAACTTGCCCTGGTATGGTTTGATGACCGGGAAGTTGGGAGATTCGGTCTGTCCAACCACGCATGCGTACCCGTTCGGATCGATGGTGACAGCACTCCCTGCCTCATAGGCACTGCCGCCGATGAAGTTGGAGTAGACGATCGAGTTCCCTTCGGGTGTCAGTTTCGTGATAAATGCGTCACCGAGTCCGCCAAAGGGAGAAAGCATGTACCGGTTGACGGTCGGGAAGTTCCAGGACTTGGTCTGGCCGGTGACGAATACATTCTTGGTTGCATCGATGGCAATGTCGAATCCGAAGTCGTCATCCGTCCCCCCGATGTACGTGGAGAAGACCATGTCCTTACCGTTCGGGTCGAGTTTGGTGACCCAGACATCATACCCGCCGGAGATCTTGTTCCTGAATGCGTTCTTCACCGGGAAATCCTGGGAATTGGTTCCTCCGGTTACGTAGGTAAACCCTTCTGAGTCGATCACCAGGCCGGTACCTTCATCCGTGCCGGTCCCTCCGATGTAGGTGATGTACACCAGCTCTGTTCCATCAGGGTTGATCTTGACGACAAATGCGTCCTTGTCCCCTCCCCCGAAGTATGGCTGGATGCTCCCCGGGGCAAGCCCCTCGGCACCCATCTCACTCCGGGTGACCGGGTGGGGATGGTTCTTAAAGTACTTCAGGTGATCAGACCAGGTGGTCCCGATAAAGTATGCATATCCTCCGTCATCGACAGCGATGCTGTTCCCCTGGTCACGCCCTTCTCCTCCGAAGTAGAGGGAATAACGCATGACCGGGTCGATGACCAGGGTCTGGGTCTGGTCATACTCACCAACGGCGAAGGTCACCGTGTTGTTCGCACCCGTGACATAGGAGCAGTCCACGGTCTGGCGGGTTCCATTGATATCCTGGTATGCGAACGGTGCTTCATCCCGGATTTCCCTCCCAGCCGTCTGAATGATCAGATCTCCGGTCGTCTCATTCAGGCTGAGGGAGTCCTGTCCCTGGTACTGCAGGATGATAGCTGCCGGATCTGCTCCGGGAAGAACGGTAAACTCACTCTTGAGAATCCCGTCCTTTCCGGAGAGGTTCAGATCAATCCCTGGATATATTTCGGCATACTGGACTCCCAGAGAGAGGTTGATGCCCGTGATCCAGGCTGACGGATCGTCCCCATAGTAATAGTTGGCAGTTCCGTTGATCTGGTTCAGCCCGATGATCTTTGCATCCTTGTTCGCTCCTTCAAGGAGCATGAAGACCGGTTCTATGGCAGTCCCGTTGCTATCCGGGCTCTGGCTGAACTCGATACCATTTTCAAAAACCGTGATGACCTGTTCCGGGGATGATTGTCCCTGGAACGAAACATTGTCATCATACTGCCCCTCGTTCGGGATGAACAAGAGGGGCATAGAGGCTATGGTAGCCCCTTCTGCCGTTCTGTTCTCTTCTTCTGCAGATGCTGCTGCACTGAGCGCACATATTACCAGAAGAATGCTCAGAACGAGGCACCACACTGGCTTGACTTTCCCCATCATATGAATAACCCGCGTCCAGAAGTCATGTATACGCAAGTATCAATGCACAGGTGCACCTGTGAATGCACCTGACCCGTCCCGCGATACGTAACCACTGGTTTTATTCGGGAGATATATATATTTGATGGAAATTACGCCAAATGATTATTCAGATCAGAATAATATACGAAAAAAAAAGTTATCAAACATTCGAAATAATAACCGGTTTATATTGTAGCGCAGATTTTCCACCTCGTCGCCTGCATCTCCTCCGGGTTCCCTGCGGGAATACGGACCGGCCAGAAATGACTGGAAATTAGGTTTGCTCTCCCCTCTCCTTCCCGTACTCCATACCGCGAGCCGGTCTCCCCCATCCACCCTGCAATTCCCAAGATATCTATTTCTGAAGAGCAATAGTACTTCGATACCTCATATTATTCATGGATCCATCATGACCCGTATGCCACCTGCCTTCCTTCCCCCGCACTCCCGGCTCTTTGCGCATGAGATTGGAGAGGCCCGCTTTCCCATGAATGATCCCGGGTCTGCTCCTCATCTCATGATAACCCCTACGGGTGCCCGGGTGTCCCGGATATACGTCTGCGGGGCCCTCACGGAGATCCATCGTCCCTCTGCAGGAGGAGGGTATGTACGGGTAGCTGATCCCACCGGTGTACTGGTTCTCTTCATCCGCAGCCGGGACCGGGAGGTTCAGCAGACCCTCTCCTCGTTTTCACCTCCAGAATTTGTCTCCTGCACTGCCACCCCTGATCCGGATTCTACCGTATCCCCGGGTGGATTCAGACTCATGCTGGATGGCATCACCCGATCTGATCGACTCATCCGTGATCAGTGGATCATCAGGACCGCCTGTCAGACCACCACACGGTTGGTCCGCATCTCGAAGGTTCTGGAGGGAGGATCCGCAGAACCGGATGAGATACAGGCAGTTGCCCTCTACTCTCTCACTTCACAAAAACTCCAGGACATTGCCGGAATGGTGGAAAAGGCACTCTCCCAGGTACAGACCCTGGACACTGAACCGGTTGGGGAAGAGAGGTGCGAGGAGCCGGTCCTCACCCCTGATGTGGCAGGCATCATTATGGATCTCATCAGGACCCACTCCGGACCCCGTGGTGTTTCAGTTGAAGAGCTCACCACGATCGCGAAGAAGGCCGGCATCGACGGACCACTCCTGGTGGAGTCTCTCCGTTCGCTGATCGCTGAAGATGAGTTGTATCAGCCGTCTTCGGGGTTTGTGAAGACCCTCTGAACATGGAGATTGAATACCACTCAGCCGGGCCGGCTCTCCAGATAACCGGGGAGCAGCGGATCCTGGTGACGGCTGATCTCCACATGGGAATCGAGACCGATCTCCGGAGACATGGAATCCATCTCAGGAGCCGCGGAGAGGATCGGATAGCCCGGCTCCTGGCTCTCGTCCGGGACGTCTCCCCTGATATCCTCCTCATGCTCGGGGATATCAAGCACCGGGTCCCGGGTACCTCATGGCAGGAGTTCCGGGAACTCCCCCCTCTCTTCTCCCGGCTCAGAACCCTGACCAGTATACGGGTTACCCCGGGCAATCATGATCCCGGGATCGAGGAGTTTCTCAGACCTGGCGAACTCCTCCCCCGTGATGGTTCAGTTCTCGACGAATTCGGATGCATGCACGGGCATACCCGTCCTGATTCCTCTCTTGCCGGTCATCTGATCCTTGCTGGTCACCACCATCCCGTTGTCGCCCTCTCTGATCGGGTGGGAGTCGCGCTTCGATCCCCCTGTTATATCCTGGGAGAGCTGA
>CAZSVH010000159.1:0-3468 GCA_964610235.1 uncultured Methanospirillum sp. | reverse complement strand
CCGCGGAACTGCCCGAGGCGGGCTACCGGGTGACGCCGGGTACGGGGGTCCCCCACCACCCGGTCCACTCCCAGGGAGAGGACCAGAACCCGGAGGGAGAGGACCATCTCAGATATTCTGGGGAAGGAGGTTCGGGATCCCGTCTTCGATCGGGTATGTCACGTTACAGGCATGACAGATGAGTGAACCGGTGAGGATCTCCTTCTCGTCCTCGGCAACGACCGTGAGCTCGAGGTCCCCCTTGCAGACCGGACAGCAGAGGATATCATACAGGTCACGTTTCATTATCTGTTCCTCAAATCGATGATCTGACTCATTTCCGGCCCGGTAGAGACGAGGGTGACCGGGCAGCGGGTATCAGCCTCTACCTGGGAGAGGAAATCACGGATCGGGGTGGTCAGCTGGGAGTAACTGGTCGCCCCGAAGCAGGAGGGGTCGATATGATCCACGCCGGTTATGGCGATCTGGGTGGCGCCGTTCACCATCGCGGCATATCGTGCCATCTCAGGGTCCCATGTCCCGATCCGGCGCTCCCTCCCGGTCACGGTCCCGAATTCCTGGATTCCCAGCTCATGGGCTTTTTCACTGCTCATCTCGGTGGAGAACGGCCCTTCCCCGACCCGGGTCGGGAACGCCTTGAAAACGACGATGACCTCGTCCACCCGGGTCGGCCCGACCCCGTTGTCTGCGGCCATCTGTGAGGCTGAGGTATCCTTGGAGGTGACATACGGGTACGACCCGTAATAGAGGGAGATCCCAAAGCCCTGGGTTCCTTCCAGGACCACGTTCTCACCGGCATCCAGTGCCGTATTGATCTCCTGCGGGACATCAACCAGGTACCGGGAGAGTTCAGGGAGATCGCGGGCAATACGGGCGACCCGCATGGCACGGTCCCGGTTCGCCGGTCCGCACCCGGTCCCGGTGGATCCCACCTTCTGGGAGAGGTGGGTGTTGCTCTTATCCTCTGCGATATGATGCTCGTCGATGATAGCACAGCGCTGATCGATGAAGATCCGCCCTTCCACCCCGAGGACCCCGACCTCATGGGCAAAGACACGGGGATCCACCAGGACCCCGGTACCGATCATCAGCCGGGCATCAGGGAAGACGAACCCGGACGGGCACATTCTGACCCCGAACTTCTTCTCTCCGACCATGACGGTATGTCCGGCGTTCGGGCCGACCCCGCCCCGGGAAATTATGGTCGGTTTATCTGTGTGGGCAACGTGGGAGACGATCTTCCCCTTCCCCTCGTCACCAAAGTTGCCACCCACGATGATAGTACAACTCATCCAACAGGAAAGGTGAGAGATGATCAGACATATAATCTCCCATTCTGCAGGGAGGGGAGATCCGGGATCGGAGAGAAAAGAGGGTCGGATCAGGGTAATCCTGCTACAAAATCGCCCATCCGGGTGACGGCCTCGGAGAGGTCCTGCCGGGAGACGGCATACGCACACCTGACATGACCGACCCCCCCGGAACCGAAGACCGAACCCGGGACCACGGCGACCCCGCCCTTGGTAATGAGCTGCTCTGCAAACTCCACATCGGTCAGCCCGGTCTTCTCCACCGAAGGGAATGCGTAGAACGCCCCTTCCGGAAGATGACAGGGGAGGCCGATCCGGTTCAGTCCGTCGACGAAGAGGTTCCGGCGCATATGATACTCCCTGACCATCTGTTCCATCGACTCCTGACCATGCCTGAGCGCTTCAAGAGCTGCATACTGGGTCATGGTCGGAGCTGAGAGCATCACGTACTGGTGAATCTTGAGAGCAGCCGCGGTGATCTCAGGGGGGGCACAGAGGTATCCCAGCCGCCACCCGGTCATGGCAAAGGCTTTGGAGAACCCGGAGAGGGTGACCGTCCGTTCCCACAGTCCGTCGATCGTGGCGGTCGCACAGTGCTTCCCCTCATAGGTCAGCTCGGCATAGACCTCGTCAGAGAGGATCAGGAGATCGTGATCGACCACGACATCGGCGATCCCCGCGAGATCCTCCCGCCGCATCACGGCGCCGGAGGGATTGTTCGGGAAGTTGAGGATGAGCACCTTGGAACGGGGGGTGATATGCTCCATCAGGACATCAGCAGTCAGCCTGAAGTGGTCCTTCTCTGAACAGGGCATCTGAACCGGAACCCCGCCGGCAAGGGTGATACAGGGGCTGTACGAGACATAGATCGGATCCACTACCAGGGCTTCATCCCCGGGGTTGATCACCGCACGGATCGCGATATCAAGGGCTTCCGAGACGCCGGTGGTGATGATCATCTCATGGACGGGATCATAGGCCAGCCCGTATCGATCATCCAGAAACCGCCCCAGTTCCTGCCTGAGCGGTTCAAGCCCGGTATTCGAGGTATACGAGGTATGCCCCTGTTCAATGGAGGTGATCGCTGCCTCGCAGATGTTCCAGGGAGTTGTGTAGTCCGGTTCCCCGACTCCGAGGGAGATGATATCCTCCATCTGGCCGGCAAGATCAAAAAACCGCCTGATTCCTGACGGGGGGATGGTTTTGGCCCGGTCTGAAATAAAGTCCCTCATGATATCACCCTAAAATGAGTACGTCAGCCGTTTTCCCTCTTCGCGCTCGAAGTAGACGACTCCGTTCTCCTTGTACGTCTTCATGATCAGGTGGGTTGCAGTCTCCCGGATCCGGTCCATCGGGGCTATCTGCTCTGAGACGAACCGGGCGATGTCCTGCATCGTCTTCCCGGCCACCAGGAGCTCGAGATCATGGGTTCCGGTCCGGAGCCGCAGGTTGCGGACATTGGGGAACCGCCCAATCCGCTCGGCGATCCGATCATATCCCCACTCGCGTTCAGGAGCCACCTTCAGTTCGATGATCGCATACACCGATCCTGCCTCAACCGCCTCCCAGTTGATGACCGCCGAGTACCGGCGGATAATACCGGCATCCTCAAGGGTCTTTTTCCGGGTCAGAATATCGTCATCAGTACATTCGAGCATGACCGCCAGGTCATGCACCGGGGTTGTGCAGTCTTCTTCCAGTAGTGAAAGAAGCATCCTGTCTTTTTCATCCATAACATTCACCGCAGCATTGTAACCAGGAGATCTGAGTCGATCTGTGCAAGCCGGCCATCCTGCTCTTCCATGATAACCTCCCAGATCTTGTCGGTGTTAGTATCAAACCACATCTCCTTCGTCCTCCCATGCCTGCCCCGGTTCACGAGCCGGGTGCTGATCACGCCGAGCATGTTCAATTCAGAGATGAGATCAGATATCCGCCTGACAGTCAGCACGTCGATATCGAGAAGAGGGGTTATCTCCTTGTATATCCGGGTAATCTCCCCGGAGATGAAGATTTTCTGGCCGGCCCGATGGAGGAGCAGCATACAGTAGAGGACGATCTTGCTCTGGGTGGGAAGGGTCCTGATGCATTCCACCATGCTGTCGGTCTCGATCTTGGCTTGTGCCTTCTTTACGTGTTCAACGGTAACCTGTGGGGA
>CAZSVH010000158.1:0-3472 GCA_964610235.1 uncultured Methanospirillum sp. | reverse complement strand
GAGAAGGAAGTCAGAGCACATAAAAATTATGATATATTAAAACGACAATAAATACTTCATCGCGACGGTACCGGATGGGATCTATGAGACACATACAGCTGATCAGCATCCTCTTCTGCCTGCTCCTGGCATCCAGTGTAGCAGGGTGGGTTGCTGAAGATGGAGAGACGGGAGGATTTGAAGGAGAGGAGGATACCGGTCCGGCATACGCGGAGGGTTCCCTCCTCGTCAGGACCGAACCCGTTCAGGGCACGGTGAGCCAGCTGAGCGAGGCAACCAGCGCAATCGGGGCATCAGTAGCCTTTGATTACGCAACCCTCGGAGCGCCGGGTCTCTCCCTCATCCAGCTCCCGGACGGACTCTCGGTTGAGAATGCAACCGCCTATTTCCAGGGAATCCCCGGGGTCATCTATGCAGAACCCGACTTTTACCGGTATCCCCGGATAGTGCCCGCAGACCCGGATTTCTGGCGGCAGTGGGGACTGCAGAACACCGGGCAGGTCTACCTGAACAATACCACCCCGGGAACACCGGGTGCTGATATCAAGGCGGTCACCGCATGGGATATCACCACCGGCGGCAGGGAGACACCGGTCGTGGTCCTGGACACCGGGGTGGACTATACCCACCCTGACCTCGCCGCAAACATCTGGACCGATCCCGTGACCGGCGCCCACGGGTATGACACCATCACCCGGACTTCTGACCCGATGGATCAGAACAGCCACGGAACACACTGCTCCGGGATCATCGGTGCCGTTGCCGGGAACGGAATCGGGGGCACCGGAGTGGTCTGGAACACCACCATCATCCCGGTCAGGTTCATAAACCAGAACGGGGGGACCCTCTCAGATGAGATAACCGGGATCCTCTGGGCAAAGGAGAAGGGTGCACGGATCTTCTCCTGCTCATACGGGGGAGATTATTTCTCCCGGACAGAACACGACGTGATCCGGGATACCGATGCACTCTTCCTCATCGCTGCCGGGAATAACGGCACTGACAATGCCGTCTGGCCTGAATATCCTGCAGCATACGATCTCCCCAACATCATCTCGGTCGCCTCGCTGGAACCCAATGACACCCTTTCAGACTTCTCAAATTACGGGAATACGACGGTGCACATCGCGGCTCCGGGATCCAAAATCTTTTCCACGGTCAGGAGTAAGTACCAGCCTGACCCGGTATGGGCAGAACCCTTTGACACCCTCTCAAACTGGACCATCTCAGGGAACTGGACCCTGGATCCTGATACCTTCGTCTCACCCCCGTACTCAGTCCGGGGTGTGGCAGACACGAAACCGGCCATGCTGATCCTCAACACCACCCTGAATCTCTCAGCCCTCGAGCGACCGGTCTTCTCCTTCTCCCTGAAGAACGGAGGAGAGGGGATTGTACGGCTTGAGGGATCAGCGGACGGAGGCCTGCGGTGGTACCCGATCTACCCGGCCAGGATGAAGGCGAAGGTCACCCCGTTCACCTTCATCCAGCAGCAGATCCCTGATAGCCTGCATACAGAGAACCTCATGATCCGGATCACCCTCGAGAAGGGGATCTGCTTCATCGATGACCTCAGCCTCTCAGACGGGTACGGAACCCTGGTCGAGCCCTCCTGGATGTACTACAGCGGTACCTCCATGGCGACACCCATGGTCGCCGGAATCACGGCGATGCTCATGAATACCGCCCCGGATGCCCCGGTAGACGAGATAAAGGAGATCATCCTCTCCACCGCAGACCCGGTGCCTGACCTCCAGGGCCGGATCATCACCGGCGGCAGGGTGAACCTCACCGCTGCCCTCCTCGCTCTGGAGAAGAGCGATGCGATCCCCCTTGGGGCCGGATGGAACCATGTCTCGGTCCCCTTCCGCCTTGCCCCCGGGTCTGACACGGCAGCGATCTTCACCGGGGTCAACTCCTCAGGCCATTCGGTGCTCAGGTACAACAATGACACCACCGGGTACGCCACCCTCAATGTCACCGATCCGGTGACCCCGCTCCAGGGATACTGGATCTTCTCAGAGAACGCTACAAAGGTCCCGGTCAGCTTCGCAGAGCCGGTGACCGGCATCTCCCGTGATATTTCTGCCGGATGGTCATCGGTCGGCGGGTGGGCAGCGGGCGATCAGTCCGCCAACGAGACCTTCCATACCCTGGGAACCGGATGGTCCTACGCAGTCGGATATGATGCTGCCGTCCAGCAGTACGAGGAACCGATCATGCGGGGAGGAACCGGAAACCAGAGTGACACCAGGCCGATTCATCCGTACAGCGGATACTGGCTCTACTCCGCCTCGAACGGAACCTACCAGAACGGGGCAGGGTAACCGGAAAGACTCTTTTTTACTATTCCAGCACAGGGAGAGCGGCAGAACGGCCGCATCATCCCGTGCGACAACCGGCTGTCTCCGGGTCCGGTTCCTGATGCTTCACCCGGACCCGGTCTCCCAGGGAACAGATCACCGCTGCCACCCACTCCTCCCATATTACCGGACCCGCCGGTACCCGGGCCGCCACCTCTCTTCCGAGATCATCATCCCGCTCCCTCACCGCTTCGAGGATCAGACTCCCGGGGGCATACCCCTCAGGCACGATCCCGTCTGCATCCCCGTCCGTGATCCCAAGGACCGGGATCCCGCGGAAACAACCCACATGCCCGCAGACAGAGGTGGTATCATCCCCGATCGCGAGCACCCCGCAGACATCAGGCGAGAGCCGGTCATACCAGGCCATGGCGGTATGATCGATCACCATGATCCTCCCCCGGGAAGGGGATCGCGGACCTGTCCGGGGGACCGAACCCCGGACACTCCCGCTCTTGCACCATGCAGTACTGATATCCGGACACCCGGCACGGATCAGCTTCTCCACCCCGTGCTCCTTCAGGATGATCCCGGAGACCGCCCGGAGCTCCCCGTCCGTGATCCGGATCACCGCCTCATACCCGGTGGCATGGCCGATGATGATCCCGTTCACGAAGACCGGTTCTCCCGGGAGGCAGCCCCCGATAGACCGGGTCTCAGGATGGTCCCGGCGGAGCGGGGCCCCGGACCGGATCCGGTATCCGGTTAGATCAGATACAAACCGGCAGACCTCCGGATCCGGAGCACCCCAGGTGAGAAGAGAACCACCGGCAGGCTCTGCCATGAGAAGACTCCTCCCTCCTGCGTGGGAATGGACCAGGGATCCGAACCGGTGGGCAGAGGCCTCGTTCTTCGCCTGATGGACAAGGAGGGCAGTCCTCATCTCCAGGCCAGCAAGGATCGCACTTGGCCTCCGCCCGTCATAGATGACCCCAAGACCTGACTCCTCAGCCGCGGTCCGTGCCATCACCCCGGCAACATACGAGGCCGCCGGGTGCAGAAGGCTGATCAGACGGGCAGCCGCCCCTGAATCAAAGACCTCAGATCCGTGGAAGACGAGGATGACCATGAATATTACTCGTCAGCTCGCGGGACAGAAAAGATACCGG
>CAZSVH010000157.1:0-3499 GCA_964610235.1 uncultured Methanospirillum sp. | reverse complement strand
GATCACCGCCTCCTGCTGCCCGTACGCGATCGTGACCTTCTGACCGGCCAGATGCTCTTCAGCAAACCCGTTCAGGTCACCGGTCTTCTCCTGCATCACCTCAAATGCCGGGCCTGATATCCGTGCAATCGTGGAGGATATCGCCAGCATCCCGAAGACGGTGAGATACACCATCAGGGTCAGGGCCGGGTTGATCACGATCATCACTATCGTCAGCACCATGATGGTCGTCACCGACTGGAGGACCTGCTGAATACCATTGGAGAAGAACTGGTCGATGACATCAGTATCGCTGGAGACCCGGCTCATCAGCTCGCCGATCGGCTGACGGTCAAAGAAACTGAGAGAGAGGGTCTGCATATGGGAGAAGAGGGAGGTGCGGAGGGTGAAGAGGGCATCCTGGGATATGACCGAGAGCAGGTACTGGGCGGTATGCCCGCATACCCAGAGGGCGGCTGCATCGATGATGAAGAGGATAAGGAGACGGGTGAGGTCCTCTGCCGTCCCGTGACCGGTGATGATATCAGTCGCCATCCCCATCAGAGCAGGGAGAATACCCATGGCAACCGAGAACCCGACCATCATGATGAGTGCTGCTCCGAGCCGGACCTTATACCGGGTGCAGTACCCCAGGAGCCGGATGATCGTCTTTCTCATCCCTGCCACCTCCTCCCCGTCACCGGTGAGGGGGGCTGCTCCGTCCCTTCTCATGCTGCATCCCCCCCGGCCCGGATCCCGCTCCCGAGCTGGGACTCGTAGATCTCCTGGTACAGCGGGCTTTGGGCAAGCAGTTCAGCATGGGTTCCGGAAGCAGCGATCTGTCCCTGATCGAGGAGGATGATCCGATCAGCCGTTATCACCGAACTGATCCGCTGGGCCACGATGAACCGTGTCACCCCACTCCTCATGTCAGAGATCGCATCCTGGATCCGGGCCTCGGTGGCTACATCGCAGGCGCTGGTGCTGTCATCCAGGATGAGGATCTTCGGCCTCCGGGCGAGTGCCCGGGCGATGGCAAGCCGCTGACGCTGACCGCCTGAGAAGTTTGACCCCCGTCGTGCCACCTTCCCGTCATACTCCCCGGGAATGTTCTGCACAAAGGGATCCACATCAGCGGCCCGGGCAGCAACCAGCATCTCATCATCGGTCAGACCAGGGGACCCGAATGTCACGGAGTCACGGATGCTCCCTGAGAAGAGAACCGGTTCCTGGAGGCACATCCCCACGATCCGGCGGAGCGTTGCCAGGGGGATGGACCTGACATCAACCCCGTCAATTGAGACACTCCCCCCGGTCACGTCATAATACCGGGGAATGAGGGAGACGAGGGACGATTTCCCACTCCCGGTGGCACCCAGGATCCCAAGCGTCTCCCCGGGCTCGACCGTGAGGCTGATGCCGGAGATCACTTCTCCTTCCGGTTCACCGGCATCATTCCGGTATGCGAAGGTGACCTGGTCAAAGACAACCCGCCCCTTCACCGCATCACCATCCAGGACGACAGGATGAGTGGGTTCTTTCACTTCCGGTTCAGTGTCCAGAACCTGAAAGATCCGCGTCAGTGAGGCGTTGGCCTGGGTGATGAACGGGAGTACGATGGCGATGATCAGGAGCGGCATCATCAGGATGAGGATGTACTGGGCTGCCGAGGTGACATTCCCTATCATCAGGCCGGTCCCGGCGAGAATCTCGTTTCCCCCGACATAATAGACAGAGGCAAATCCGAGGATGGCGATGGCAAAGACCGTCGGCATCAGGTAGGACATAACGAACTGGGGTCGCAGGGCAGCCTCCCGGAGATCAGAAGCCGCAGCCCTGAACCGGTCTATCTCATACTCCTGCCTGACAAAGGCCTTCACCACCCGGATCCCTGTCAGCGTCTCCCGCAGGGCTTTGTTCACCCCGTCGACCCGGACCTGTTTCCTGCTGAAGGCAGGTTCGACAATGACAAAATACACCACGAGGATGATACTGAGCAATACCAGGAGGACGAACATGATCCATACCAGTTCGGGGGCCATGGCAGCCGTGATGATGATCGTCCCCACCAGCAGGAGAGGAGCCTGCATCAGGTTCATGAGGGACTGCTGTACGGCCTGCCTGACGTTCAGAACATCGTTCGTGAGCCTGACCAGCAGATCGCTCGATCGGAACCGGTCAATGTTGCCGGGTGAGAGGGCCTGGATCTTCTCAAACGACTGTGTGCGAAGATGGTGCGCACAATACTCCGATGCCCAGACCGCGATGGCTGCATTCGCCACCTGGCATGCCCCCGCAATCAGGGCAGCGACCAGCATGAGGATCCCGATATCCAGGGCGAGAGTGAGATCGTTCTTCAGGATCCCGTGATCGATCAGCCCCGCACTCAGGGCCGGGATGGCAAGGGTTCCACCGGCAACCACGAGGTTGAGAAGAACCGAGAGAACGAACCAGCGTTCATATCCGTGGAAAAGGAAAAAAAGACGTCTGAAGTTTGATACCGCCATAACAAGCCTCTCTTTGAAGCGTAATACCATCCACTCAGGGAGCAGATGATATAAAGGTACGCAAATTCACCGGGACACTGACAGAATAGGTGGGAACCAGGATGATTCCCGGGTTATTTCTTCTCGACCTTCTCTTCGCCCATGACCTTCTTGGCGATCATGAAGACCACGAATGCGATGACGATGAAGTTCAGACACTCAGCGACGAAGGAACCGATACCCAGATTCACCGGGCCGAGAGCAAGGGTTGCAGCCTTCCAGTCACCGGAAGGGACCATGACCGCCACAAACGGCATGATGATGTTATCCACCAGGGACTTGACCAGAGCGGTGGCGGCAGCACCGATGATAAAGGCGACTGCGAGGGCAATAACCTTGTACTCCTTCAGGAATTCCATGAATTCTGCGATTATTCCAGCCATTTGTATCAATTATCCAGATATGACAGGATCCTTTTTGTATCTGTCGCAGTACGGACCGCCAGCCAGAGGCTGCTGCTGGGTGGCACAGTGAAACGTGCCGTATCCCTCCACCATGGCCCGGGCCGGGATCCCGACCACCTGCCTGTCGGGAAAGAGGTCCCCCAGGATCTCCAGGGCACGGGAATCGGCGGGATCACCGAAGAGCGGAACGACCACCACCTGATTCGCGATGTAAAAATTCGTATAACTTGCAGGGTACCGGCCATCCTCGTCAGATACCGGGCGGGGCATGGGAAGTTTCACCACCGTCAGGGGGGTACCATCCTGGTCGGTGGATTCGGAGAGGATATCGTAGTTCTCCTTCAGGGGAGCATAATTCTCATCCCCGGGATCATCCTCGAAGGCACATACCACCGTGGAAGGGCCGACAAACCGGGCAATATCATCGATATGTCCGTCGGTATCGTCTCCGGCCACCCCGTCACCAAGCCAGATCACCTTCACAACCCCGAGATACTCACCGAGGTACTCCTCGATCTCCTCCTGGCTCAGTGAGGGATTCCGGTTCGGGTTCAGGAGGCAGGCACGGGT
>CAZSVH010000156.1:0-3554 GCA_964610235.1 uncultured Methanospirillum sp. | reverse complement strand
AGAGGCGGCAGACACCCTCCTGAAACGGGCACAGGTCCTGCGGGATATGGAGAGCCTCGAGGAGGCACTATCAGCGTTTGAACAGGCTATCCGGCTCCATCCGAAGAATGCCCGGGCATGGCATGAGATGGGACAGGTCCAGTACGAACTTGGCAGGTATGAGGAGGCAGTTGCAACCTTTGATAAGGCAATTCAGCTGGATCCTGACAATTTTATCATCTATGAGAACAAAGCCCAGGTCTTGTGGTACGAACTGAACCGGGGAAAAGAATCGGTTGAAACCTATGACCTGGCCATACAGAAACTCAACGAGGTGAATGAGGGGCTGTATGCCACCGGCCTCTCATACGATGGTCTTCGGGACGTTGATGTGAGAGACGAGTCTGTCAACCGGTTTGAACAGGTGAGCACCAACCTCCGGCTCTGTTACTCAATGCTGCAGAGTAAGGGGGAGGGACTCTTCAGTCTGGGCAGGTATGAAGAGGCGGTCGAGACCTTCGATCAGGTCATCAGACTGAACAAGGAGTTTGCCTGGGCGAGTTACAGTCAGGGAGCGATCCTCTCAATCCTCCCGAAGGCAGATGAAGGACCGGAAGAGGCGATCAAGGTCTTCAATAATGCACACGAAGGATTCAGGCTGGGAGAAAAAACCTATTACCTCAAAGGACTAGCCCTGGGGAAACTCGGGAAGTTCGATGAGGCGATCGCGGCCATCAACCAGGCCATCAGGCTGGATCCCAAGTATGCCGATGCCATCCAGAAAGGGTAAGGAGATTTTTTTCTCCCTTTTTTTTATAACGGCCAGAAATAGAGGACAACCGGGACGGCGATCACCGCGATCAGGATCTCCAGCGGCAGGCCGAGACGCCAGTAATCACCAAACTTCAGTCCTGCCGGCCCCATCACCAATGCATTGGACTGGTGTCCGACCGGGGTGAGAAACGCACTCGAGGCACCGACCATGATGATCATCAGGAAGGGATCCGGTGAGACCGAGAGACCATCCGCGATGCTCGTCGAGACCGGGGCCATGAGCACCGCTGTGGCCGCGTTATTGATAACCGCCGAGAGGAGCATGGTGACCACGAGGAGAATCACCAGCAGTACCACCGGGGAGAAGAAGTGCTGGTATCCGAGGAGAGTGGATGCGATGAGCCCGGCACCCCCGGACGTCTCCATCGCCTGCCCGACCGGGATGAATGCTCCCAGCAGAATGATTACCGCCCAGTCAATACTCTCATAAATCTCACGGAGCGGGACAAGGGAGAGGATGACCATGGAGATCGCAGCCAGGGTAAAGATGATCTGGACCGGAACCAGTCCGGCTGCTGCGATGATGATGGCAGTACCAAAGATACCCACCGATTCGGCTACCCTCCGGGGCTGATCGATCTTCAGACCCCGTTCTGCGAGGGGAAAACAGCCAAGGGTCTTCACCGCCTCCTGCAGGGAACCTCCGGCACCCTGCAGAAGCAGAACATCACCTGCCAGTATCCGAATCTCCCTGAGTCGTTCACTCATCAGTACCCCCTGCCTGGCGACCGCAAGGAGGGTGACATGGAACCGTCTGCGCAGATCGATCTCCTGGACCGTATACCCGATCGCTTCAGAAGCAGGACTGACCGTCGCTTCCATGAGACCGGTCTCTTCCAGAGGGTATTCACGCTCATCAGAATGGCTCTCCATCAGGGAGAAACCGGTCTTATTTAGGAATTTTTTCAGATCCTCAAGACCGGACTGCAGAATCAGGATGTCCCCGGCTTTAATCCGCTCATAAAGATACGGAACGGGACGGGAGGCTGCTCCCCGGACGATCTGGATGATGGTGAGAGGAACCGGCACTTCTCTCATCAGTTCACGGAGCGGCCGGTCAGCATACCGGGATCCGGGGGGGACAAAGACCTCAGTGATATAATCGGTGATATCAAAGAAATTCTCATGAGAACCCGGACCGGTCCGCCGTGGAATGAGCCGCCATCCGATGAGGGCGATGAACAGACAGGATACGGCAGCAACCGAGAACCCGACCGGGGTGAAGTCGAACATTCCAAAGGGTTCTCCATAATGTTCCTGTCGGAATGCTGAGATGATGAGGTTGGGGGGGGTCCCGATCAACGTGATCATCCCCCCCAGCTGAGACCCGAAGGCGAGGGGAAGGAGGAGAATCGAGACCGGGACGAGACTTTTTCTCGCCATCCGGATCCCGACCGGCATGAGGAGGGCCAGGGCTCCGACATTATTCATAAACGCAGAGAGGGCGATGACCAACGTGGTCAGGGCTGAAACCTGGAGGGTCGGACGATCACCGGCCGTCTCCAGCCACCGGGAGATCAGTTCCACCACCCCGGCATTCAGCAGGCCCCGGCTGATCACCAGGACCGCGGCGACCGTGATAACCGCGGGATTTGCAAACCCTGAGAACGCCTGGTTCCAGGGTACAACACCAAGGATCGTCGCGATGCAGAGGGAGAGAAGAGCAGCAATATCATACCGGATCCTCCCGTCAATGAAGAGAATCAGGGCAAAGAGCAGAATGAGAAAGAGGAGAATCTGGTCTGATGTCACCGGGAGCATGAAAAACTCGTATGCAGTAGTAGGGTCTGGCATTATATAACGGATCTGAACCGGTATCAGTATGGAAAGGAACAGGGGAGAGAGGATTCATGAACCACCGGCCTCTCGCCTCTCTCTTCCTGCCGGGTGGATAATCCGCTCTTCAGGGAGAAGGAGGGAGATATCTGATATATTGCCGGATGGAACACGTCTCTGCTGGAACGGGAGAAAGACGAGACTGCTGCGTTATCGGAAAAAATGAGGATGTCAGGGGGTGATCTCAACCACCGGGGAGTCTGCACTGTTCTTCTTCACCGAGGCGATCCCCTTCCGGCAGGAGGCCTCTGATGCATATGCCTGGCTCTGTCCGATGATCTCACCGTTCGCCGCCTTCAGGGAGAACCGGTATTTCCCGCTCTTCTCCTGATGTACATCAAACCGGGAGTCTTCTGCCGAATTCTTCCTGATAGACTCAATTCCTTTCGTACACCCGGCCTTGGTCTTGTATCCTTCACCGGTAAGAATGATCTGAGAATTACCTGCTTTCAGCCTGAACCGAAATTCCCCCGCCTTGTCCTTGTAAACTTCAAATCTCCCTGTCATTTCATTACCAAATTTACCATTTCCCCTGCTTCCTGTTAAAGGTATGGATCCGCTTCTCTGACCGGCGGATTATTACTCAGAAGGAGTAGGGGAGAGTACATGGAATCCATCAGAAAGATAATCGGGGTCTCAGATCATACCGCGGCAGACGGAACTTCCCCAAGCTTCAGCCGCCATCCATCCCTGGGAACCCGCATCTCAAACCTGACCCCTTCTCCGGGAATTCCGTTCTCCCGGATACTGATCCGGGTCAGGTCCAGGATCTCCCGGATCAGAAAGAGCCCCAGACCGGTATTCTTCCCATGCCCCTTTTTGAAGATGAGATCTTTCTCTGCTTCAGCCACTCCGATGCCATTATCCGTGTAGATGATCAGCAGTTCATCACCATCCGTCTCCAT
>CAZSVH010000155.1:1187-3604 GCA_964610235.1 uncultured Methanospirillum sp. | reverse complement strand
TCAAACAGATATTCAATAAAATTCATCGGAATCAGGAGAGGTATTTCAGAAGAATTTCCCTGACTTTTTTATATGAACTCATGTCTATGATATCATCCATTTCGAGTTCAATATCAAACGCTTCTTCATACATTGAGACCAGTTGCAGATGCTTGAGCGAATCCCATGGCTGAAACGAATTATACGCAATCTCATCCCGAATCTCCTCTTCCGGGATCCCGAATGCCTCTGCGAATATTTTCCGTATGTGTGTCTCATCCGTCATTCATCACACTCTGAAGTGAGCAGTCAGCTCCTTCTTATCAGGTATGTATGATATCGCTCCCCTATTATTCCGATCCTTTTCTAACCCTGCCGCAAGAAGAGGAGAAATAACAGAAGGAAGAAAAAGGCAATAACCAGTTCATCCATTATCCATGCATCGATCACTCACAGCCATGCACATATGTCACTACTGGTGAGGTGTCTTCTGATAAACCCACCAGCATCGGCCCTCATCCCAGGCTTCACACCATTCAGACACATACACCCTGAATTTTTAACGGGAGGGAGAGGAAAATTGTAATATTCACCCAACCTCCCCCAGGACAGGGAGAGAGCCAGTGCTCTCCTCCTAATACCACGACCCCTTATTCTCCTCCTGCATGTCAAAGAGCATCGCAAACAGGATGAACTGGACGCCCAGGGCGAAGAGGATCACCGACACCACAGCAGGCACAAATATCGGATTATCCAGGACGAATTTAAAGTACAATGCATACACTCCGAACAAAAATCCGAGAAACGTGAAGAGACTCCCGAATGCATAGAAGAAGACCAGCGGGTGGAAACTCAGCACCACGTACTTCATCTTCATCCGCCAGAGGAATGCATTGAAGAGCAGCCATGAGAGCCGGACAATGTACGTGGAATACTTGATCTTTGATCGCTCCAGCCCGTACCGTGCCGGATGGGGCACATTCTTCACCCGGAACCCGTAGGTGTTCAGCCAGACCAGGAGATCGTTGCAGTACCCGTACCGGGGATAGATCGCATCAAGTGAGATAGTCTCAAGATCCCGCCGTGAGATTTCCGTTTAGCCGTTCTTTGGGTACATCAGATGCCAGTATCCGGAGGCGAACTTCGTGAGAAGGGTCAGGACAGAATTACCGACAAACCGCCACTTTGACATCCCTTTCCGGAACAGGGGATTGATCAGGCGGTTCCCGACGGCATAATCGACCCTTCCCTCCACCACCGGGTCCAGGAGTTCGGGGAGGAAAGCCGGGTCCATCTGGTTATCCCCGGCCATCACCGCGACGATATCAATCCGATCGGCAAGCGCCTGCCGGTACCCGGATACGATTGCTCCGCCGACCCCCCGGTTCGCCGGATGATGGAGAGGGGTGATCCGGGGATCGGCTGCTGCCAACTCCTCGATGATTGCCCCGGTCCGGTCAGGGGAGGCATCATCAACCGCATACACCCGATCCACATAGTCAGGAATCGATTCCAGTGTCGGACGAATCAGTAATTCTTCGCGGTAGGCAGGGACGACGACTGCAATCGATCGGTTTTTGTACACAGGATCACCGCTCCCGGAGGGTACCTCACTATAGATAACCGGACGAATTATATTAAAGTATCCGGATATTCAGATCTGCCATGACCAGCCGCAGTGGAGCCTGCAGGTCTGGTTAAAAAATCCGGATCATTTCCCCTGGTATCGATACGGGAGAGACCTCCATGACTCAAATAGCCAACCGTCTCATAGTACATACCCATGAATCCGCGAGAGAGCGAGATGGTTGCGGAGTTCCGGTCCGGCATCCTTCTCACGGGGTTCACCATCTGCCTGGCCGGTCTTCCCGGGCTCATCATCCCTGGAGCCGGATTCCTCACCACATTCGCCGGAGTTGCCTCTGCCCTCTGGATCTCCGGGTTCGCCGTCATGACCCTTCTCTGTCCGCATGAAGATCCGGGACACTGGGAGACGATTCTCGGCTCGATCCTGATCAGCCTGACCATCCTCACCCTCATTGCCCTCGCGTGTGAGACGGCAGGGGTGAGGGCCTTTGAAGCAGAGGACGGGTATGCGGTTTCCGCTCCCTTCACCGGCGGGGTGATCCTCACCGCCGGAGTCCTGACCCTCGGGGCAGGGATCCTCCGCATCCCCCGGCCATATCACCTGCCTGAACTGACCGGCATCACTCCCCGGGTCAGGGAGATCCTCCCCGCAACCCTGATCATGATCGGATGTTGCGGGCTGCTGGCCGGTCTGATGTATATTCCGGTCATGCTGCCCCCTGAACCCTCGGCCGAGATCTGGCTGCTGCATACCGACGGGAGAGCAGGAGGATACCAGCTGACCGGGGTACCCGGGGGGACCTTCTCTGCGATGGTTGGGATCAAGGCCAGTCCGCATGAGAGCAGGAACC
>CAZSVH010000155.1:0-1167 GCA_964610235.1 uncultured Methanospirillum sp. | reverse complement strand
ACGACCGGGTCAGCTGGTAGAGGATCAACCTCCCTGATTCAGGGTTCACATTGCACCCCTTCACCGTCAGAAACCTCACCGGCAGGCCGGGAGAGGTGGTGCTGATCACCGCAGAACTCTCCCTGAATACCTCATCCGGAAAAGGACCGGACCGCCGGGTATCACTCCCGGTCAGACTCCAATGAAAACCGATTACCCACTTCTGACCTGCATCCTCTGCTGTATGATAGCAGCTGCCATCCTCCTCTGGGCACGGATCATACCACAGGCCGCCCCATTCTCCCTCATCTTCCTGGCGCTGGCGGTGTTTGCCTGTATCAGGAGTGAGCGGGAGGCGGTCTGCCTCGCGGTGATCGCCGCCACCGTGACGCTCACCCTCTCACTCAGGTTTCCGTACCTCCCCTGGGCTGATCCCTGGCAGGACTACGAGGGGGTCCTTGAGGTGCTCACCCAGGGATCCATCGGCGTGGCCGGGTACCGGCTCCAGCAGCCCGTCCTCCCGGTCATCGTTGCTGCACTCAGCGGGTGGACCGGGATTGCCCCGATGACGATCCAGAAGCTCGCCATCCCCCTGGCAGGATCGCTCTCGGTCTCGGCCCTGTACGGGATCGGGAAGGAGTACCTGGACCAGGAGACCGCCCTGGCAGCCTCGATCATCTTCCTCACCGGCATCCCGTACCTCCACTGGGCATCGCAGGGGGTGAGGGAGACCCTGGGAATCCCGTTCTTCCTGGTTGCCCTCTTCTTCGCACACCGGGCAGTGAAAATGAACCGGATCTGCGATCTCATCATCACCTGCATCCTGGTGAGCGGGCTCATCATGGCACACCATCTCTCGGCATTCATGTTCTGTGTCATCTTCCCGGCCATGACCCTTGCAGAACTGTACCTCTTCAGACCGGCAGACCGGATGCGGAGAGAGGCCCTCCTCATCTGCGTGATCACCGGGTATGCCCTGACCTGCATGCTCCTCTGGTGGAGCGGGAGACTCTCCTTCATTTATATCTCATTTATACGGGCGGTCGGGAGATTCATCCCGGTGCCGCAGGATGCGGTCTGGGTCCCGGTACTCATCGCCGTCCTCATCCTCGGACTGCTCGCCAGTCTCCCGATCATCTCCCCTGCAGTAACCAATATCCTCCGCACCCGGATGGCCCTGCTCTGCCG
>CAZSVH010000154.1:0-3608 GCA_964610235.1 uncultured Methanospirillum sp. | reverse complement strand
GGGATGGCCATGGTGGTCACCTCGCACTTCTCCCAGATCCTCGAGGACATCGTCTCCCGCGCCATTCTGCTCCAGGATGGTGAGATCCGGACGATGGGTACTCCTGGTGAGGTCATCGCGTCCTTCATGGAGGGATTCTCTGATGACGAGGTCTTTACCCGGGTCGAGGCGGGCGAGGAGATCCTGAAGGCACGGGAACTCTCCAAGCGCTATGTCTCCCTGGACCGGGGCCTCATCAAGGCGGTCGACCTGGTCGATATCTCAATCCGGAGAAAGGAGATATTCGGGATTATCGGGACCTCTGGTGCAGGGAAGACCACCCTCTCCAAGATGATCGCCGGGATCATTGAACCGACCAGCGGTGACCTTCTTGCCCTCGTTGGAGACGAATGGGTTGACATGACCAAACCCGGGTTCGAGTTCAGGGGACGGGCAAAACAGTACATCGGGCTCCTCCACCAGGAGTATGATCTCTTCCCCCACCGGACCATCCTGGACAACCTGACCGATGCCATCGGGCTGGAGTTTCCGAAGGAACTGGCGATGAGGAAGGCGATCCTCACGCTGAAGATGGCAGGGTTCACCACGGAGCAGAGCCGGGATATCCTGGAACGGTATCCGGCGACCCTCTCGGAAGGAGAACGGCACCGGGTGGCCCTTGCCCAGGTCCTGATCCGTGAACCACATGTAGTGGTCCTTGATGAACCGACCGGGACGATGGATCCGATCACCAAGGTGGATGTGAAGCACTCCATCATGCATTCGCGTGAAGAGAGCGAAGAGACGTTCATCATCGTCTCTCATGACATGGATTTCGTCCGCGAGACCTGTGATCGCTGTGCCCTGATGCGGTTCGGGAAGATCGTGACGGTCGGCCCGACCGCAGAGGTGCTTGCCGAAGTGACCGAGCAGGAACGCCAGAAGATGGCAGAGGAGTAATCCGGCGGAGGAACTGATGGTCACGATTCATATTGACGGCGTGAAGGCCGGATGCGAACCCGGTACCGTGCTCAGGGACCTGCTTCCCGGCCATGACTGGTCTCTGAGTGTCGCCGTGATACGACCCGGAACGACCCACCGGTCTGAAACCCGTCAGTTCCTCCTGAAGACGTCTGCCGGGGAGATTGTCATCGAGACCAGTGGTGACGGAATCAAAGACTGGTCCGCCATTCCCGGAAATCTCCCCGTGAAATGGGAGGACCGGCTCTCAGTCAGTGCCGGGACATTTCCGGGATCCTTCACCCCGGCCCGCCGTCCCTCCCGGTATGAACGGGGGGATCTGATCCTCGGGTGCGGGGGGTACGACCCTGACCGGTCGGTCCTGGTATTCTCCCGCCGTACCCATTCTGCCGATCACGGGGCTGCCGCTGATGGTGGCCGGGTCGGGCGGGTCATCTCGGGGAAGGGGGTGATGGACCGGCTCGGTCCCGGGGATTCTGTGTTCAGTATTGAGCCGGTCATCTCGTTTGCCGAGTCTGTTGATGCGACGACCACGACCGATGACTCCTACCCGGTCACCGACGGGATGCAGGTCATCACCCATCTCTCGATAGAGGTGCAGGGGTACGCGCCCGGCGGGGGAATCGTTTCAGCCGAGGCAGCGGAGAGCGTGGAAAGCCTCTTACTGGCACTTCGCAGCGGACGATTCGTCTGCAACCAGCGGATGAGCACCCATATCAGGTGTGACTCCCTTGCCGGGACGGCGGTTCCGTACGAGGCAGGGGGGACCCGGCGGGAGGGTGCGGTCATGATGCGGACATCAGGGAAGAACCAGGGATCGGTGTACATTTACACCGAGGATCTCCCCCGCAGCCTGGCCCATACCCGGGTCGGGCAGGTGGTTCACGGGGTGGAACTTGCCAGGATAGCCAGGGAAGGTGACTCGTTTGCGGTCCGGATTTTGCCGGTCAAGGTTGATCTCATCGGGTACCGGCTCGATGATGCAGAGACGTTTGCAGGTGAGCAGGGAGTGGCCCTGACCCCTGACCATCAGGGACCTGACCGGATGGTCATCGGCCAGGACCCGGCCACCACCCTGGATGTGCTGGGAGCCGGAGCGGTCTCGGTCACGACGGTTCCCGTCTCCCAGGTCATCGACATCTCCCTTGATGATGCGAACGCACCTGATTCGTGCCGGATATTCCGCGAGCTGACCGGGCTGAAGTATCATGCCGTCGGGAGGCTCCCGCTCTTCTTCGCCTTCGATGATGTCTATCTCTTTCAGATGAAGATACCGAAGACCACGAATGTCAAGCCCGAGAATATCCCTGAAGAGGAGGTTGAAGCCGGTGTGCTGGCAATCACGAACGAGTCCTGCAAGGGTGTCGGACTGGTCGGGGTCCGGGCGAGTGACAACAGTGAGTTCGGCCCGACATCAGAGCCGTTTTCAGGGACCAACATGATAGGAAAGGTGGTTGATATGGAGAAACTGGGGTCACTTAAGGAGGGCGATATGGTCTTTTTCAGGGAGGTGGGCCGGTGAAAGGCACGGTACCTCCTCTCTATGCCGGGACGGTGACCCGGTATGTCTTCGTCGAATCGTACCGGACGACTCCTGCCGACCTGGCAGCACGGGCATATGAGGTTGCCGAACGGGTGATGATCAAGGAGACCTGCTTCGGGATGCAGATAACCGGGCCCGAGGAGGAGGTCGACACGGTGATCGCCCATATCCGGGAGGTGGACCCCGGGCATATCTTTGTCAAGGACCGGGGATTTCCACCCGGCGATCCGCGGAGATGTCGTGCCAACCTCGGAGGTGCCCGTCCCGGATACTTCGGGCACGAGTTTGAGATGGGGATCATCAGGTGGGTCTCCCGGGGCCATGAAGCGGTCTCCGGGGATTCCGAATCCCCCCCTTCCCCTCCTCCCGCACGGGAGGAACCGGCGTTCCTTGACGTGGAACGGCTGAAACAACTGATCGACGCTGAGGTGCCATAACGTGGCGAAAGTATTCATATATCCTGCAACCAGCCTGATTCTTTCAGATCTCGTCGCCCGTTTCGGGCACAAACCCCTTGGAACAGCACTCTCTATCCGGGAGCGGATTCAGACCGCGGGGGTTGATTCTCCTCCCCTGCAGATGACCCCGGACGATGCAAAACGTGGCCTGAAATGGGCTGCGGTTGAGGTCCCTGCCGGTGTGCGGGGGAGGATGTCGCTCTTCGGCCCCCTGATTGAGGAGGCGGAGGCTGCCGTTCTGGTCAGTCATCCTGACTTTGCCTTTGGGTGCATGGGCTGCGCACGGACTGATGAACTCGTTGAGTTTCTGATCCGGCAGAAGGGAGTTCCGGTTCTGGATGTTGCCTATCCGTCTGACGAGGAGAGTGGAATCGCGTTTGTCAGACAGATTAAGGATTTTTTGCAGGGACTGAATACGGTGGAGGAAGCA
The DNA here is from genome assembly GCA_964610235.1 of uncultured Methanospirillum sp. Taxonomy (GTDB): domain Archaea; phylum Halobacteriota; class Methanomicrobia; order Methanomicrobiales; family Methanospirillaceae; genus Methanospirillum. The sequence goes on along the minus strand of CAZSVH010000154.1, from coordinate 217 downwards.
GATGAGTGAAGAAGTGGTCAGGATAGCCCAGCTCTCCTGCGGGCCTGAGTACAGCGGGGTTCAGCATGAGATCAATACCGCCGCTGAGGCGGTCGGGGCTGAGATCTTCTTCCCTGACCTCTCGCTCTCTGATATCAGGCGGAATTTCCGTGATTTCGGTCTGGATGTGCGGTCCGCGGATCTCAAGCTTGCCATCGCCCGGGCGGTGGCTCTCGGC
>CAZSVH010000153.1:0-3618 GCA_964610235.1 uncultured Methanospirillum sp. | reverse complement strand
TACGGGAGGAAAGACTTCTCAGGGAGGGTTGCGGCCATGGACGATCTCCGGGATGCCGGCCCGATCGCCGTGGTCAGAAACGATGTCAGGGCTGATGCACTCAGGGATGGGGGCGTCACCAATGTTCTGGTCTTTCCTGATGACTATGCCTGTATCAGGGCTCTGATGAACCAGGAGGCAGAACTCTGGTTCGGGACCTCGGACATCCTCACCCAGAGTGCCAAGAGTCTGGAGACGGATCCGGACCAGTTCAAAAAGGTCTGGGTCTATCAGAAGTCTGACCTCTTCATCGCCTTCAACCCCGGGACCCCGGATGACCTGATCCGCAGATGGCAGGAGACCCTCGATGACATGAAGGAGGACGGAACGTTTGAGATGATCTCTGAACGTTATATGCCGTTTGTCTGCTCCTGGGTCCGGTGTATCCCCTGATCGGTATCCGGGCAGGCATCTGCAGGGCCGGAAAGTATATCGGGATCCCCGATCTTCATATCAGATAGACGGCCTCTCCGACCCGGAAGGCCGGGAGAAACTTGTATGGGTCTGTTAAACCGAATGGGAGCCGTACTGTCGGCGAAGATGAACGAGATGATCGGGAAGGCTGAGGACCCCCGGGAGACGCTCGATTACTCGTATGAAAAACAGCTGGATCTGCTCCAGAATGTGAAACGGGGGGTTGCCGAGGTGACCACCTCCCGCAAACGCCTCGAACTGCAGCGGGCAAAACTGGTTCAGAGTACCGAGAAACTCGAGTCCCAGGCACGGGACGCGATCCAGGCCGGAAGGGAGGATCTCGCCCGTCTTGCCCTTGAGCGGAAGGCTGCTGTCAGCTCCCAGATCGAAGGCCTTGACCTGGAGATCGCATCCCTGCAGACAGAGCAGGAGAAACTCGTCGCTGCCGAGAAACGCCTTGCCACCAAGGTGGAGGTCTTCCGGTCACGGAAAGAGACGATCAAGGCACAATACTCGGCAGCCGAGGCACAGGTCAGGATCAGCGAGTCGGTCTCCGGGATCAGTGAGGAGATGGCAGATGTCGGGCTATCCATCGAACGGGCCGAGAGTAAGACCGAGGATATGAAAGCCCGGTCAGCAGCCCTGGATGAACTGATCGAGGCAGGAACCCTCGAGGACTTCACCGCCACAGACGATGCGGTCGGAAGGGAACTGGCTGCCATCAGCGGGAAGGAGAAGGTGGAGTCTGATCTGGCCAGGCTGAAGGCGGAGGCAGGACGATGATCATCAGGATCCTCGGCCAGGGGCAGTTCGAGGTGAAGAGCAGCCTCTTTGATGACCTGAACGCGATTGACAACCGGATCGTGGAGTGTGTCCGGACCGGTGATGAGGCAGGATTCAGAGCCGGTCTTGCCGAGCTGACCGGGCTGGTCATCCGTGCCGGGGTACCGCTCCCTGATGAGGAGATCGTTGCATCGGCAGCGGTCATCCCGCCGGCAGATCTGACCCTGAAAGAGGCGGCTGCGATCTTCACTGGTGAAGGGATATTTGCAGGATAGGACCGGCCGCGATCAGAATGGGATCCCCCAGACCGGATACCATCTCTCCATCTCTTCTTCCACCGGGAGTTCTCTGGCAAAGAACGTCTTTGCCCGGAGCTCGGCGGCAGTATCCCGTCTCTTCCCGTCATCCGGGATGAACGGGTAAAATTTCCCATTTTTAAAGCTGTATATCCAGTATACGGCCTGCTCACCCTCGAACCTGAAGACGGCACAGAGGAGGTAGGCCCCGAACCCCTGCTCGGTGAGTGTCTGGCTGATGAGGTGGACCCCGGTGACCAGGTCATCAAAGTCCTCATCCTCCAGGATAACCCAGGTGAATCTGAACTCGTCCTCCTCGAACCTGAACCCGGTCCCGGTCTCGTGGGAACTGAGGGAGAGGAGGTCCCGGATCTCCTCCTGTGCCTCCTGAAACGGAGCTGAATCCACTGGTCTGAAACAGATTCCCCCGGCCCGGCCCGGTCTCATCCCCCGGCTCTCCAGGGAGATACCGGCTGACGCGATGGCGAAGAGCCCGTCATGGGTGGCCCCCGGGATGGAGGACGACCCGAGGAGCGGGCCCAGGATATCCCTAAGGCCCACGCCGGTTCATCTCCTCCTCGATCGCCATCAGGGTCCGAATCCGCTCCCTGACCGGCGGATGGGTGGCAAAGAGTTCGAGGATTGCGTCTCCCGAGAGGGCCGGGATGATGAAGAAGGCGTTCATTCCTTCAACCTCTCTGAGATCGGTGGTCGGAACCCGGTCCATCTCTCCGCTGATCTTCATCAGGGCTGAGACCAGGTCTGCGGGTCTGCCGGTCAGGATGGCGGATCCCCGGTCAGCCGCGAACTCCCGGTACCGGGAGAGTGCCTTGATGAGGAGGAAGCTGATAACCCAGACTGCTCCGGAGAGGAGCGGGACGATGAACCAGAGGGAGTCCCTGCCCCCCCTCCCGCCATGCCGGGGTGCGGAGAGGAAGAGACGGAGGACAAAGAAGGCAGCCGTTGAGAGGAGACTGGCCAGGGTGATCACCATCACGTCGCGGTTCCTCACATGGCTCAGTTCATGGGCGAGGACCGCCTCAAGCTCAGCGGGCGTGAGAATCCCGAGCAGCCCGCGTGTCACGGCAACAACGGCATTCTTCTGGTTTCTCCCGGTCGCAAAGGCGTTGGGGACCGGGCTGTCTGCGATGGCGATCCGGGGGGTGGGAAGGCCGGCGATTGCAGCGAGGCGGGTCATCACCTGGTGAAGGTGTGGCTCCTCCTCGTCTGATACGAGGCGGGCACCCATGGAGAGGAGGACGAGCTGGTCAGAGAAGAAGTACTGGGCAAGGAGGCCTCCCGCCACGATGAGCACGAGGAAGAGGCCGTCGATCCCGGTGTATGCCAGGGCCCCGATGAAGGCCACGTACACCAGGCCCAGCAGGATGAGGGTCATCCCCATCCTCGCCTGGAGTCCCAGGTCTGCCGGCCACCGGATCATGGCAGCACGGATCCTCTTCTGTCTTCCCTGGCTCTGTAGCACGGTATGCCGGTCTTCATTGATCTCCTCTCCTCCGGATGATCCGGTGACGGGCCTGGGGGGAACAGTCGCACCGCCGTCTACCAGGCCTGTCCGCTCTCATATGTGCTGCCGTCAATATTCAATCTGCCGAAGATATTCACCCCTTCAGACCGGTCTGCGGGCTCAGACCGGGGGCAAACGCTTTAATGCTCCGTGATAAGTATTACTACACGGCGTTGCAGGGAGAGATCGCGGATTTCTCCCGCATGGGGGACCGTGCCGGGGGATGAATAACCCCGGGGGGGATCGGCATGCCAGGATCCGGCTTTCCCGGGTTCTGCGATGCATGCAGGCTTCCTGCCGGCAGCCTGCGCCCTGACACCAGAGGTGAACCTGGATGAAAATAGTATCAGTCTGTGCGAGTCCGAGAAAGAACGGAAATACCGAGGCGATCATCAGGTCGATCGGAGACGAACTGAAAAAGGCCGGAGAATCAGGCGGAAAGAACCGGTATTACTCCCTGGGCTCGATGAAGATCTCCCCCTGCCGGGCATGCCTGAAATGCGTGAAGAAAGGGAGCTGTGTCCTCTCTGATGACTTTGAGAAACTCTCGGCACGGATGCT
>CAZSVH010000152.1:0-3858 GCA_964610235.1 uncultured Methanospirillum sp. | reverse complement strand
CCTCCCCCTCTTCCTCTCCCTGCTCCCCTTCATGCTCCTCTTCATCGGGAGTCTCCTGTGGGGAGCAGGGTCTGACGGAGAGCGGGGGATCCGCTCTCTCCTCCGGACCATGCGATCTGAATGGAGGACGTACGCCCTGTTCTTCCTGGTTTTTTTTGCAATGATGGCAGTGCGTCTCTACAGCCCGGACATCAACCATGCAGAAAAGTTCATGGATCACGGGTTTATCGCTTCCATGATGCGGACACCGGTTATTCCTCCTCTGGACCCATGGTTCAGCGGTGGTGACCTCTCGGTCTACTACTACCTTGGTCACTGGATGCTCGCCTCCCTGGGACTCACTGCTCATGTTCCCTCGCACTATCTCTTTACCATTGCCCTTCCCACGATCGCCGCCCTCGCTGCCGTGAACCTGTACGGGGCCGGGCACCTGCTCCTCACCCGGTTTCGCCTGCTTCCGGTTCTCTTTCTCTTCCTGGTCAATCCGGCATTTCTGGGTCTGCTGGTCTCACAGACACCCTGGAACACCCTGCTCTGGAACAGCACCCGGGTGATTGAAGGGACCATTAATGAATACCCCCTCTTCTCCTTCATATTCGGGGATGTTCACGCTCATGTGCTGGATATCTTCCCGCAGACCCTGCTCATCCTCCTGATCACCCTCGCTCTCACCCGGTGGACGGTTCTGGCCCCCCGATCGCGGCTGCTTCTCATCCTTTCCACCGCCCTGGCACTGGGTTCTGTTCCACCCACCAACTCGTGGGACATTCTCGTCCAGGCCCCCCTGATCATCCTGACCGGCCTCTTCCTGGTCCTGGGATCGGCCAATCCCTCTCCTGCCGGTCTTTCTCCGGTATTCTCAGTCCCTCAGACCGTCGCCCGGGTCGCCGGATCCCTGTTGCCTGATCTGAAAGAGCCTCACCGTGACGGACTCCTCTCACCACTCCGCGGGGCTGCCGCCTACCTGGTGCTGGTACCGTCCCTTGGTATTCTCTGTTATCTGCCGTTCTACCTGGCGATGAAGACTCAGGGGGTTGAGGGGATTGGACTGGTGACAACCCCCAGTACCCTCTCATCCTTCTTCCTGGTGCATGGGTGGTTTCTGGTGATCTTCCTCATATCCCTGGCACCCGTCCTGAGTCGGGCCCCCTGGATTCTCATCCCGGGAGGGATCCTCTGTGTCTGCGGGTACTGGGCAGCCGGGATCGCGATGGTGCTTCTCCTGGGAGTAATGATCCGGAGGGAAGGTGCCGGAGACCTCTTTGCCGGTACCGGACTGGTGATCCTCATCTTTTGTGAACTCCTCTATCTCAAGGATAATATGGGGGATCAGTATTTCCGGATGAACACGGTCTTCAAGCTCTCCATCACCGCCTGGCTCTTCTTCAGCATGGCCGCCGCCGCGATGTCCGGGTCGCTGCTGACCCGTATCTTCGGGCAAAAACCAGGGACGGCACTGGCAGGTGATTGCCTGATCTGCCTGTTCCTTGTCGCCCTGCTCGTATCACCCGCCATCGTCACCGCATCCCAGTCCGGACTCCATACCCCGACGCTCGATGGCCTGGCCTGGCTCTCGGTCTATCATCCTGATGATCTGGCAGCAGTCACCTGGTTGCGCGGTCAGGCCGGTCCTCTCACCCTGGCTGAGGCAGAAGACGGGGATTACCATTACTACTCGCGAATATCATCATTTACCGGAATCCCTGCCATCCTGGGCTGGCCATTCCATGAGATGATGTGGCGGCAGGACTATCCTCCCGGCTGGTACGGAGAGCGGACTGCTGATCTGGAGGCGATTTATGAGGATCCCCTGCGTTCTGTCAGCCTGATGAAGAAGTACGGAGCCGATCTGCTCTATCTCGGTGAACCAGAGGAGGAACGCTACGACGTGCATCTCCCTGCCACCGGTCTTACCCCGGTTTTCCGCCACGGGACCGTGACGATATACCGGGTATCATGATCCAAGTCAGATCACCCGGGATCCGGATCCGTGAAAACCTTTATTCCCTCTCTTCTCGTAATTTTATGGCACATTCGTCACGTACTGATGAGTGATGACGGAGAGACTGAAGTCCTCCTGAATGAGGTTAAATATGGCAAACTACGTTACCTTTGAAGTTTCTGAAGAGATTCAGAACAAGGCACTTGAGGCTGTGGAGAGCGCACGCGAGACCGGAAAGATCAAGAAGGGCTCCAACGAGGCGACCAAGGCGGTAGAGCGCGGAATCGCCCAGCTGGTTCTCATCGGTGCCGACGTTGAGCCGGCCGAGATCGTGATGCACCTCGGACCCCTCTGCGAAGAGAAGAAGGTTCCGTACATCTTCGTCTCCAAACAGAACGATATCGGAGCCGCATGCGGACTCGAAGTCGGTTCTGCTGCTGCTGCCGTGGTGAAACCCGGGAAGGCGAAAGAGATCGTTGACGAGATTGCTGGACAGATTGCTGCCCTTAAGGCCGAGTGAGTGTCATGTCTGACGGAACGCCCGCCGAAGTGATCGAGGTGATCGGCTCAACGGGCATGCATGGTGAAGCCATGCAGGTCAAGTGCCGGATCCTTGACGGACCCAACAAGGGACGAATAATTACCAGGAATACGGTCGGCCCCATCCGGGAAGGGGATGTCCTTATGCTCCTTGAGACTGAGCGTGAGGCAAAGAAACTCTCACGGAGGTGAACGCGGTGATGCAATCACATGTCTGTTCGTTTTGTGGCGAGGGGATGGAACCAGGAACCGGAAAGATGTTTGTCCGCAAGGACGGGCAGATCTTCTACTTCTGCAGCACCAAATGCCAGAAGAACTACAAACTCGGACGGATTCCCCGCCGGGTAGCCTGGACCGCAGCCGGCCGCAAGGCGATGGGCAAGGAGTAAGGAATGGAGCAGACCTTCCTGATGGTCAAACCAGACGGTGTCCAGCGCGGCCTCGTTGGTGAGATCATCTCCCGGTTTGAGCGTCGCGGGTTCAAGCTCGTGGCAGCGAAGTTTGAGAAACTTCCTGAGTCACGGGTGATGGAACATTACGCCGAACATGTGAGCAAACCGTTCTTCCCGGGCCTGAAGGCGTATATTACCAGTGGTCCGTGTTTCCTGATGGTCTTTGCCGGAAAGGATATCGTGAAGATCAGCAGGGACATGATCGGAGCGACCAATCCGGCCGGGGCATCTCCTGGAACGATACGTGGTGATTATGCCCTTGAGATCGGGATGAACGTGATTCACGGCTCTGACTCGGTGGAGACGGCTCAGCGGGAGATCGGGATTCACTTCGCACCCGCGGAGATCGCATCCTATACCCGGATTGATGAGCAGTATCTCTACGAATAATCTTTTTTTCTCAAATTCCCAGAGAGACAGCCTCATATGGGCTGCAGACAAAGATGAGTACAGTATTCATCACCCATGATTATCCGCTTCTTCCCGGTTCATCACACCGGTGTATGCTGTATCCTCATACTCCTGCTCCTGGCCATCCTTACCTGCGGATGCATGAGTACCGGGGAGTGGAAAGCAAAGGGTGATGATGAGTTCCGGAGCGGCAGATACTCGGAAGCAATCGGTTCATACGACCAGGCTATCCGCCTGCAGCCCAATAACAGCGAACTCTACTATCTCAAGGGCCTCTCCCTCTTTGAGATGGTCAGATACAAGGATGCGATTGATGCATTCACCGCAGCCATCAGGATGAAACCTGACTACTCCCGGGCATGGTTTTGGAAAGGGCGGACCAGTTACATGATGGGCGATTATGATGAGGCGGTGCGGTCTTTCTTCAAGGCAATAGAACTGGAGCCTGCCAACACCGAGTACTGGTACTACCGGGGGATGGCGCTGTCAGGGAGAGGGCAGCATGATATGGCG
>CAZSVH010000151.1:0-3868 GCA_964610235.1 uncultured Methanospirillum sp. | reverse complement strand
ACTGTGTCGAGTGGCTGGACTGAAGCGCGCATGCAGGATGCCGGCGCGCCCCAGCTGATCATCGAGGATCTCTGGGAACTCCTCCAGTACCCTGTCACCACCTACATGGACAACGAGGTCGCCGGGTGTCCGCCTGCCCGTCACCGGTCAGGACGACCCTTAAAGACTCTCTCCCAGCGTCTCAAGGGGAAAGACGGGCGTTTCAGAGGTTCTCTCTCCGGAAAGCGTGTGAATTTCTCATCCCGTACCGTCATCTCCCCTGATCCGAATCTCTCGGTGAACGAGGTTGGTATCCCGCTCAAGATCGCCAACGAGATGACCATCCCGGTCCAGGCAACCATCTACAATATCGACGAACTCCGTCAGATCGTCAAAATCGGACCGGATCGTCCGTCCATGAAGAGTCCCTGCGGGGCGAACTACGTGATCCGGCCTGACAAGCGGAGGATCCGGCTGGTCAGGGGAACCGGAGCAGAGGACGGGAACCTCGAGTTCGTCTCTGAACAGCTCGAACCCGGGTGGATTGTCGAACGTCACCTGCGTGACGCGGACATCGTGCTCTTTAACCGTCAGCCATCGCTGCACCGGATGTCGATTATGGCCCACTGGGTCAGGCTGATGGACGGGAAGACGTTCAGGCTCAACCCGGCCGTCTGCCCCCCGTACAACGCAGATTTTGACGGGGATGAGATGAACCTGCATATCCCCCAGACCGAGGAGGCACGGGCTGAGGCCGCCCTTCTGGCGAGTGTGCAGGAGAATATTCTCTCCCCGCGGTTCGGCGGACCGATCATCGGGGGTATCCATGACCACATCTCCGGTATCTTTATCCTGACGCATACCGTCCGGTGGTTCACCAAGACCGATGCCATCGACATGATCAAGAACAACCGGGTCGACCGGCTCGGCGCCCCCGGGAAAGTCGAGGACGGGGTGGAGTTATGGAGCAACAAGCAGATCTTCTCCCGTATCCTCCCTGACGATCTTAACATGGTCTTCCAGGCATCCTCGTGTAAGAACTGCGAGACGTGTCTCAGAACCGGTTGTGACCGTGATGCATACGTGCAGATCCGTGACGGAGAACTCCTCTCCGGGACCATTGACAAGAAAGCAGTCGGTGCGTTCGACGGTGCGATCGTTCACCGGATCATCAGGCAGTACGGGTATGCCCGGGCTGCCCAGTTCATCGATGACATGACCCGCCTCTCCATCCGGGCCATCATGTTCGACGGGTTCACCTTCGGGATTGATGACGAGGATCTCTCCAAGAGCGATTACGGGCAGATCCGCGAGGTACTCGCGCAGGCTGCAGAGGACGTCGAGCGGAGGATTAAGATCTTCGAGGACGGCCAGCTCGAACCGATGCCGGGCCGGACTCCGGAAGAGACCCTTGAGATGCAGATCATGCAGGTTCTCGGAAAAGCCCGTGATAACACCGGAGAGATTGCCGGTCGTCACCTGGGTCTCTCCAACTCTGCCGTGGTCATGGCAGTCTCCGGGGCCAGGGGTTCGATGCTGAACCTGACCCAGATGGCAGGATGTGTCGGCCAGCAGGCAGTGCGAGGAGAGCGGATTATGCGAGGGTACGAGGATCGGACCCTTCCGCACTTCAGGAAGGATGACCGGGGCGCAATGGCTCACGGGTTTGTCATGAACAGTTACAAGTCCGGTCTCAACCCGACCGAGTTCTTCTTCCATGCTATCGGAGGGCGTGAGGGTCTGGTGGATACGGCAGTCAGGACATCGCAGTCCGGGTATCTCCAGCGGCGTATGATCAACGCGCTGCAGGATCTCAAGGTTGCGTATGACATGACGGTCCGGACCACAGGTGGCCGGATCATCCAGTTTGAGTACGGAGAAGACTCCACCGATGCGATGAAGAGTTCATTCGGTGAGCCGGTTGATGTCGAGGGGATTGTGGGCAATATTCTCAAGGAGGAGATCTGATGGACGATCTTCCGAGTATCACCGTGGAAGCGGCAAAGGTGGTCATCAAGTACTTTGAAGAACACCGGGTGAAGAAACGGTTCCCGGACGATGTCCCGGATCATATCCGTGAGATTCTCATGGAGATGGTTGAGTTCATGATGAAGGAGGAAGGGGCAGAAGATTTCCTCCTTGATGATGTGGCCTTCATCGCCCGGATGGAAGAGTTGATCCATGCCGAGAAGTTCTATGAATGGCTTCATGACCGGTTTACTCCCCTGACACTCGTCCAGGAAGAGGAGGATAAATCCGGGATCCCCGGAGTCGAAGGCGAGATCATCATCACGCCGATCCGCAAAGCCAGGCTGACGAACCAGGACAAGAAGTCTATCGAGGTGCGGGAGTTCTTCACCGACCATATCCTGACGGTTGAGAAGATCGGTGACATTCCCGAGAAGGTCGCGAAGATCCTCAAAGATCGTATCAAGGATATCAAGAAGGAAGAGAATCCCGGGTTCAGACTGACGCAGAAGCAGTACACGGTCTTTCTGACCGAGCAGCTGAAACAGGGGTCCTTTGAATCCTGGCTGACCGGAGCCTTTCCGCTCTCGGCAGACCTTGGAAAAGGGGATTTCCCGGTGCGGAGGGAAGAACCGGTTGAAGAGATGCAGATTCCCGACTGGGTCGATGGAGCCCGGTTTGATGCCCTTGACCGGTTCCAGCAGGACAGATTCAGGGCGCTTCTGCGGGATCATCTCCCGAGTATTACCCAGCTTGCTGAGTACCCTGAGTCACTCTCCCGGGTCAATGACCGGTTCTTTGCCATCCTCGAGCCGAACACCCCGCACCGGACCAATACCACCCTTGCCCGGATCGTCATCAAGCGGGAGACCGAGGGGATCGATGATCCCGGCAGGATCATCACGGATGAGCAGTTCGGCAAGATCATGGCCCAGGTGGTCAAGGAGTACCGGCACACCCGGATCGAGCCCTGTGAAGCAGTGGGCATCATTGCTGCCCAGTCAATCGGTGAACCCGGTACCCAGATGACCATGCGTACCTTCCACTACGCGGGAGTGGCTGAGATTAACGTTACTCTCGGGCTTCCCCGTCTCATTGAGATCATGGATGCACGCAAGGAGCCATCGACACCGACGATGACTATCCATCTGCGGGAGGGGTATGCGACCGATCGTGACAAGGCACGGCAGGTCTCCTGGCATATTGAGGCGGCTCCCCTGCAGGAGTTCGGGGATATCACGACCGACATGGCGAACATGCAGATCGTTGTGCATCTGAACCGGCAGGTCTGTGACAAGCGGAAGATCGCGATCGAGGACATCCTTGATGCGGCCCCTAAGAAGATCCGGGACCGCCGCCACTACCGTGACTTTGACATCGATCCCAACCCCGAGCTTCGGAAGGAAGGAACTCTTATCTTCCTGCCCAAAGACCGGGGGAGTTACCAGAACCTCTTCCAGCTCAAGGAGCATGTCAGGAACGTGATCGTCCAGGGGATCGATGATATCGAGCGGGTGGTCGTCAGGAAAGAGTCTGGTGAGTACATCCTCTACACCGAAGGATCAAACCTGAAGGACGTCTTTGCGGTGAGGGGCGTGGACACCACCCGGACCCGGACCAACAACATCAACGAGATCTCCCAGGTTCTCGGGATAGAGGCTGCCCGCAATGCCATCATCAACGAGGCACTTGCCACCCTCGGGGAGCAGGGTATCATGGTTGATGTGCGTCATATTATGCTCGTTGCTGATATGATGTGTATGGAAGGAGAGGTCAAGCAGATTGGTCGTCACGGCATTGCCGGGGAGAAGGAGAGTGTCCTCTCCCGTGCAGCCTTTGAAGTGACCGTCAACCACCTGCTCGATGCAGCGGTCGCCCATGAGGCTGATATCCTCTGTGGTGTCACTAAGAACGTCATCGT
>CAZSVH010000150.1:0-4066 GCA_964610235.1 uncultured Methanospirillum sp. | reverse complement strand
CGGCCGGTGGATCACCCGGATCATCACCCGGCATTTCTGCACGACCCGCGTGGAGAGGCTGTATGATCCGGCGGCCGGAGCCGGGGAGATCATCGGCCGCTCCCTGGAGCTGGCCGGGTATACCGGGGAAGCATCAGAAGACCAAAACACGGTGATATCGCGGCTCATCCGTGCCGGTGAACTCGTGCACGCAACCACTCCGTCACCAGTACATGCTGCCATGATCCGCTGCGTGGTGGCAGGCTGGATCCTGACCGGGGAGAACCGGGATAATCAGCTCACCGGGCATTCACTCAGGTACCCGTTCATGGCACTGGAGGATCATATCCGGGCAGGTAATATTCTGTACCGCCCGGATCTTGAGGAGGAGTTCTTCTCCCGGCAGGCAGGCTACCCCAGCCTTCGCCGCCTCCATCCCCTGGACCCCGGATCTCTTCATTCCCCGTGCAGGTTCTCCCTGATCATCTCCCTGCCTCCTCCCACCCCCCTGCCAACCATCCCCGCGGTGACGGCATACCTCACCCGACGGTACCGCTCCTATCAGGGAGGCATCGCTGCTCCGGCCCTCCTGACTGAAGCCGCAGCGGATCTCATCACTGATGACGGGGCCTCCATCATTGGCATGCCGGCCGGATGGCTCTCTGATGATGCATACCGGGGATTCAGACGATGGGTTGCCGGATCACTCCCGGCATCGGTTCTGATCAGGGAGGATGAACCGCGTGAGAAGGGGCAGGACGGCTCATCGGTTCTCTGTGTCAGGAAGAGAGGGGAACCGGTCCTGACCGTCCGGATCATCAGACGGGAAGGGGAGGACAACCTGCAGATCCGCTCCTATCCCCTCTCCGCAGGTGAACTCCCCCGCGAGGGAGGGTGGAGGCTGCATGATCCCCGGGAAGAGCGGATCCTCGCCCGGATTCTGCGGGATCAGATCCCGCTTGGAGAGTATGTCTTCACCGAGATCTATCCCGCACTCCCTGAAGGGATCCCTGATACGCCTTCCGGCCGCTGGACATCCCTGCACTGGAACGGATCCTCCCTCCAGGTCTCTCTCGGTGACAGGCCCGGACCCTCTGCCCAGGCGGTCATTCCGGGCTGGGATCCCTACCTGATCGGAGTCCTCTCCTCCTCCCTCCCTGCCTGGTACCTGCAGATCATCACCCGGAGAATGACGCAGGACGACCCTGATCTCTTCTGCAGGATCCGGCAGATCCCGGTCAGAGCGGTGGATCCTTACCATGAGGAAGAGACCCTGCTCCACTCCCGGGTTGAGGAGGGGGTCGGCAGATTGATCTTCCTGGCAGGGCTGGCGAAGCGGGCCCGGACCGGACATGACCGGGACCGGATACTCAGGCAGATACACGCTGCCCGGGATCTCGTTGATCAGGCTGTGTACCGGCTGTATGGCCTGTCTCACGATGATATTACGGTCATCGGGGGATCACCCGCCTCAGGCAGCCGCACAGAGAAATCCGTCACCAGACTAGAAATACTCTGAAGTATACCTTCTGGTATCGGAGATACCATGATCATCAGGTCGTTCTTCATACCCGGAATCGCCCACACCTCTTACCTTATCGGGGGGACAGGGTCATGCCTGATCGTTGATCCGTCCCGGGATACTGACCGGTACACCATCGCAGCGGCAGAGGAGGGGATGAAGGTCGCCGGGATTCTGCTGACCCATCTCCATGCGGATTTTCTCTCCGGACACGGAGACCTCGCGACTGCCACCGGGGCCCCGATATACCTCCCTGAGACAGCGAACGGGCTCTTTCCCCATATCCCGGTCCGCGAGGGGACAGAGATCACCATGGATGATCTCTCAATCTCGGTCCTCGAGACCCCGGGGCACACCCCTGAGCATGTCTCCTATGTGCTGACCCACCTGAGCAGGGGAGATACGCCGGCAGCGGTCTTCTGCGGAGATACCCTCTTCGTCGGTGATGTCGGAAGACCGGACCTCTTCCCTGATGCCGCCCGCGAGCTCGCCTCAGCTCTCTTTACCAGTCTTCATGAGAAACTCCTCTCCCTCCCGGATCACTGCGAAGTCTTCCCGGCCCACGGGGCAGGATCCCTCTGTGGCCGATCCATATCTGCAAAACAGTGGAGCACCATCGGATACGAGCGGAGATACAACCCGGCTCTTGCCATCCCGGAACGGGAAGAGTTCATCACCCGGCTCACTACCGGGATGCCGGCAGCCCCGGATCACTTCAGCCGGTGCTCAGGAATCAACCGGAAAGGTCCGGCCCTCCTCTCAGATCTCCCCCCGCTCCAGGAATTCAATCCTGCCCGGGTGAAGGAGCGGATAGACAGGGGTGAGACGGATCTGGTCGATATCCGCCCATATGATGCCTTCTGCGGGATGCATATCCCTGGCAGCTGGAACCTGGACATGCGGGTCAACTTTTCAACCTTCGCAGGATGGGCCCTGGACCCTGACCGGCACCTGATCCTGACCGGGTATCCCCGTTCCCAGGCAGAGGAGGCCGCCCTCCTCCTCCGTCGTGTGGGGATCGACCAGGTTGACGGGTTCCTCTCCGGGGGAGTGCAGGGATGGGCATCAGCCGGGTACGAGTCGGACCGGGTGCCGGTCATCACCGCGAGGCAGCTGGGGTCCCTGATGAAAGGGCCATCCCCCCTGGTCCTGGACGTCCGGATGGCCGGGGAGTTCCAGGGGTATCATATCCCCGGAGCAGTGAACATCCCCTGGCCTGACCTCAGGTCACGGTACGCTGAACTGGATAAATCACGCCATATCGTCGTAATCTGCGGAACCGGGGCACGGGCCTCGATCGCCTGCAGTATCCTGAAGAGAAGCGGCATCCCCCAGCTCTCCCTGGTTGCAGGGGGCTATACTGCCTGGATGGCATCCGGCCAGGATACAGCATTATAAGGGCGATTCCGGATACCCGGTCTCTCAGGTTCCAGGAGACCGGGAGAGACCCGGGAGTACCAATCAGAGAAGCTTGAAAAGAGAGAGAAGAATCACTGCTGATTCTGCAGGCCTGGACCGGGAATCGAACCCAGATCGAGGGAACCACAATCCCTTAGGATGACCATTACCCCACCCAGGCAAATGCACCTTTCATGTTACTCAGAATTCCATTTGAAACTATCCTTTTTCATGGGCGTTCAGCCAGCAGACCGGGGGAGATGGATCCGGCATCGCCGGGGGGGTCACCATCCCGGGTTGTGAATCATTATTAGAGAGCACCTCTCATGTATAGTCACTCAGGCCGTCAGAATAGGGAATATCAGTTCCGGGTCAGGTGACCGGAATCAGGGCCTACCCCCGGGGTGCAGCGATGGCAAAAAAATCAGATAAGAAGAGCCAGGGTTCCAGTGATGGCCCGAAGATCCGGACCCCGATCGTCTGTGTCCTCGGGCACGTGGACCATGGGAAGACCTCGCTCCTTGACAGGATCCGGGGATCATCGGTGGTGACCGGGGAAGCCGGGGCGATCACCCAGCATATCGGGGCAACCGTTGTTCCGATCGAGACGATCATCGCCATGGGAGGAGCCATTAAGAACCTGAAGATTAACATCCCCGGTCTCCTCTTCATCGATACCCCGGGTCATCACTCCTTCACCACGCTCAGGGCACGGGGCGGAGCCCTGGCAGACCTCGCGATCGTCGTCGTTGACATCACCGACGGATTCAAACCCCAGACGATCGAAGCCCTGCAGATCCTCCGGGGGTGCCGTACACCGTTCGTAATGGCAGCGACCAAAGTCGACCGCCTCTCAGGCTGGAGAACACACCCGGACGAGACCTTTCTCTCCAGCTTCTCGAAACAGAGCCAGCGGGTCAGAGATCTTCTCGAGAAGAAAACCTACGAGATCGTCGGTTCCCTGGCCGAACACGGCTTCTCATCAGAGCGGTTTGACCGGGTGGATGACTTCGCCCGGACCCTGGCCATCGTCCCGGTCAGCGCGCATACCGGGGAAGGGATCGCCGATCTCCTGATGGTCCTCATCGGGCTGGCCCAGAGGTACCTGGAAGAGGCACTCGTCCTCTCGGCTGACGGACCGGGCTCGGGAACCGTTCTGGCGGTTAA
>CAZSVH010000149.1:0-4123 GCA_964610235.1 uncultured Methanospirillum sp. | reverse complement strand
AAAAAAGGCAGCCTGCCGTGCAGCAATAGAGACGATCGGCTCAGGCGATGCAGAAGAACTCTTTGAGTACTTCCGCCGGCCGGTCCATCACTTTGAAGACACCGCCCATATCGGGGATTATCTGAAGGATACCAGAGTATACACGCGGGAGATCGAGGAGGAGGCAGCAGAAGTCTTCGAATCGGTCAAACTGGAGACAATCAACCTTTATCCCGGGGTGACCGGTATCCTGACCGCCCTCATCAGTGAGGGAATCAGGGTCGCTATCGTCACCGATGCCCATAGCAGCCATGCTCTCAGAAGAATGGAGAAGACCGGGCTTGATCGCGTTATCAGGACACTGGTCACGCCAGACCGGTCAGGGAAGAGGAAGCCGGATCACACCCCGTTCCTGATGGCAATGCAGGAACTCGATGCAGACCCGGAACGGACCTGGGTGGTCGGAGACTCACTCCTCCGCGAGATCGTCCCGGGTCTGGAACTCGGGCTGACCACCATCTTCTGCCGGTATGGTGACTGGTACCACCTGGACAGACCCGATATCACCCCTCACTTCACCCTTGACCGGTTTTCTGACCTCATGGATCTCCCGGGCCTGAAGTGATGGCCGGACCGGTCAGGGACCGGCAGAGGTGATCCGGTACCCGTCTGCAGGAACCAGAATCTCAAACCGTGCACCCGTCCCTTCGGTCCCGGTCTCCCGGATCCGGATGCCGGTTATGTCAAGGATCGAGGAGACGAGGAACAACCCGTATCCACGACGACCCGGGTATGTTCTGCTGAAGATCTTCCCCTTCTCATGTTCAGGAATCCCCGGACCCGAGTCATCCATGACCAGGATCAGTTCCTCCTCGTGCACATGGTATGAGAACCTCACCACCACCCCGTCTCCCCCGTGCTGGAGGCTGTTCTCCAGAAGCATCAGGATCGCCTGCTCAAACATCCGGTCTGCATACACAAAGAGACCACCCACCTGCCGATGAACCGCAATCTTCCCCGAGAACGCTGCCCGACCCATAACCTTGTAGACGACCGCATCCACGTCGATGAATCCGGGGGAAGACCCGCCGAGCCCGTCATACTCACGGGTGATATCAGCAAGGTACCGGACCCGGGAGACGATATCCATCTCCTTGGTGATCAGTCGCTCTGCATCCTCATCTTCCACCGTCTCTCCCAGGATCTCAAGGTACCCGATCAGGCCGGTGATCTGGTTCATGATATCATGACGGGTATACCCGCTGAGAAGGGAGAGGGTGGTATTCGCCCGTTGCAACGCCATCCCCTCCCGTACCAGGTCATCGACCCCGCAGACGGAACCCCTGATATGGGATAATGACCCGTCCGGGTGAAAACGGGGAGAAAAGACTGATTCGACCCAGGAGTATCCGCCTTCGCGGTGCCGGATCCGGTACCGGACCCGGTGTGTCCCCTGGGCACGGGAGAGAGCCTGGAGAGCGGACCCGACCCGGTGATGATCCTCAGGGTGGAGCAGGGAGAGAAGAGAGAGACCCCGGAGGTCATCTGCCGGATACCCGAGGAAGAGGAAGGCTGATCGGGCTGACGGGAGGATCCGAAAGGAGGAATCAAGAACGGTGACCGGATCCAGAGAGCCGGATTCGCGAATCTCACCCCTCTCACCAATCCCGGAGACGACCCCGCCCCATACCACGAGGAACCCGGAATCGAGCCGGCAAATCGTCACCCTGACCGCCGTCCCCTCATCGGCGGGGATGAGGGCAGAGAAAGAGTCACCCGGCAGGGGGATGACGCTGATCAGCCCGGGGAAGGCATCGGCAACCATGGGAGGATACCGTTCAGATACCACAGAGAAGACAGGAGCCGGGGAGGGGGTGAGGAATGAAACCAGATCGGCGGCACAAAGGGATCCGTCCGGGCCGTGTACCAGTACTGACTGCGATCCCGGAGGAGGTATTCTGCCGGACACCCGGCTGTCCGCTCCGGGAGATGGGGAATTCATGAATCACCGAACACCTGCTCCAGGATGGAGAAGTGTAGCTCTTCGTAATCACTCATCACATATGAAAATGCCGGCTTTCTGCTCAGGCTGATCAGAAGAATTCCTGCGTTGCATACCAGTACTCCCCGTCCCAGGCCAGAGCAGTCCCGGTACGATCAGCGAGATGATCAAGGATATTGGACCGGTGACCCGGACTCTTCATCCACCCGTCCATGAGGGCGGTGGCGACTGACCCGGGATCGGTCGGGTCCACGTATCCGTACCCGGCAACGTTCCCGGTCCCGATATAGGCAATATTCTCTGATACCCCGAGCCGCTGACCCCCGTCAATATCCTTCACCGCCGGATACCCGGCAGCACGGGCACGATCAGACTGGTCATTCCCGTCAGGATCGGTATGGCTGAAGAAGTCATCCGCCACCATCCGATCTGAGTAGGTACGGGCAAGCAGGGCCAGATCCTCATCCCAGGCAAGCGGAGAAAGCCCCTGGCCCTCCCGTTCATGGTTACTCATCTCATAGATCAGTTCAGCAGTCCGGGATGCAAAGGCCGCCGGATCAGGAAGTTTTCCGGCCCGGATAGTCACCAGGGCCGGAAGCATCGCGATATTGTTCTGAATGTTCTGCTCATCTCCCCCATGATCCTCGACAAAGGCAAAGAGATGGTACCGGCCAGGGGCAATCCCGGGGGGAAGCGTCTCGATCGACGGGAGGCGGGTCCCCGTCCCCCACGATATCGGATCCCCGGTTGCGACCTGGATGAACGTATCTTCCCGGGTGAGCTGATCATCATCAGAGAGATAAAAACCGACAGAGACCAGGCCGGAGGTGACATTCCCCTGGTTTTCGACCGAGACATTCACCGCATACGGATGCCCGGCCGACCCGGTGACCGGTGCTGATATCTCGGTGATGATGAGGTCTGACCAGGGACTGACTGCAGCCTGGCATGAAGAGATGCTGCATCCGATGAGAAGCAGCAGGAAGATGATGAAGCGATTCATTCAGTACAGGTTGCTACCCGGGGTTTAGATGGTTTCCCCCGGGTCTTCAGCATCGATTACTTCTTCTCCTTCTTCGGCTCATCGGGTTCAAGGTCCATGAACTCGATATCCCCAAAGTCTTCGTCACCAGAGAGATCGGTGTCAAGGATATCCGGTTCGAGATCACCGTCCAGATCGGGGAGACCCTCCTCTGAGAGCCCGCCCCCGGATGGAGAGGGAGATGAGGTATCCTCATCGATGGTGAGGATATCATCCCCTGACATATCCATCATCCCGTCATCAGTCATCAGGTCAGATTCACCCATATCAGGCTCAAGGTCCCCGTCAAATCCGGGAAGACCACCATCAGGAAGATCATCAGCCGGGGAGGAAGGGGAGGGCAGTTCCAGGTCCTCTCCGATCTCCGGGGCAGAACCAGGGCCGGCATCCCCATACCCGCCAGAGAGATCGTCATCCTCTGAGAATCCGCCGAGATCACCGAGATCATCATCATCCAGACCGGGGAGGCTTCCCATGTCACCTGATGTTCCGTCCATGGTACCGAAATCATCAGGAAGCGGAATATTGCCAAGATCACCTCCCTCTGCATCCCCGGCAGAGGTGACAGCCGGGGCAACTGACGCAGAGACGGATGCTGCCGGAGACTGTGCAACTCCGGTTCCCGCACGGGACGGACGGATCGGCTCCGGAGCGGGCAGACCGTCTTCACGCCGCCGTTCGGCGACATACGCAGCGATCCGTTCCCTGACGGGAAGACCGGAGCGGGGAGACCGGAACGGAGTGGGAACCGCACCCGGACCCTGGCCTGGCTGGGTCTTCTTCGTCTTCTGCTCCTCACGCTTCTCCTGGATAAACGGGATGATAAACGTGAGAATAACAAACGCCGCAGCGGCGACCCAGAGTGAGAAGTAGATCGCAACCACAATCCCCTTGATATCAACTCTGAACCCTGAGGTCAGCAGGCTGAACAACAGAAGTACCACGAAACAGATGACAAAGGTGGCTGCTACGATGCCATTTTTCTCCAGTTTCATACGGCCCCGGGTCTGATGGAAGAGCCGTGCTTCCCCCTGACAGCCTGACCGGCGGGACTGCTGCCTGGAATAGCGCACGATTCTTTATTGCTATTACGTTGTGCA
>CAZSVH010000148.1:0-4123 GCA_964610235.1 uncultured Methanospirillum sp. | reverse complement strand
GCTTGTCCTGGGTCTCCCGCTCATCCATGGATCGGTGCGGGGGCTGGAGGGGAGGATTACCACCCTGATTCCGGGGAAGACCGGCTGTCTGGAGTGCATGGTCCCTGAGGCACCCCCACAGGAGACGGTCCCGGTCCTCGGGGCCGTCGCCGGGGTGATCGGGAGTCTGCAGGCAGCAGAAGCGGTCAAGCTGCTCACCGGCACCGGCAGCCTCCTGACGAACCGGATGATCCTCGTGGACGGGGAGTACATGGAGTTTCACGAGTTCCCGGTCTGCCGCGATCCTGCCTGCCGGGCATGCTCACTGCAGGGGATCGGGGAATAGAGGTATCTGCCTGGAGAAAAAATCATAGGATCAGGTATGAGTCTGAGCGTGCTTCTCTATGCAAATTATCGTGAGATCGCCGGTACCCGGGAGCTCCTTCTTCCTTCCTCCCTCTCCACTGCCGGAGCGGTGGTGGATGAGCTCATCTCCCGGTTCCCGGATCTCATCCCCCTGATGATGCAGGACGGGGGACTGAAACGGTACGTGAATATCCTCGTGGACGGGGTGAGTATCCGTGAGACCGGCGGGCTGACCACCCCGGTCCGGGACGGGTCAGAGATCAAGATCTTCCCCCCGGTATCAGGGGGATGAACCGGCGGGGGCCGGTCCGCAGATCTCTGCGAGGATCTGGTCCAGTCTCGATGCAGGATAGACCCCGTCCCCGATGTATACGACGGTCCGGTTGCAGATGATCACGGTCTGGGGGAGTGAACTGACGACCTGGTACCCGACCGTCTCCATCAGGCTCCGGGTAAACGCTTCCGGTGCCGGGACATAGATCCCGGTAAACCCGTTCTTCTGAATATGACTCCTGATCAGGTCCGTGCTCTCCCGGGGATCGATGTCCACGCCGAGAACCTGGAACCGGCCCGGGTTCTCCCCCAGGAGTCTCTGGGTCTCCCGGAGCTGCATGGAACAGGCCGGACACCAGACGGCAAAGGTGTGCATCACGACCGGCTGTCCCGCTTCTGCCAGGTCATGGATCGTCGTCTCTGTACCCGTCACGGCATCGGTCACCGGGATGGATGTCCAGGGCCGGACCGTCTCTGCGGGCTGGCCGCTCCCGGTGACGGGCACTGTCGTCCCGTTGGCCGGGAGTGAGGAAGGGGTGGTGGTGCATCCCCCGGAGAGGGTGAATGCGAGGGAGAGGAGGAGCAGGAGGATGAGGTACCGGCAGATCTGCATCCGGATACATTTTTCTGCAGGATGGTATAGTTTTTTCGACGTTACGTCCTGCCGCGTGGAGAGGATCAGGAGGATATTCTCTTTTTGAGAGTGATCAGGGCCTGGTGAAACTCATCCAGGTACTGATCCATGGAGAGGCTCCCCTCCTGGAACGGACAGTCCTCCTCGGCGACGACCGTGCTGATGAGATCCCGTGTCGGACAGATGATGTCGATCGGGACCGCTGCCTGGTCCGATCCCCTGATAAGGGCCTCCCGAAAGAGCCCGATACAGTATCCGAGCCGGCATTGGTATGCTGTGCGGGTCTTCTCCAGGTATCCGGCGACCCGGCCGGTCTCGATCCTGACAAAGTCAGCCAGGATCGCCTCGTCCTCCACCTTCCCGAGCATGTACCGGTAATGGGTATAGGGATACATCTCCTCCAGCTCGGCGGGAAGAATCCCGCAGGTGCCGAAGATGACGATGTGATAGTCTGACGGGTCGAGGACCCGGCTGATGATCGCCCGGAAGATCCGGTGGCTGGGACTGGTGCTGTAGGGTTTTCTCATCGCACACGGGAGAAAGATGGCGATCGGCCGGGGTTCCACCTCGTATTCATCGATGATGTACCGGTATGACTCTTCAAACTGAGGAGAGTAGAATGGGGGATCTGTCAGGATTTCATCCGGATATGATTGATGCTTCGTATCCCTGCCTGAACGCTGCATATCTTCCCCTTCCCGTTGTGTGGGGGAGGTGAAAAGGGTATGCCGGTTCATTCTCCGGGGGAGCGGGCAGGCCCGCTCTCTTCAGGGAGAACCTCGTCCATGCTGCCGGACCGGTATCCCTGCAGGTCCACGGTGACATAGACATACCCGGCCTTCCTGATCCCGGACAGGATTCCTGCTGCATCCCTGAGGAGCCGGGGGATATCATCCTGAGGCACTTCTATCCGTGCAATGGTGCCATGATGACGCACCCGGACCTGGGAGAACCCGGCCTGCCTCATAAACCGCTCTGCGGCCTCCACCTGCCTCACTGCCTGGTCCGTGATCGGCTCACCATAGGGGATCCGTGAGAAGAGACAGGCTGAAGAGGGCCGGTTCCAGAACGGGAGGCCCATCTGCCGGGTGATCTCCCGGATCCCCTCCTTGGAGATGCCGGCCATGATGAAGGGATGGATGATCCCGCATGAGCTGGATGCCTCGATCCCAGGCCGGTGCTCGGCGAGATCCGAGGTATTGACACCGTCTGCGATGAACCGGCATCCGTGTCTGCGGGCGGCATCAGCGAGGATCGCGGATGCCCGGAGTTTACAGACCCTGCACCGGTCGGGCGGGTTCTCCTCCCGCACCGGGGGATCCAGCGGTTCGAACGGGAGGATCTCTATGGGGAATGCATGGGCCTGTGCGAGAGCGACTGCTTCCTGCAGGTCGTCTGCAGCAAGATGCGATCCGTTCAGGATCACGCCCCTGACCTTCACCCCCGGGGTGGTCCGGGCGATGACGGCCAGAAGGGCACTGTCAACCCCGCCTGAGTAGGATATCAGCAACGGAGTATGCCGGATCAGGATATCACGGAGACGGGCGAGTTGTCGGTTCAGATCCATCGGTTCTCTCTCTGGTCAGAGTGATATACCATTTCTCCTGCCTGCGATATAGAGGTGCAGGGAGGGTATCCGTCGCTGCCTCTCCTGCAGGTCGCCGGCCCCGGAGTGGAGGTAATATAACCCTGAACATCTGAGGATCTCTGGAGAGACTGGAGGAATCCAGCCGAGGAATATCATGTATAC
Source organism: uncultured Methanospirillum sp. (assembly GCA_964610235.1). Taxonomy (GTDB): domain Archaea; phylum Halobacteriota; class Methanomicrobia; order Methanomicrobiales; family Methanospirillaceae; genus Methanospirillum. The sequence goes on along the minus strand of CAZSVH010000148.1, from coordinate 1,121 downwards.
CCTTCAGGAGGAACCAATTGATCTCTCCGGGGCATTTGCCGGTACAGGCCCGGAGAGCGGTGCAACCCTTGTATTTGCCGGGACGGTCAGGGATGACGGGATGGATCTGCTCGACCTGGAGACCGACCGGGACGAGGCAGAACGTGAACTCGGGAGGATAGTCGGTGAGGCAGAGGAGCGGTGGGATCTGACCGGGATCAGGATCGTCCACCGGTTCGGCCCGATGAAGGTCGGGGAGGTCATCGTCCTCATTATCGTCTCTGCCGCCCACCGTGAGAACGCGTACGAAGCCTCCCGGTTCCTGATCGATGAGATCAAGCACCGTGTCCCCATCTGGAAGAAGGAGATCTCAGGTGAGCGTACCAGCTGGGTTCCGGGAGCAGGGGAGTAGGATTCACCTCTCCCAACCTGGTGAGCGGGCAGGGATGAGGGCATGAGGATCCTCAGGTCAGTGGTCCTCTCCCGCTGCAGGGACGGCTCTGTGGTCTCAGAGTATTACCTGGACCAGGATATCCCCGAATCATTTATTCCCACCCTTCAGGACCGGGGAGTCCTGACCCAGAAGAACCTCTCGGGGATGATTCTTTTTACCCTTGAGGTTGAGGGGCTCTTCTGCATGAAGGGGATGAGCGGGGATCGCATCATCTGCTGCACCCACGCGAAAGAGGCGACCATACAGGTAGAAGCGGTCCTCTCTGAGATACTCTCCTCCAGGAACGGGTAACCAGTCCGGGGTTGCCTATCGGCGACCGGATATCGTGAATCAGAGCGAAAAAAAGATGCTGGTCAGACCAGCATGTTGATCGGATGCTTTTCTGCCTTGATGTCGCCACCGAGTTCACGGAGGGTCTCGGCGAGGACGATATCGGTGAATGCCATGGCGGTTGCGGTGGCTTCACAGTTCTCGATCGGACCGAACATGATCAGGTCTGCACCAAGGGTTCCTGCCATGATGTTGCAGCCGATATCTGCAGAGGACCAGGCAGCCTGACGGATACCCTCAACACCGCCGAAGTGGTGGTGGCCCATCTGCTCGAGCAGAACGCCTGCGTCTTTGTACCGGTCGAGAATACCGCTCTTTCTCCAGCGCTTGAGCCAGGTCCAGGAGACGGTCATGTTGT
>CAZSVH010000147.1:0-4150 GCA_964610235.1 uncultured Methanospirillum sp. | reverse complement strand
TTGGTGTCCTGGTCGGTGTGATGGTAATGGTTGGAGTCGGGTATGGTGTTGGTGTCCTGGTTGGGGTAATGGTGATGACTGGTGTCGGGTATGGTGTTGGTGTCCTGGTCGGTGTGATGGTAATGGTTGGAGTCGGGTATGGTGTTGGTGTTCTGGTTGGGGTAATGGTGTTGACTGGTGTCGGTACGGGTGTAGTCACTCCCAGGGCTTTCGCTGCATTGAGACGCCCCCCGGTTGCAACCTTCCCTGATAGTGTCCCCATCCGGTCACACCCGTTCAGGATCCTGCTCTTAATCTGATCTGCGGTCAGGGATGAGCTTTGGGAGGCAATGAGAGCGGCAACCCCTGATACATAGGGTGTTGCCATGGATGTTCCGTTCATGAACTTATATCTCCCCCCTGGTGCCGTACTGTATATCTGAACCCCGGGTGCGGCAAGATCCACGGTACTACTCCCGTAATTCGAGAACGAAGCCAGCTGATCACGGGGATCGGTTGCTGCGACTGATATGATATTTCCCGATGGGTAAGCTGCCGGATACACCGGGCTGATATCTGCATTTGCACCGGTATTCCCTGCCGCACAGATGACCACGGCTGATGAGGACTCGATCGCATCCCGGAGCGCCTGGGAGGAGATCCCACCCCAGGAGTTCGAGATGATCCTGGCTCCCATCTGGTCTGCATACAGAATCGCGGCGATAGCATCTGAGGTGTATCCGGTTCCCCTCGCGTCAAGGAATTTCAGGGGCATGATCTTCGACCGCCAGGTGACCCCGCTCACCCCGACCCCGTTATTCCCCACGGCAGCGAGCGTTCCTGCACAATGAGTGCCGTGCCCGTTGTCATCCAGGGGATTATTACTCCTGGCAACAAAGTTCCATCCTCTCACATCATCGATATATCCGTTTTCGTCATCATCAATCCCGTTCACCGTCTCTTTTGGGTTGCTCCAGATATTTGCGGCAAGATCAGGATGGGTGTAATCCACGCCGGTGTCAATCACAGCGACCGTGACTCCTGCCGACCCGGTGGTCACTCCCCATGCATCCCGTGCCCGGATATCAGCGCCGGGTGTCCCGTAAAACGGATTCTGCCCGGTATTCTGAAGTCCCCAGAGAGTGGGGTACGATGGATCATCAGGATATGCACCTGACGTCGCCTGGGTTGCCATCATCTCTCCTCCGGTCCCTGAGGCATCGACCGGGCTGAGAGAAATCAGATAGTCAGGCTCAACATAGAGGACATCCGGATTCTCCTGGTAGGCCTTTATGGCCTCCTCAAGTGACGAATCACTCACCCTGACCACCTGCATTCCCGAAACGCCGTCTCTCCCGTGATCCTTAACAACCTTTGTTCCTGCCTCTGAATTCGCCAGTGCCTGTACAGAACCCATGGCTGACTGGGATCTAACACTCCCGGTATTGTACCTGACAATGAGCCGGTCCGGGGCATGTTCCGGTGAAATGTGGATCTGCCCCTGACCTGATACTCCCAGGGACTGGTATGCGTTACCGGTCTTCTCAAAACTCCCGTCCGGAGCGGCAGCACCGGGATGGAGACAGAGGGAGATGATGAGAAGAGCAGATATCATCCATAGAAGCCGTAGAAATCCTGAAATTTTCATATTTATCCCGGATATTCGTATTTCTGATATCTGCTCTTCAGGTGCAAGAACTTTCTTCCTGCCGGCTCATTCGGGTCCGCGTCTCCTCCCTGGAGAGGAAGAAGGTTTTTCATCCACTCCTCAAATCCCCGCTCTCCCCTGATACCCGGCCTCATGGCGCCGCAGTGTGTATCCCTGCTATCCTTATAACAATCATGAAATAGACCGGAGACCTACTTCTGGTATCTCTCCAGGTATCATGAAAACATTACTTTTTCTGGTCATTCTTGTGGCAGGGGGACTTCTCCTTCCATCCGCAGCCGCCGAGAATCCGACGGTGATGGTCACCGGGTACACCATCAGTCCCCAGGTGGTCATGCCATCAGAACCGGTCTCGATCACGGTGACCCTCACCCATACTGCACAGCAGGCATCCCGGACCTCCTCATTGACCTCCGGGTCTGAACCATCAGCACCGGTGACTGAGTCGCTCATGACGCCGGTGAATGCCTATATTGAATCAGCGATCATGAAAAGCACCGACTTCCAGATTCTGAACGGGTGGTATGAGGATGTCGGGGAGATTGGTCCTGGCCAGTCACTCAACCTCACCTTCTTTCTGACCGCTCCACCCCGTCAGGGGGTCTTCTTCCCCGAGGCCTGGATCCGGATCCGTGACTCGGGGAGTGTGAAATACCCGGTCATGGTGAACGTAAACACCCCGTTTGCCCTCTCCCGGATGCCATCGTTCAGGATTGACCGGAGGCTCCCGGATCAGGTCACGCCCGGACTGCCCTTTGATATCAGGATTGACCTGACCAATGAAGGGGATGCCCGGGCCCATGACATCAGCCTCTCGGTGAATACTCCTGATCAATCTGTCTCCTCCCTCACCCCTGAACAGTTCTATATAAGGGATATCGGGCCGGGAGACTCTTCCTTTTTGAACCTCTCCTTTGTGACCGACACTGATATCCCGATCGGTATTCTGCAGATTCCGCTCACTCTCCGGTTCCGTACCACCGATAGCACGCTGCATGAACAGGAGGCAGAGATCGGTGTTCTTGTTCTGGGAAAGGGTGAGCCGGGAGTCTCCAAGTATCAGCTCACCCCCCAGGAGATCCGGGTGGGTGACACCTTCTCCCTGATTCTCAGGATTGAGAACACCGGGAGCGGAGATGCAAAATCCGTCCGGGTATCCCTTGATATCCCGTTTGACGGGATCACCGAGGCCTTTGTCGGTACCATCGAGCCGGATAAGGATGCCCCGGCTGTCTTCACGCTGACGGCGACACAGACCGGAGAGATCCCGTATAACCTGACCATCCGGTATACGGACGATTACGGGACCCACACCACCACAGAACCCCTCGTCCTACAGGCCAGAGACCGTGACGGGAACGGTATCATCATTCTTCTCGTCCTGATCTTCCTTGCCGGGGCAGCAGCAGTCGCGTACAAACGGTGGAACCGTCCCTGAATGATATCTGTCCAGAATATTTCGGTTTCCTTCTTCCTGGCGCTTCGCACCCTGCAGAACGGGAACCGGTTCACCCTCTTCCTTACCATCGCAATCCTGGGGCTGGTCTTTGTTAATCTGGTCTTCCTCCCGTCCATCATCTCGGGGGTTATTGTGAACTACCAGGCCCAGTCCATCGACTACTCGTATGGGAACCTTGTCCTGGAGCCGGAAGAGGAAGAGGTCTATATCACGAATGTATCCTCCCTTCAGCGGAGGGTGGATCAGATCCCGGACGTCCTCGCCACGTCACCACGGATCCAGACCGGAGCAACCTACTCCTTCCGGGGAAAAACCCTCGCAGGGACACTGGTTGCCCTCACCCCGTCATATGACGAACAGGTGACCCTGATCCACTCCCGGGTCCGGGACGGTGAGTTCCTCTCAGATCATGATGCCGGCTCCATCGTGCTCGGAGCGACCCTTGCAGGGAATGCGGATCGGAGTAAAGACCGGTCAGAGTCACTCGGAGGGCCACAGGTCGGCGACACCATCCGGCTGACCTTCAATAACGGCGTGACCCGGGAGATGACCGTGAAAGGAATCCTCTCCTCCGGTGTCTACAGCGTGGACCAGTTCGGGTTTATCACCCGTGACGAGATGGAGGGCGTCCTCGGCATCCCTGACAAGGCGACGTCAATCCTGGTTAAAATGACCCGTAGCGGGCAGGAAGACGCTGATAAACTCCTCTTCATGGGATTTGGAATCCGGGAACAGATTAAGACCTATGAAGAGAAGTCAGGCAGCATCGTCAAGGATGCGGTGACAGCATTCAGTATCATCAATGCCATCTCAACCGCGGTGAGCCTGGTAATCGCGACCGTGGTGACCTTCATTGTCATCTTCATCAGTACCCTGAACAAGCGACGGCAGATCGGGATCATGAAAGCCATCGGGATCCACCGGAATGTCATCATCATCTCCTATGTCTTTCAGGTGATCTTCATGGCCACATGGGGGATACTCATCGGGATCATCCTCGCTTTCATCCTGATCACCTACCTGAACATCAGCCCGCTCGTCTT
>CAZSVH010000146.1:0-4152 GCA_964610235.1 uncultured Methanospirillum sp. | reverse complement strand
CCGAGCGCATCGGTGAGATTGTCAAGGATGGTCCGGTGGGGGAAGAGATCATACTCCTGGTGCAGGATTCCGATATACTGCTTCGCCCGCCCCCGGTTGTCATACCCGGGTTTGGTCATGTCCACCCATTCGTCCCCGACCCGGATATTGAGTTCACCGCTGGTCGGCTCGATGATCCCGGCGATCATCTTCGAGAGGGTGGTCTTTCCGGCCCCCGATGTCCCGATGATCCCGAAGATCTCCTTGTGAAAGACCTCAAGCCGGATACTGTTCACCGCCCTGATGAGTCCGCGGTCAATGGAGACATACTGTTTGACCAGGTCATAGGACTGAAGGATCGCCTGTCCACACTCCACGTCACAGAAGGTCTCATCATCATGGTACCCTTTCATGAAGGTCTCCATGACCTCAAGAGGAGAACCAGCGGCCGTAATCTCCCCGTTTTCAAGCAGGATTGCCTTCGTGGCGACCTCCTCGAGGATCTGGGTGAAGTGGGAGGTGACCACCATGGTCATGCCGAATGATTCTGCAGCATCCCTGAGCATCCGGTGGACGAGAAACGCGGTCCTGGGATCCAGGGTTCCGGTCGGTTCATCTGCAAAGAGGCAGAACGGTTCCTTCGCCAGCTGGCGGGCAAGGACCACCCGCTGTTTCTCCCCGCCCGAGAGGTCACGGGCAATATGCATCATCCGGTGGGAGAGATGCACCTGATCAATCAGGTCTGCTGCCCGGTTGATGGCGTCACTGGCCGGGTACCCTGAGTCATCAAGCGCCTTGAGGACATTGTCGATGACCCGCTCGTTTCCGTACAGAGCAAAGGTCCGCTGGAACATGATGGCATTCCGGGCGAGGATACGCCGCCGCAGCATCTCGTCTCCGTTCCCCCAGAAATCGACATCCATGGCAGCGAGCAGACCGCCACATCGCGGGCAGGTACGGCCTGCCTGGCTCTGAACCGTGACATACTCACACCCCGGGCAGACCGCCATGTGGTAGATGATCGTGCCACTCGTGGGGGGTTGATCGATCCCCCTGAGAAGATGAATCAGGACGGTTTTTCCGGCCCCGCTCCTCCCGATGACGCCGAGTATTTCGCCTTCTTCAAGGGTATAGTTGATATTTCTGAGGACGGAGATCCCATTGAATTCCATCGTCAGATTCTTGATTGTAATCAGAGGGGTCATAATCTGTTGGTGTGATCAGAGACAGGTCAGGGTGCTGTACAGATCGGTGAGATTCAGATATAGGTGGGTGCCAAGTAATTTTATATATTTCTACTCACTGGGCACTAAATAACCGGATATGACCCTGATCCTGAAGAGAACTCCGGAGAAACAGAATGGAAGGGAGAATTATGATTCAGGTGAGTCGATCCGGCACCGGGAACAGATCCCGTCATTCTGCTTGGGGCAGAACGATGCATCCAGCCGGGGACAGGCTCCCTCTCCCCTTCTGCGGCATCCGGAGAGCTCAATCACCTTCCCGTTCACCAGGGCATCGGTCACTTTCCTCCGGGCCTCGTGCAGATCCTTCCAGAGGGTTTTTCTGGAGATGCCGAGGACCGATGCTGCCTCCTCCTGCTCGAGCCCTTCCAGGTCTACCAGCCGGAGCGTCTCTATCTCTTCAGGCAGCAGGAGAATCCGGGCAGTATCGTCCCAGATTTCACACTGCGGAGCGTAGCATCTGAACGGCCCGCATTCGGTTCGTCTCCTCATCCGGGGTCTGCCCCGACGCGGGGCTGCCGGTTCCTGCACGGGATCATCTGACATGACAGAACACTCTGCATATCCATTTTCGTTCAGGCACCATCTCTGTATCGCAAAAAAAGGGAGTCCGATCCTCGGGGATCAGGAGGTTTTTGACTGCTCCATAAAGCAGGGGATACAGATCCGCTTCCCTTCATGCTCCCGGGTCTTCGCGTCAGCGACCATCTCCCCGCAGCACTCACAGGGGATGGAAGTGAAGATACGTGCCTTGTGGGGCGGTTTCATCTCAATATGCTCCACCCGGACCACCTGCTCAGCCGGTGCCTGCAGAATCGCCGCAGATACCTGATGCATCATCTCATGGTACTTCGCCTCCTCTTCAGGGGTGGCGGTGCCGGAGAGGACCCGGGGCCGGAGGGTGTCCATCTCAGGGTTGCGGGGGATGAACTCGTCCAGACAGGTCATGATCCTGACTGCCTTGTCACTCCTCCGGCAGTAAAAGGTGAAGGCATGCTTGCCGTAATCATGGATGATAAGGTTCCCTTTCCCAGCCGTGCACCCGGTAACCACCTGGATTGCATCGACCCCGCAGGCGTTCGTCTCTGCTATGGCGACCAGCTCCTCATCGCGGGGCCGTCCGACCCCGAGTGCCTCCATCGCCGCGATTGCTACCCGGTATCCGCTGGAAAGCCCGGGACAGACATGACCGTGAAATTCTGCAGCCTCTTCAAATGTTGCATATGCTGGCAGCCGTCCTGCGGCTGGACTGTTTGAACACATAGGTATCAGTTAATTCTCCTCAGGTATCATATCGGCGCATGAGAATCCGGGCATAATACAGGTAACGCCCTGGATTGTCCCCATGATGACCGGGAGGCCGTACACCTCCTCGATCACCCGGGGGGTGATCGTCCCCCGGTTCCCCTGGTAATGGATGGTCCGGTTCTTCAGGAAGATGAACCGGTCTGCATACCGGAACGCCTGGTTGAGATCATGCATCGTCATTACTGCGGCAATCCCGTGTTCCCGGACGATCCCGTGGATCGTATCTAGGATCTCAACCTGGTTCTTCATATCAAGGCTGCTTGTCGGTTCATCGAGGAGGAGGATCCGTGGTTCCTGAACCAGCGCCCGGGCGATGGCGATCTTCTGTAGTTCTCCTCCGCTCATCTCATCGATGTACGAGAGCCGCAGATGCTGCATGTCGAGCCGGGTGAAGATCGCATCCACGATGCCCAGGTCCCGGGGGGTGACATCCCACCCGATATGGGGTGTCCGTCCCAGGAGCACCGCATCAAATGCGGTCAGCCGCCCGGTCTCAACCCGCTGGGGGACATACCCGGCCCGGCGGGCAATCTCGAGGGTATCAAGATCCCCGACCTCTGCCCCGTCGAGGAAGACCCGCCCCCGGCGGGGCCTGAGAATCCGGTTCAGGCACTTGAGCAGGGTGGTCTTCCCTACCCCGTTCGGACCGAGGATGGCCACGATCTCACCGTGGTTCACCTCAAGCGCAATATTCTCCAGTACTTCACGGTTTCTATACAGAAAATCCAGTTCTTCCACGTTGAGAATCATCTCTGGTATCCCCTCACGATGAGATAGATAAAGACAGGCGCACCCATGAATGCCGTCAGAACTGCAACCGGAAGCACGTAGGGTGCGACGATGAGCCGTGCCACGGTGTCGGATGCCAGCAGCAGGAGGGCACCCGTCACACACGATCCGGGGATCAGGAACCGCTGATCATCACCGATGATCCGCCTGACCATATGCGGGCAGACAAGACCGACAAACCCGATGACCCCGAGGAACGCCACGATGACCGCGGTAATGAGCGCAGATATGGTCATCCCGTACAGCCTCACCCGCTTTACGTTCACCCCCAGACCCTGGGCCGTCTCGTTCCCGGCATCAATTGCGTTGTAATTCCACCGGTTGGTCATGAAGTAGACCGTGGAGAGGAGGACAAGGAGGGTCATCAGACCCAGTTCCGACCAGTCTGCCCTGCTGACGTCACCGAAGGTCCAGAATACCACGGCTGCAAGCTGGGTGTCTGAGGCAAAGTACTGCAGGAACATCGTCCCTGCTGTGAAGAGGGAGGACAGGGCCACTCCGGTGAGCACCATCACCTCCGGCGAGGCCCCGCGGATCCGGGAGATCATCAGGATCACTGCGGTTGCAAGCATACAGAAGAGAAAGGCCATGATGGTGGTGACATACGGGTTGTTGATGGTGATGGCACCGGCCACCGTGGAGTGGATCTCCCCGGTCCCGAGGACGATCACCGAGACCGCCGCACCAAAGGCCCCGGCATTGGAGATACCCAGAGTAAAGGGAGAACCGAGCGGGTTTCTCAGGATGGACTGCATCGTCACCCCTGCGACAGAGAGACCGACACCGGCCACGATAGCGGTGAGGGCCTGGGGGAGACGGATGTTCCAGATGA
>CAZSVH010000145.1:0-4153 GCA_964610235.1 uncultured Methanospirillum sp. | reverse complement strand
AAGATGAAAAAAGCAGATATAAAACAAGGAAGAACCGGTACTCAGACGCAACCTTCCGTGCCTCACGAGGTTCCCCGCCGAGTCTCTCGATCTCATCAGGGCTCATGATCAGCTCAACACCGGCATCTCTGGCCTGGGTGATGAGATCACCACTACCAAGCACAGAGATCTTGGCTTTGCTGCCATTTCCGTGAGGCAGGAGAATTGTCTCATCGATACGGTTTTTCGGTTGAGACATGTCGATATTCTTCAAATTGATAGTAATATCGACACTCTCTGTGAACTTCCGTTCAGGTGCCGTCTCCTTAGCCTTTTGTATCGCGTCAGTGATGACGCTCTTCTCTACCATTACCTATCCTCCATAGTTCAGCGACCGTGATTCTAGCACGATCTTCTATGGCTAATAGCGAACCTATCCCTTGAGAACCGCGTCATGAGCGCCCGTGTTGATCTCTGCAATGAGATCCTTGGGCTTCTTGCCTGAAACCGTGATTCCCAGACTTACACAGGTCCCAATAACTTCCTTGACGGCGTTTTTGAGATCATATGAAAGCATCGAATCAAGCTTCATCTTGGCAATCGTGACAGCGGCCTCCAGTGGAATATCCCCTACGATTTGCGTATTCGGCTCTCCTGAGCCTTTCTCAACGCCAGCCTCTTTCATGATGAGGGCGGTTGTTGGCGGGATACCGACTGAGATGGTGAAGTTCTTCTTCGCATCCACCTCGACACGGACAGGAACCTGCATGCCGTTAAAGGATGCAGTCTTCTTGTTGATCTCGTCAACAACAGCTTTGACGTTGATACCGAGGGGACCCAGTGCGGGACCGAGTGGCGGTCCTGCAGTTGCTTTTCCACCGGGTACTAGTACCTCGACCACTTCTGCCATTGTTATCACCCTGAGGGGGCACGGTGTGCCCTTTTGGGTTCATTAAGGTCGAAGGTTAAGAATAAAAAGGCTCTGCGGGATCTGCAGGTACAGGATGAGGGTTAGTCATCCTCGCCGCGGTCGATGATCCTGACATGATCTCCCCGGACCGTGATGGGAATGGGAAGAACACTCTCATAGAGTTCGACCGTAATCTCCTCTTTTGAGGTGTCAACTCGCTTAACAACCGCTTTTTCGCCCTTGAACGGACCGGAGATCAGTTCGACGATGGTGCCTTCGTCGATGCCGGTAACTGCGGGTTTGGGGGTCAGATAGTGGCCGACTTCTTCAAGGGAAGTAGCACCCGGAAGAACGGTACGCGCACTGGGAACATGTTCCATCAGTTCCTGGACGCGCGCAAGCGGTTCAGTCGTCTCCACCAGCACATATCCCTTCAGTTCATCGGGAGCAATAACAGCGGTGACCTTGATGGTATTCCTGATGTCCCTGACCGCCTTGTCAATATTGTCTGCTACGCTCCTCTCTGAACGGTTGGTGGTTTTGATCGCGTAGATACGGGTGAGACGGGATTCAGTCTCCATGTCAATCAGTGGGGAAGGTTCACGAAGATCAGGTAAATGATAAAGCCAATCATACCGACAACAAGCACACCGGCGGCAGCGACCAGTGCGATCTTGGTATACTCGTCCCTCTTGGGAAAGCGTGCCAGCTTCAGAACCCGGACGTATTTCCGGAAGAGTTCTTCATTTAAATTTATGTTGAGTTGTGGGATTTCCATATCGTATCACTTCAGAAAGTCGATCTCAAAATGTCTCTGAAATTTCGGGTTACTTTTCTCATTTCTCCCATATATTTGTGGCGACCGGACACCGGTCAGGATGAGAAGAGTCCGGATGGTGCTCTGCATCGTCGGGTCAATCTGGGCTCCCCAGATGATGCGGGCATCGGGGTCTATCAGGTTGTACACTTCTTCTACGACGCCTTCAGCCTCAGCCATGGTCATGTCCGGACCACCGGTTACATTGACCAGGGCTGAGGTCGCGCCGGATATGTCAATGTCCAGAAGGGGTGAACGGATAGCCTTGCGCACCGAGTCTGCTGCCTTGTCATTCGAATCACTCTCCCCCATGCCGATCATGGCTACTCCGCCTTTCTCCATGATCGCCCGTATATCGGCGAAATCCAGGTTTACCAGCCCGGGGACCGTGATCAGCTCGGTGATCCCCTTGACCGCACGCATAAGTACCTCGTCAGCGACCTTGAACGCAGCAGAGAGCGGAAGTTTGGGGACGACCTCCATCAGCCGGTCGTTGGGGACGACAATGACGGTATCGGACACATCCCGAAGACGCTGCAGACCAGCTTCCGCATTCTCTGCCCGGATGGACCCTTCGGCAGTGAACGGAAGGGTTACCACCGAGATCGTGAGTGCCCCGTCATCATGGGCGGCCTTTGCAACCACGGGGGCACACCCGGTACCGGTACCGCCACCCAGACCGGCGGTAATGAAGACCATATCGGCATCGGCGACCGCTTTATGAATCTCATGCTCACTCTCAAGGGCTGCCTCTTCCCCGACCTGCGGATAGGAGCCTGCGCCCAGCCCCCGTGTCCGCTGTCTTCCGATGAGGATCCGGTGATCCGCTTTCACGGTTGCCAGGTGCATGGCATCGGTATTGACAGCATAGAGGGTTGTTCCGGCAATCCCCTCCTCTTTCATCCTGCTGACGGTATTGGACCCCCCGCCGCCGCACCCGACCACCGCTATCTTGGTCATCATCGATCGCAGAACCGCATCAAGATCACTGTTGTTCTGTGGCGGTTCGCTCTCAGTCCTGGCCCTGTCTAACGCTTCTTCAACAATTGATCTCATCGTGCGCCCCGTCCGGGAATGCAGATCCTCTTTTCTGTCATCGTGATTACCATCTCAGGGGTTATCTCATTTCCGTTTACCACGAGAGTCTCACCCGCCATCAGCCTCCCGGCTGCCGGACCGGGAGGAACCCCGAGGGACCCTGCCTTCTCTGGATCAAACCTGGGCTTTATCAGGATCAGACAGTCCCCGTCAGACCTGCATTCACTCTTCCTCTGTAAGATTGATACGCAGAGATTTATTAAATCATTCGAAATATTAGAAAAATCAGCCTGATCGGTAATGAATGAAGAGTAATATGCATTCCCCTTCCCGGAGAGATGGACCACCGGGAGGAGATCCAGGCCGGCCTCCAGCGCCTGCGGATCATGTTTCACCGCCTCTGCCAGAAGTTCATCAGGAATGGAGACCAGTACCGGGTCCGGAATCCGGGTCAGGGCATGGAGGGTGACAGTGCTCCCGGGAAATTCACGCTCTGCAAGCGAGAGAATAGCTGAGTACTGGGAGAAGGGCAATTCTTTCAGGCGAACCAGGTCCGACTGTCCGATGACCGGCAGGTGGTGCGTCGCAGCATATGATTCAATCATTACGATATCCTTCCGGGGAAGAGACTTCCGGTCTATGTATACCGCGATCGCATCTGATCCTGATATGATCTGGTCAAACATCACCTGATCAAGATGAATTAGGGCCCTGGATGGCATGATATGCCCGAACCCCCCCCGGGTGTTCAGGGTCACTTCAGTCTGCCGCTGTGCATAATGGGTTCCCCCGAATCCTGCCAGGCATATGACATTATCAGGTACGGCGGTCACCACCGCCCGGGCTGCTGCTGTGGCGGCAACCGGATCGTTCCATTCCTTCTCAGTACTGCCCACCTCAACGAAACATGACGGAACCGGAAGAGATGTCGGGCCGTGATGCGTGGCCTCATAACAGACATCATACCCGGAAGGTGCTTCCTGACTGAGCCGGTTCAGAATGGCATGCATCAGGGAGGTTGCTGCCAGGGTCAGGATTCCGGGTTCACCCCCGAATTCCGCATCCCCATAATTCCCGGTCACATGAACGGTCAGGACCGGCCGGGGATCCCGGCTGGAATGGCGGGAGAGGAAGATGATCGCCCGGACATCTGCCGGGAGATCCGGGCCATGAAGATAGATCAGGCGTTCTTTTACCTGCAGGTGCTGAAACCTGCCGGATATATCAGGCCGGCCGGCTAGGATCCGCCGTACCTGGGCATGAATAAGAGTGCCGGCGGGATCTGACAGTGAACTGATGAGAAGGAGCGGGGATGGATCGGGGACCGGTGTCATAATATTTTCCATGGCATAACAGAGGCTGTTGCCCGACTCTTACGCATAGACATCCGGTAAAGTACTTCTTCTGAT
>CAZSVH010000144.1:0-4166 GCA_964610235.1 uncultured Methanospirillum sp. | reverse complement strand
TGCATGGGTGATTGCAGAGTATGAACCTGACCGGTGGGTCGCCCTTGAAGGGGTTGAGGGACGACTGGTGTACAAGGATGAAAACCCACTCTATTATACCGGATGGTTCTTTGACACTCCCCTTGAGTATAAGAAATACCGTGAATACCTGATCCGGCTCCAGGATGAGATTGAGGATATGAACCGGCTGGCAGGTGAGATTACCCTCTCATATCTGAATGATGATGACCGGAAGGTGAAGGAGTATATCCTTGCTGACCATGCCAGGAAGAGGCAGGACCTTGAGACAAAGATCATTGCCCTTTCCCAGGGGGTCAGGGTATCTCATCTGGATCTGTTTGCGAACTCCAGCACCGCGGAATCCTCATAACGATCCCCTCATCCGGATATTTGTCCAGTTCAGAGTCTTCTGAGGCTTCTGTCTCACCGAACAGGATCCCTGTGACAGCAGACCCGGAAGAATCTTCATCCCTTCTCTCCATACTATCTTCCGGCTGATTTGATGAGTATGAATATCATCCGGATTTTGCTGATAAGTCTCCTCGTTTCTGCGATTGGCACCATGGTCATGGCTGCCGGGGAGGACTATCAGGAACCGAATAAGGAAACGTCACTTGCAGAGGATGAGGGGGAAGACCCCGTCGATCCGGGGGCCGGGACAGGAGGCGCCGCATCTAACCCTGCGGTAGTAAGAACCGGCTCTGTCTCGATAACCTCGACTCCTCCCGGAGCCGTCGTCTCTCTGGGAACCGTCGAACACGGCACCACACCGATACATCTGAACGCGATCAAACCCGGCAGGTATATGCTGAAGCTGGAAAAGCAAGGGTATCGTACCATGACACAGCCCGTTGTCATCGCTCCAGGTCCCAATCCCCCGATCGTGGTCAGGCTTCAACAGATTCCGGTTACCGGTTCGCTCACCATCAGATCGTCACCCCCTGACGCAGAGGTGAAGATTGATTCTGTTCATAAAGGGATGACTCCGGTTCATGTACCCAGCCTCCTCCCTGACAGTTACAATATCAGGGTATCGATGCCCGGGTACCTCTCCTGGATTGGAATCGTCGATGTAATCGCCGGGCGTGATACACAGGTGTATGCTCCCCTGACACCGAAAGGGACCAATGTTCAGGCTGGATCACTCGTTGTTCATTCAGATCCTGTCGGAGCAATTATCAGCCTTGATGGACATGAGCAGGGGAGGTCTCCCCTGACAGTCGAAAACCTCTTTCCCGGAGAGTACCAGGTTGATATCCTCTCCCCCGGGTATCAGATATGGACTGAAAAGGCCCGCATCAGACCCGGAGAGAGGACCATGCTCCAGGTTTCCCTCCTCCCTGATGCCCCGGTCAATATCAGTGATGAACTGATTCAGGTATCTGAAACGGCATTTGCTTTTTTCAGAGCACTTGACCGTTCCACAGCATTCCCGTCCGTTCAGGAGGGATCTGAATCTCTTTCCACTGACAGAATCTATCTTATCATCCTGGATCAGCAGGGTACGGTCCTCGCAGACGGGAGACACAGCGGGGTATCCGGAACCGGTAGTCTGATACCCCATGAGAATAATCCGGTGGACAGCGGGGCTCTGTTTGTCTCCCTGGCAGAACGAGGCGGGGGCTTCCTTTACGATACAAGTCTTTCACCGGAGCCGGGGGAAATGGTATCACTCGTCCATGTCCGGACACCGGTGAACGGATTCATCATCTGCTCGGTTGCTCCCCTCCCTGATCTCGTCTTCCCGGTCCGGGATACCGGTGAACCGCTTCGGATGATGGTGGACGAGGAGGTTGCAGATGCAACCGGAGCGGACGAGGATGAGGAGATTCTCACGCTGGATGAAGAGAATCAGGCTCTCCGGAATGAAGGCCTCACCCTTGGCACCTTTGATTCTGACTGGAGTGATACACCGGACCGGTTCGGAGTAACCCGCACAACTGCCCTCTTTGCAGCAGCAGACGGGGGAGAAGGGTATGTCTGGCTGTTTAATGATTCAGATCCGGATCATCCCGGGCTGACCCTGGCATATGCAGCCCTTGTCCGGGATCACTGGGGGATCTGGGCATCAGGATCCAGTGAAGAAGACGGGGATGCTGTTATGATGGTGGAAGTCTCTCCTGACACTCCCTGATCCGGGTGCTGATCTCCTGTCCCTTCCTTCTCTTCCAGAATGAGAGCGGTAACAAACTCCTCGATGAAATCCCTGCGTTTTTCGGCGATCGCCCGGGCATGGGGAGTGTACATCCGGTCAGGCAGAATGAGCAGTTTCTCCCGGATATGCGTTATGATATCATGAATATCTCTCTTGTTCTCCCCGGCAGTCATGCAGGTCCGTGCGATTCCAATTGCTCCCATGGCATCGAGTTTATCTGCGTCAGAGAGGATACGAGCTTCGGGCGTTGCAGGCACCTCAGATCCGCTGAACCGGTGAGCACGGATGGCATGGGTGATCCCTGCAATCCGATCCTCTGCATAGGAAAGGGAGGGGAGGAGAGTTTCGGCGAACCGGGCGCCCCCGATCTCATGGGGAATGCCCGTCTCCTCCTCTGAATGGCGGGTGATATCATGGAGCATGGCAGCCGGTATGAGGATCTCCATATCTGCCCCCTCCTCTTCCCCGATCCTTCTGGACAGACCGGTCACCCGGAGGGTATGGTCCAGACCATGTCCTCCTCCGGTACGTTCCAGTTCAGTGGTCACAATACTGAGAATGTTACTCCATCTCTGCATGGCAATGACAGGTACCTCAGGTCTGATGATTATTGAATCTCACCTGCACTGGCAGATAATGGAGTGCACTCTGGAGACAGACAAAGAGAGTGGGAGACCGGGATAATGCCCCCGGAACGTGGACCTGGTATCTGCTGATGACCCTAGTTTCTGACAATCTCCCGAATCCTTCCAAGCATCACCATCTGCTGGTCATGACCTTCGCAGATATTCTCTCTCAGATGATCCAGGATATCATCGATCGGTTCAGCAAGTGTGAAAAGTTTCACCGGTCTCCCCTTATTCTCGGTGATCAGGCTGGATACACAGACCCAGTTTCGCTTTGAGAGCCCGGTAATGGCTACACTGACTTCAGGCTGACGGAGATCGGCAATCCGCTCCAGTTCCCGGGATGTCTGTTCCGACCCACGGAAAAAAACCACGAGAATCCTGGCCTCATTTGTTTTAAGACCTATCTCCACGAGGAGGTGGATCACCTCCTCCTCACACTCAGTCAACTCCTGTATTCCGGACGACCCCATCAGCACCCCATGATTTATTCTTACTTTATTATTATAATAATTTTATTCATTTATCTAAATGATAAACCGGAGGTTACATTCTCTTTGTATACGAAATCCGGCAATATAGCGCCTTCATGTACCTCCGAAACAGTTTCAGGAAGAATGTGCATTATGCTTTTATGTCATTATGAGCGAATACCTCCAGTGTGATCACAATACTCTATGTCGATGATGATCCTGCACTCCTCGATCTCGCAAAGCGGTTTCTTGAGAAGACCAGTGAGTTCAGGGTTATTACGGGAACATCTGCCCGGGAGGGGCTGGAGCTGGTACAGAAACACCCGGTTCAGGCGATCGTCTCTGATTATCAGATGCCCGTAATGAACGGGATGGATTTTTTACGGGAAGTCAGGAAGACAAGCCCCATCCCGTTCATCATGTTTACCGGGAGGGGGAGTGAAATGATTGCAATGGAGGCAACCAATAGCGGTGCCGATTACTATATACAGAAAGGGGCAGATCCTCGTGCACTTTTTGCAGAACTAACGTTAAAATTGCGTCTTGCGATTTCTGATCACCGTTCAGAAACCGAGGAACAACGGACGAAGAAGACGATAAGAACCCTCATTGATAAGACGTATGATGCGGTCATCATCCATTCTCCTGACGGTCATATCATGGATGTGAACGAAAAGATGCTCACGATGTTCCGTCTCACCCGCGAGGAAGCCCTGAAGATGAGCATCGCAGATCTCTCCGGACCGGATGCCCCGTCTCATCTCTGGCCCGGCATCATCGGGCGGGTCCTGGCTGGCGAAGACCAGTTCCTCGTCTGGGAAGCGAGGCATCCTGACGACGGGTCGCTCTTTGAGATCGAGAAATTCATCACCAGGATAAATTTTGGAGAGCATCTGTATCTCCTCTGCAATA
>CAZSVH010000143.1:0-4173 GCA_964610235.1 uncultured Methanospirillum sp. | reverse complement strand
GCGATAATCACCCCACCGGTCAGGATACCCGATCTGGATCCCCATCTCATCCAGCATGACCGTCGCATTCTCCCGGGTCTCCGGGTCCATCCAGGACATGTTCACCAGGCGTTCCCGGAAGGTGGACCTGAGGTTCTCCACGATCCTGCTCACCGTCTCCTTCTCGTCAGGGGTGAAGTACTCCTGGATGTACAACTTCCCAACCGCTCCGCCGATCACCGCGTCCATCGTCGCAATGACCCGCTTCCACCGGGGTTCCATCTCCTGCTGCCCGGAGAGGACCCGGTTATAGAAGTTGAAGTTCTCCTTCTCAAACGCAGTCCCGGCATACGGGGCTGCGTATTCGAGGACCCGGTAGGTCAGGAAGACCTTCAGGTCCGAAACCGGTTCTTCATGCAGGACAGTTCCGACTTCACGGACAAAGAGCGGCTGATAGAGATCGATCATCGTCAGGTCTGTCCGGTTCACCGAGACGAGGAGCCCCTCCCAGTCAATCCCGTCCGTCACCTCGTGAAGGCGCCGGACCGGGCAGGGAAAGTACCGGCGGTCCGGCTTGCCATACCCGTGGGTCGGGGCTGAGGCGTTCGCCAGCCGGGTCTCAATCCTGAGCACCGTGGCTGCGTTGACATCAGCCTGTTCAGGGGTCTCGTTGATGAGCATGAACATCCGGGAGATATGACCTTTGAGTTCATCCCTGACCCGCTGGCTCTCGCGATCGTCCCTGAAGTAGTACTCCCGGTCAGGAAGGGAGAGCCCTCCCTGTTCAATCGTCGCCACCAGCATACTCCGGTTTCCGGGATCCTCATCTGCATAGAAACTGAAGAACGGGGCCATCCCCCGCCCCATCAGCCGGATCGTCACGTTCCGGGCATCATCCCGGGTCATCATCCCGGCGATCAGGTTCAGTTCAGGACGGATCGGTTCAATCCCGGTCAGATCAGCCAGCCCTTCATCCATCGCCGTGGCATAGAAGGTACCGATCATCTCCTCTTCATCGGTGCCGGATCCGTCCGTGGCGGCATCCGTGATCATGGTTCTGACCCGGTCGCTGACCGACTGCTGGACCTCGGAGACGGCACTGTACGAGATGAGATACGGCGGGACCGGGTTTGTATCGATCCAGTTCCCGTTCGCATACCTGAAGAGATCATCCCCGGGATGAGTGGCAGGATCCATGTCATCAACCGAGAGAGCGGAAGACGGGGATCCGATCATGGTCAGTACGAGGAGACCGGTAATGAGGGGCACTATTCTGTTATTGAGGTGCATGTATGGCTCCTTGAAACGGGAGAAGACACGGCCATTTCAGGCAGGGACCGGCCGGCACAGGCCGGTGATCCTGTACTGTTGGGCCTGTCACGATGAATAATATTCACCCGCAGAACCGAAAAAGAAGGGGTCAGGGGCGGGCAGTGAAGATGAGGGTGTTGCTGTCTGCGGACGAGTGGGTCTCATCCCCGTCATAGTGGGCGACAAGACCCACAGCATCGGCAAATGCCACCCCCAGGGTGAACGAGAACCTGCCGTCAGATCCGGTCGTGGTGGTATCAAAGGGCTCGGCACCGGCAGCCCCCGGGTACCCGGTCTCATCGATAGAGACCGTTGCACCACTGATCCCGGTTCCCTTCTGATCCGTGAGCCGTCCCGAGATGACAACATCCTCGCCGACCTTCGGGGTGGTGGAACGGGCGCTGATCGTCAGTTTCGAGAGGCTGAAGTCTGAGGTCCCGCTCTCCCGGGTCACCATCGGAACCGGACTCTGCACCGGGGAGACGACCGGTTGTACCACCGGGCTGTCTGAAGAGGTGGGCGTCGTGAACCGGATGGCATTGGAGAGGACGCTGTCACTCCCGGACTCAGCATGAACCCTGAAGAGGTCCAGATCTGCATATTCCCCCGGCACTGCCCAGATGAAGAGACCGTTCTCATCGGGTTTGATGACCGCGAGATCCGAGAATTCAGTATCGTCAGCCGACTTCCCCTGGATGTTCAGGGTTGCCCCGATCCGTGACCCGCTGAGATACCCGGTGAGCAGGTAGGTCTCCTCGCCTGAGAGGGTTGCAGAGAAGGGTGAGATGGTCACCCACATGCTCCCGCCTGCTGATGAGAGCCGGGAACCGGACTGCAGGGATGAGGTCAGGGAAGAGCCCGAATCATCCTTTGATTCGATCTCCACCTTTGGAAAGACCGCACTCGTGTGCTGGGAGGCATCCTCAAACTCCCACCCATGATAGGGATCATACCCGGATCCCCCGAACGGAATATCATCGGCCGAGACCGGCAGGGCTGCCATGAGCAGGGCAGAGAGGAGAACTGCTGCCGGTATCAGGATTATCCGGGATATTTTCGCTGATTGCCAGTTCATGGAATCATAGTTGCGCCTTCAAGAAGAATAAGTTGCTGAGGATCATCTCCCCAGGGTTGCATGAGCCCGGGCCAGGTGCTGGGCAGCCTGGGCTCCGAGCAGGGAGAGCTCACCGGCAAGGACCCCGGCTGCAACGATCTCGGCCAGCCTCCGTGCATGGGATCCCGGGGGATCCCCGCCACCGGCGACCCCGAGCATCCTGAGACACTCAGCCTGGGTCTCCACCGAGGTACCCCCGCCCACGGTCCCCACCGGGAGGGCAGGAAGGGTGACCGCGACATACACCCCGCCCGGCACCGGGTCGACAGTGGTGATACAGAGTGAACCCTCGACGACATGAGCAGGATCCTGTCCGCAGGCGATGAAGATGGCTGCCACGATGTTGGCGGCATGGGCATTGAACCCGAGCGATCCTGCCCGGGCCGAACCGACCAGGGTCTTGCGGGTGTTCACCTCCACCAGGGAGGCGGTATCAGTCTTGAGGATCGAGGACACCTGCTCATCCTTCAGCCGAACCCCGGCAGAGACCGTCTTTCCTCTTCCCATGACCACGTTGACGGCAGCCGGTTTCTTATCGGTGCAGAAGTTCCCGGAGAGGGCGACCAGCCGTGCACCGGTCTCCCGGCAGATCAGTTCAGCAGCCTTCTCACTCGCGATGGTGACCATATTCATCCCCATCGCGTCACCGGTGGAGAAACAGAACCGCACATAGACCGATGTGCCGGCTGTCACGGTATGGATCCCGGTCAGTTTTCCATGCCGGGTGGTCTCCTCCGCAGCCTTCCGGATCTCCTCCTCATGTGACGCAACATAGCTGACCACCCGGGCGGCATGGGCAATACTGTCGGTCGCAAATACCGGGGCCCGGGTCATCCCGTCACCCAGAACCCTCACCTCCGCCCCGCCGGCTGTCGTGATCAGGCTGCATCCCCGGTTCACGGATGCAACGAGCGCCCCCTCAGTCGTCGCAAGCGGCAGGTACACCGATCCTGAGGCATACTCCCCGCTGATCAGAACCGGACCGGCAACCCCCACCGGCACCTGAATCGTACCGATCATATTCTCGCAGTTGCGTTTCACCACGGACTCCAGACCGATGGAAGAGTCACCGATACGGGGGAGGGGAGTATTCGTCTCCTCCTCGATAAACCGCCTCCTCACCGAAACGGCAACGTCAGCCGGGAGTTCCTTCTCGAGGGCATAGAGTTTGAGCGACCCGTCCCGGAGCCTGCGGAGATATTCATCCATGCATACCTGTTTGTACCGGAAGTGCAATAACAGCTGATCAATGGGGGTGGAGCAGTGGTGCCTGGCAGTCTGCCGGGACGGGGCTGAGGAGATCAGACGACGACTCCTCGCGGAGGGTATCCTGGACCGGTCCCTGAAGATCCGGGCAGACGGCGATCTCCTCCTCTTTCCGGTCAGTGAAGAGATAGCAGGAGCGATCAGGGCCTCATTCGAACCCCTGAAGCAGCGTCCCGTCCTCCCCAGGCACGAGCAGGTGGGAGGGATCGTCATTCTCCAGGATGACGATCCTGCAGGGGCAGAGGCCATCCTGAAAGAACGGCCTTCAGTCCATACGGCACTCATCGCCGAGAGCGGGGTGGAAGGCGAGTTCCGGACAAAGCGGTTCCGGGTTCTCGCCGGCCTTCAGACGACCGCTACCACCGTGACCGAGTACGGGCAGACCTTCTCGGTTGATCTGGAGCGGGCCTACTTTTCCGCACGCCTGGCATCCGAACGACAGCGGGTCCTCGCCATGATGCAGGACGGGGAAGAGGTTCTGGACATGTTCGCCGGGGTAGGGC
>CAZSVH010000142.1:0-4190 GCA_964610235.1 uncultured Methanospirillum sp. | reverse complement strand
TCCTGGAGACGAAGGAGAAGAGAGAAGGCTGACGCCGGAGGGATCAGAAGACCAGGGCCTTCAGATCAGAGACCTGGGATCCCTGGGGTTCGAAGGATGAGACCGGAATCCTGCGGTCCTTCGACTCGGTAAACTGGTGCAGACTGACGGTTAAGTCACGGGTAAAAGCAAAATACCCAATCTGGGTGCTCTTGCAGAGTTTCATCGCCATATCCATCAGACCGCGGGGGTCAGGCCGTGCTTCCCCGAGCCAGATATGAAAGATGTTCCCCCCGTCCACGATAGGGAAGAAGACATGCTCAATCTCTGCCCGCCGGGCAAGGGTGACATCAGCCCCCGGGGCCACATGGGTGCCGTTGGTATAGTATACCGGAAGGTCCCGGGTCTCTCCGAGATGATCGAGGGCATAGGAGAGATTTCCCTTGATGACCCGGCTCGCATGATCATGAAACTCCCGGTTGAGCAGGTCGGCGACGGCGAACCGCTGGCCTGTCGTCTCTGCCGGTGTGCGTGCCAGTGCGATGGTCATTCCGTGCTTTTGGGTAATTTCCCGTGCATAGAGTTCCATCTCGGTCATGGACCTGACTGCCAGCCTGAATGCATCATCAGACTCATGCAGCTGCGAACCGGTGAAGTGCTGGACCATCTCGTTGAGCCCGACAACGCCGATCGTAAAGACGAGCCCGTCAAAGTCAACCGCCATCGCCCCCCGTTCTCCGGTGACCGGGTCACGGGGCCGCTGCATCGCAAACGGCATCCGGCCATTTTTTCCGATGAGATCCATCCACCGGACCTTGATCCTGAATACCTCAACCGCGGTATCCATCATCGCCTTCAGTTCGGCAAAGAGCCGGTCTTCGTCACCTCCCGCCTTGTATGAGGCACGGGGGCAGTTCAGGGAGACGACTCCCCAGGATCCCATGGAGAAGTGCATCCCGTCCTCGAAGTAGAGTTTCCGGTCAAAATCCTTGTCTTCGTCAGCAACGGTCGAGAACTGGTATGCACAGCACTGGTAACAGGAGATCCCTGCTCCTGCCCCGCGGTAGGCAGGGAGCTGATTGTCATAGTACGGGGTGCCGAACTTGGATGCCAGTTCAAAAGTGAGGAGGTAGAGGTCGCGGTAGGTCGGGATGTCAGGATTCGTCCGGTTGAACTCCTCGTCCTCCTGCATGAAGTCGGGCTCGATGCTGATCTCGGGTTTGGGAAAGTTGAAGGGTTTGCCCCAGTAATCACCCTCGAGCATCACATCCATGAGAGCCTTGAAGAGGAGCCGGACCTCCCGTTCAAACTCCCCATAGGTCCGTTTGGGAGTACCGTTCCCGTCCCAGACCCGTCCCTTGTACACACAGGGTTTGTCGCGCCAGAGTTTCGGGACTCCCGGTGAGAGCTGGACAGAGGAGAAGACGAGCTGACCGCCCCTCGCCACCATCATCTGGGTCATCTCGTACACGAACATCTGCATCAGCTGTTTCATCTCAGTGAACGGCATCCCCTCAAAGAACGGGGAGAGGAAGGTCAGGAAGTTATAGTACCCCTGTCCTCCGGCGAAATTGGTCTGGGCTGACCCGAGAGCCTTGACCGCATGGAGAACCGCCACCTCTGCCCGGTTCGCCGGCCCGGCAACCGAGGCCTTTGTCCCGTTTCCGTCCGGCATAAGACCATAATAGAGGAAATACCGGAGATCCCAGTCCTGGCAGAACGGCCGGCTCCCGAAGTACTCCAGGTCATGGATGTGGAGGTCCCCGCAGAGGTGCCGGTCTGCCAGATGTGGCGGGAGCTGGAGGAGATACTGTTCCTTGCTGATCTTGTCTGCCTTCTTCTTATGCGAGGTCTCGGCGTTCTCCTGCAGGTTCGCATTGTCCTTAGACTCAAACCCACGCCCCACATCGATCAGGTGTGCGTCATAGACCGGGGTGCCGACCCGGGTACAGACATTGCGGTACTGGATCATCCCGTGCTCAAGGAGGACCATGTTCATGATCTCCCGGATCAGGGGGCCCGAGAGGCTCTGAAGCCCGAGCTTGCGGATCCGGTCCTCAACCTCCCGGGCGATCCCCTGGGCACTCTCCTCATCAGCACCCTCATACCCGTAGAAGGTCTCGACGAGCCGGGTCTCCTTGACGATCTGCCGGGCAATCTTATCCCGGTCCCATTCGAGGATATGGCCTTCGCTCGTCCGTACAGGCGGCATCGCAGGAATTGCAATACCGTCAAGCGTGGTCTGTTTCGATGGTCTTCCCATTCCGTCTCCTTACCAAAGGGCCCGTATCGCATCCTCGTGTATCGAACCCGAGTCGGTGAAGAGCTCCTTCGTGGTGAGGAACGTTTTGCCCTTCTGAAGCACCGGCGCTTCCTGGACAAAGACCCCGTTCATTCTCATCTCGGTCAGTGCTGCTGCAGATGACATATCCGCAACGGTATACTCAATATTGTGCGATTTCAGGAAATCCTTCAGAATTTCGCATCGCGGACAAAATTCGAGGGTATATACGATGAAGCCTGCCCCGTCTTTCATACTGAACCCTATCTGTAATGATAGCTCCGGCAACCGTATGATAATTGTCATTTCTTGATCGGCCAGGCAACAGAATCCGGGTGACCAGACCCATCCCCTTTATGCCCACGGGTTCAGATTTTTATGAAGAAGATGGTACGGCTCTTTGTTGCTGCTGAACTGCCTGAGGAGATCAGGGAACGGTTTGCCCTTGCACAGGAGGAGATCCGCCGGAGCCGTGCCCGGATAACCCTGGTCGGGACAAAAGAGATGCATATCACGCTGAAGTTCATCGGCGAGGTGGAGGGGTCGCGGCTCCCGGGGATCACCGACGCCCTCGGGGAGGTGACCGCGACGCCGTTCACCCTGGACCTTGGATCCGTCACCCTGAACAGTCCCCGATCCCCACGGGTTGTCTGGGCAGACGTGCATGATCGGGGGGCCTGCCGGGATCTCGCCGCTAAGATCGAGTCCGCCCTGGTGCCCCTCGGTATTCCGGCAGAGAAGAGACGGTTCCGACCGCATATCACCATTGCACGGGTCCGGCAGTTTCACCCCTCCCTCCTTGAAGAGGTCGCAGCGATCAGCACCTCCTGTCCGGGAACATTCATCGTGGACCGGTTTCTCCTGAAGAAGAGTGAACTGACGACGGACGGGCCGGTGTATACTGATATCAGGGAGTACCTGCTGTGACCGGAGAGGCGGGAGGGAGGTCATCCCTGGAGGATGAGGTTCTCAGGGAGATCCGGCCATCTGAAGAAGAGATTGCACTGATGCACACCCTGGCAGACCGGATCATCGCTGAGATCGATGCCGGCGGACGGGCGAAGGGGATGCTCGTGGGATCGGTTGCCCGCCGGACCTGTGTCAGGGGGGACCGTGATCTGGACATCTTCATGATGTTCGATCCTGAGCTCCCCCGCGAGGAACTTGAGCAGGAAGGGCTTGCTCTGGCCCATACAATC
The DNA here is from genome assembly GCA_964610235.1 of uncultured Methanospirillum sp. Lineage (GTDB taxonomy): Archaea > Halobacteriota > Methanomicrobia > Methanomicrobiales > Methanospirillaceae > Methanospirillum. The sequence continues at coordinate 731 of CAZSVH010000142.1, read as the reverse complement.
GCATCCCGGCATGCTGCTTCGGTGATCGAGAAGTATGCCGAGCACCCGTATGTGAACGCGATCATCGACGGACTGGACATTGACCTGGTCCCCTGTTACCAGGTCTGTTCCGCATCCAGTATCCAGAGTGCCGTGGATCGGACACCGTTCCATAACCGGTACGTCTCGGCCCGAATCGGGCCATTCACTGATGATGTCCTCCTGCTCAAACAGTTCGTCAAGGCCGGCGGGGTGTACGGCTCAGACCAGATGACCGAAGGATTTGCCGGATACCTCTGTGAGCTGCTCGTCCTCCATTACCAGGGGTTTGCCCGGGTGATAGCAGCCGGAGCCTCGTGGCGTGAGGGGCTGACCATCGATATCGAGGGTCATCAGCAGAAAGAGTTCAGTGATCCGCTCGTGGTCATCGATCCGGTTGATCCCCGCAGAAATGTCTCTGCCTCGGTATCACTGACCAAAATGCTTGAATTTTCAGAGCTCTGCCGCGGGTACCTCGAATCACCCTCCCGCTGGTTCTTCTACCGACCACCGGTCTGTATCCTCACCCGGGATCAGGTGGAACAGGAGATCACCCGGAGAGGGTCGTTTTTCTATGCGATCACCCTTCCCACCCCTCCCTTCATCGAGGATATCGTGGTTCCCCAGCTCAGAAAGAGCATGCAGACGCTGACCGAACTCCAGGAACGCAACGAGTTAGTGGTTGCACGGGGGGATAACGCAATGATCCCGCA
>CAZSVH010000141.1:0-4203 GCA_964610235.1 uncultured Methanospirillum sp. | reverse complement strand
GATCACCGCCATCCTCTTCGGTGCCTTCTTCGGCCTGGTTGCACTCCCCTGCAACCCGGCATCCATCATTCTCCTCTTCGCCCTCTCAACAACCACCGCGGATTTCCTGGCAAACTTCATCAACTTCATCATATTCGGGGTCGGGATGGCAACACCGCTCCTCCTCCTCTCTGCTCTCTCGATTGACGCCAACCGCCGGGCAGTCTCCTTCCTGGCACGGTACCACGGCATCATCAACCGGGTTGCAGGGGGTATCATGCTGATCGTCGCCCTCTACTACCTGATCTTCGTATTCCTCAGTGAGTACCTCTGATCGTTACCGGCGCCACCGGTGCCGGTACCAGTACAGCACCACCAGGAAGAGGAGGACCAGGATCGCCAGGCGGATCTTCGCGTCATCGGCTCCCGGTGCAGGGGAACCGGGAACCGGGCCTCCTCCCTGCCAGTCTTTTTCGAAGACAGACGCAAAGTAGCCTGATGCATGCCGGTCCCTGATGATCAGACCGGCCTCCCGGTTGAATACCGGCGAATTCTCGTTCCAGTTGATGCTCGAGATGAAGACCGTGTCATCAGCAATGACCCCCTTGGCATGGAGCTTGAGGAGACCGGAGCGGGTGGTGTCCATCAGCCGGGCCTCCAGGGGGAGATGTTCCAGGCCGGCGATCGTGGTTATCTCCTGTACCATCTCGTCGTTGTCCGCGTCATCCTCGATGTTGTAATAGTAGGAGTCAAGGAGGATCCGGACATCCACCCCCCGTCGTGAGGCATTGATCGCCGCCTGCAGGTACGGATTCTTCCGTCCTCCTGACCAGTGGCTGATGTATGCCTCCGCGATGAAGAGCCGGTGCTCTGCTCCGTCTATCAGGGGGAGGACCTGTCCGGCCGAATCCGGTGCCAGGACCGTGGTGACCGATGATGCGGTGAAGGAGACCGGTGAGAATACCGGCTGGTACCGGTCAGCGGTGTAGGGCGGGATATCAGACGGATATCCGTGAATCCGGGATACACCCGGACCGTTGAGATCCTCGGCAAAGACCTCAGAGAAGTGTGCGGCAAGGGGAGGGGAGGAGAGGAGGACCCCCCATCCCCGGTTCCCTGCCAGCCCGTCCGGGGGGAAGGAGTGATCCTTGAAGTTCTCGGTGGTCAGGAGGACCTGCCCGTCATCGATCACCAGGTACTTTGCATGGTTGAACCGGTACGGGGCATGATCCTCACCTGCCCCGGTCATGGCAGTAACCGGGATGCCACCGGCATCCAGGCGGGCGATGACGGCCTGTTCCTCAGGGGGGATGCCCCCGACCGGACCGCCTTCAGTCAGGACGGTGACCTCGACCCCGCGTTTCCTGGCCTCACAAAGGAGGTCGGCGATGCCACCGTCGGTGAACTCGTAGACATTGACCAGGATCCTCTTCTTCGCCGACCGGATAGCGGATGCGAGGAGATCCCTCCCGCAGTCGGGAGAGACGAAGGCAGTACCCGGGACATCGCTGAAGGTCAGGGGTGGAAACCTGCTCGCTCCTGCCATCAGAACCCGTTCATCCCAGATCCCGTCAGGACTGGCGTAATGAACCTGCCCTTTCCGTGGTCTGAACGTTCCGGGCCAGGTCAGGTTCTGGATCAGAGCCCCCTGCCAGGTCAGTCTCAGTTCATCCTTCTTGTTGGCGAGCTGCACCTTCCCGTTGAGCAGGGGCTCGGGGACTGCGGGAGACGAGGGGATCAGTTCATAATCGGGGTACCGGCCCTGGGTGAGCCGGAACACCTCGCCATCCCGGGCGATGGTGACCTGACCACCGGATACGGCCCCCTGAGGAAACCGGATGGTCCCCTCCCCGTCGGTGATCTCAAGACCCTCCAGGGATCCCGGGCCGCTGAGGACCAGGTACTCGTCAGCATCACCATCGTGGAACGAGTCAGGATACACCTCGGTGATAAGGAAAGCCTGAACTCCCCCGCTGCAGCACACAGCGAACAGAAGCAGGAGAATCAGGCGCATACAGCAGAATATACAGGCAGCAATAAATGAACCTGCTGAAATATACTCCTGATGAACCGGTCACTCGTCATCAAGATCGGCGGCAGCCTCCTCTCCTCAGCAGAGGGGATCATCAGCACCATTGCACAGGCGGGCTGCACCGCCCTCATCGTCCCGGGGGGAGGGCCGTTTGCCGGGACGGTGAGAGGACTGCATATCGACGGAAGTGCCGCACACTGGATGGCGATCGCCGGGATGGAGCAGTACGGGTGGTACCTCTCGTCCTTCGGGATTCCGGTCACCGCATCGATGGACAGCAGCCCGGGTCCGAGGATTCTGCTCCCGTACCGGCTCCTGCTGGACCGTGACCCCCTGCCCCACTCCTGGGCTGTCACCTCTGATACCATCAGTGCCTGGGTCGCCGCCGAGACCGGTGCTGACCTGCTCATCCTCAAGTCAGTGGATCAGGTCCGCGCAGGAGGGATCCCCCTGGATCGGATAGCCGCCCCGGTAGAGACCGATGACCTGGATCCCTCCTTCATCCCGTTTATCCTGGAGAAGTCCCTCTCAGGGATGATCCTGAACGGAAGACGGACTGAGAGGATCACCGGGTTCCTGAGCGGTCAGCCGGTTGCGGGGACCTCCTTTGGCATTACCATTTAAGAAGATCAAGAAAGAATAAGATAAGCACCTTTGGAGAAATCCGAATATGAGTCAAGAGAATTGCACCTCATGCAACGGCCCCATGGCTGAGCAGGGATCCGCCACCTTCGGGTGTCCGGCCTGCGGTGCCGTGGTAAAACGCTGTTACCGCTGCCGGGAACAGAGTGTAGAGTATGTCTGTCCAACCTGCGGATTCAGGGGGCCCTGAACCATGGGAGATGTGGCACTGATCATCAAAGTCATGCCAGAATCCCCAGACATCGATCGCGAAGAGCTCAAAAAGACAATACGGGCGACAATGCCAAAGACCCAGGACATTCAGGAAGAACCGATCGGATTCGGACTGGTTGCCCTCAAGGTCGTCGTCGTTGTGCCGGATGCAGAAGGACAGACCGATGCAGCCGAGGCCGCATTAAACGGTATTGCCGGCGTAGAGCGGGCCGAGATCATCGGTTCAACGCTCGTATAACTTTTTTCCCAGCCCCGGGTTATTCTGCCGGGTTCTCACCGGCGGCGACTGAATCCAGAATCTCACTGGTAAGACCGCGGATCCGCTCGACTGATGCCTGGAACGCGTGAACTTCCAGCGGATCAAGCCTGATGGTCACCGGAAAGGCCCCGCTGCGGTTGATCCGTGCCGGTACCCCGATGCAGATATCGCCGATGTTATGCACTTCGCTCTGGATATACGCGGTGACGGTCAGTATCCGGTTTTCATTCCCGAGAATAGTCCTGATGATGGTTGCGATCGCTTCACCCGGACCCCATACCGTGGCTCCCTTCCCCTGGATGATCTGCTGTCCTGATACCCTGACCGTGTTCATGATCTCATCGATGGGAAGTCGTCCGAATGCCGGCAGGTTTGAGATCTGTATCCCTCCAATCGTCGTTGCCGACCAGAGCGGGACCATGCTCTCCCCGTGTTCACCGATGATACGGGTGTGCACTTCGCTGACATGAACCTGGAAGTACGAGGCGATCAGTGATTTCAGGCGCATCGAGTCAAGGTGAGTCCCGAGACCGAGTACCTGGTGCGGCTTTTTGCCAGAGTAGCGGAGGGCGACCGATGTCATGATATCGACCGGGTTGGTCACCATCATAAGGAGCGCGTCGGGCGCATACTCCCCGATCTTCCTGGAGAGCGTGGCGACGAGCTGAGCATTCTCCCGGGCCAGATCGAGCCGGTCCTGATGTGAACTCCGTGCCACACCGGCAGTAAAGATGACAATATCAGAGTCACGCATATCTGCGAGATCACAGCTCCAGTGGACCTGACTGTCGGTTCCGGTAGCGGCGAACGAGTCGATGAGATCGCGGGCGATTCCATCCAGGGTGGTTTCTGAACCTTCCCTCCCGTACAACAGAATATCATTAATATATGGAATGCGCGAGATCGAGAGAGCCGCAAACTGGCCGACCCGTCCTGATGCACCAATGATCGTTACTTTGGCCATGAGAATCAGCTGAAAAAATCGGGGACACGTTCTCGGTCGACAGACCGTTGTAACCCTTCCCTCAAGCTCTCTCCTCCGCCCCGCAACCCCGTGGGCGCCGAATGTTCACGGTAA
>CAZSVH010000140.1:0-4323 GCA_964610235.1 uncultured Methanospirillum sp. | reverse complement strand
GGATCAGACTCCCCAGCATGATGATATTGGCAACAATATCACGGCCGAGGGTTTCCTTCGCTTCACGGGTTGCGGGGATGCCGATACACCGGCAGACCGGCCGGTCATGGACAAGCCCTGAGTCAATCAGCATCGTGGCATGCTCCCCTGCTGACCGGCCGTACTTCTCAAATCCTTCCTGGCTCATGATCACGAAGAGATCCGGATTCCTCACCTTGGGAAAGAGGATCGGTTCATCATCGATGATTACCTGGCCCATAGAGGCACCACCCCGTGCTTCAGGCCCGTAGACCTGGGTCTGGGTCGCATACCGGTCATCGTACAGGGCTGCCGCCCTGCCCAGGATCACCGCGCTCAGGATGATCCCCTGTCCTCCGAACCCGGAGAACCTGACCTCATGCCTCATCGGGAACCCCCATCGCCGGCCTCGACCGCCTGACAAACTCCCCGACCAGGAACTTATCGCCGGGAACCTCTGCTCCCGGAGCGGCAGTCCGGATCCACCGCTCCCTGAGGATGGCACTGCTCCGGAGGTACGTGATATAGTCTCCGGGCTGGCGGTACTTGTTCCTGCGGCCATAGGAGGTCGGGCACTGGCACCGGACCTCAATGAAGGAGAGGCCGGGGACAGAAAGACCGGTGTGGACCGCTTTCGTCAGTTCGGTCACATGGTAGGAGGTCCAGCGGGCCACATAGTTCGCTCCGGCTGCGACCGCGAGGTCAGCAAGGTCGAACGGGGTCTCAACGGCCCCGTACGGGGTGGTCGTCGAGGTCTTCCCGATCGGGGTGGTGGGGCTCCCCTGCCCTCCGGTCATCCCGTAGATGTGGTTATTCATGCAGACGACGGTGATATCGATATTCCGCCGGCAGGCATGGATGAAATGGTTCCCCCCGATCGCCGAGAGGTCTCCGTCGCCGGTGAAGACCACGACGTTGAGGGAGGGGTTTGCCATCTTGACCCCGGTCGCAAAGGCGAGGGCCCGCCCGTGGGTGGTATGGAGGGAGTCGGTGGTGATGTATCCGGGTGCCCGGGATGAACAGCCGATCCCTGATACGAAGACCGTTGAGTCCATCTCATACCCCGCCTGTGCTACCGCTTCGAGCACACAGTTCATGATCGTCCCGTTGCCGCATCCGGCACAGAAGATATGGGGAAGCCGGTCAGACCTGAGCCAGTCGTCCTTCATGCCGTCCTCCCGCTACGTGCCTGATCCACGATCGCGATGAGTTCCTCGGGATAATGGAGGTCGCCCCCGATCTTACCGGCAGAGATGACCGGAACACAGACATGCCGCTCTATCTCGCGGGATATCATCCCCAGGTTCATCTCAGGGACGATGAAGGCCCGGACATGGGGAAACCGTCTGAGGAGGTCCTCAGGGAAGGGCCAGACGATCTTCAGTTTCAGGTACCCGGTGGAGGGGATCTTCATCCGGTCCACGATCTCCTGGACCGTCCGGACCGGGGCTCCGTAACAGACGAAGACATACTCGGCATCAGGGTTGACGATCTCGGCATCGGCGATCTCGTGGCGTGCCTGTTCAACCTTGTTCACCAGCCTGCGGACCAGTTCCTCGTGCCGGGCCGGGCTGGTCGAGTCAGGGTATCCCTTCTCATTATGAGTCAGACCGGTCACCGGGATGCGGTGGCCGGTTCCGAACGGGGAGAAACCCGGAACACCGTCCTCTTCAGGAGCAAAGGGGAGCATTCCCGGTTTCTGTGGTTTTGCCCGGATGATCGGGACATGCTCGGGGATCTCGATCCGTTCCCGCATATGCCCGATCGCCTCGTCGGTCATGACAAAGACCGGGCAGCGGAACCGGTCTGCCAGGTTGAATGCACTGGCAGTCAGCTCATAGCACTCCTGGACCGTGGACGGGGAGAGGGCGATAATACTGATATCCCCGTGTGAGCCGAACCGGACCTGCATCATGTCACCCTGTGCCGCCATGGTCGGCTGGCCGGTGGAGGGGCCGCCCCGCTGCACATTGACCAGCACACACGGAGTCTCACTCATGATCGCATACCCGATATTCTCCATCATGAGCGAGAAGCCCGGGCCCGATGTTGCGGTCATGGACCGGGCACCCGTCCAGGCTGCCCCGATGATGGCTGCCATGCTCGCGATCTCATCCTCCATCTGGATGAAACACCCCTTTCGTGCCGGCAGTCGGGCTGCCATATGCTCGGCCACCTCGGTGGAGGGGGTGATCGGGTATCCGGCAAAGAACGTGCACCCTGCAGCCAAGGCTCCTTCTGCACAGGCGATGTTCCCCTGCATAAATTCAGTGCGGGTCAATATTCGATCACCACGCGCTGCGGTTCATACGGTTTCTCCCTGCTCCACCGGATGGCCTGATCCGGACAGATCAGGGCACAGACGCCGCACAGCCTGCGTCCGTAGATCTGCTGGAGACGGGTGTTCGGACACCTTTCCGGCCGATCAAGGGCAGGAACATATATTCCGCGACGATTTGGTATGTTCCCCTGCTGATATATCCGGTACGGACAGACCATCGTGCAGAGATTGCATCCCTTGCACCGGGACTCGTCAATCTCGAGTTTCATCGTCTGGTTCCCGTACCAGTTGGATACGCACGCTGAAATACTTCATGTGCATGACGCCCGACATCAGCAAAGAGATCTCCCCCTGAGGCGTCCATGGCAACGACGAGGGGGAGATGATCGAGCCGAATCTGCCAGACTGCCTCTGCCATCCCGAGATCTTCAAAAAAGACCCCTTCGAGGGTCATCCGGACCGCTGCCAGGTTTGCGCATCCGCCGGTGAAGGCAAGGTAGACGGCCCGGCCCCGGAGCTGGTCCCGCACCTCTTCTGACATCCCTCCTTTCCCGATGATCCCCCTGATACCGGCATCCAGAAGAAATCCGGTGAGCCGGTTCATCCGGGCCGAGGTGGTCGGTCCGGCGACGATGATGGTACCCTCCTTCACAACAGGACCACAGTGATATATCACCGCCCCTGCCGGACTGAAGGGGATTCCTTCCTCCCGCATCCTGGTATGTGCCTCATCACGGGCCGTGTACACCACCCCGGAGAGGGTCACCAGGTCCCCGGCCTTCAGGGAGAGGATCTCATCCCCGAGCGGGGTGGTGAGATCCCGCTGGAGCCCGGGGGTGCCCGGACTCATACCCGTACCTCCACCGTGGCACGCCGGGCAGCCCAGCACTGGATATTCACCGCAACGGGGAGGGAGGCGGTGTGGCACCCGGCCGAGCGGATCTTCACCGCGAGACAGGTGGTCCTTCCCCCCAGACCCATCGGACCGATACCCAGATCATTAATCCTGGCGCAGATCTCCTCTTCTGCCGGTGTCATCGTATCCACCGGGTCAAGGAGGGCCTCCTTGGAGAGGGATGCCGCCTGGTCAAAGGTTCCTCCCACCCCGACACCCATGATGACCGGCGGGCAGGGGCGTCCCCCGGCAAGGAGGGCTGTTTCAACGACAAAGGCCGCGATCATCTCCGTATCTGACGGGTTGAGCATTGCGATCCGGGAGACATTCTCGGATCCTGCTCCCTTGGGGAGGACCGTGATACTGAGGCTGTTCCCGGGGATGAGGTGGATGGCAGGCATCCCGGCGCCGGTATTGTCCCCGGTGTTGTGACGGGTGAGCGGGTCCACGAGGTTGGGCCTGAGGGGGATCTCTGCCGTTGCCTTTCGAACCCCCTGGCGGACCGCTTCAAGGAGATCCACCGTGCAGGGAAGAGCGGGGGGGAGGGTCAGGTATATCACCGGTATCCCGGTATCCTGACAGATGGGCGCCTGGCGCTCTGCAGCGAGCCGGATGTTCTCGCGAATATGTTCCAGTTCCCGCCTGGCAACCGGGTCTGTCTCCTCCCGGGCTGCAGCCTCAATCCTGGCCATGACATCAGGGGGCAGGGTGATCTGGGCAACCCGGATTGCTTCCGCAGTCGCCGCTGCAATCCGGGCCAGCAGCGCAGAATGATCAGGGGAAGACATGAGTACAGATCATCACGGACGACTTAAACGGTTATCGCACAGGAGCCGGCTGGTGCAAAAAAAACAGGATGCCGGACCATCCGGCTGATATCGGGGTATTCAGGCTTCACTCTTGATATCGATCTCAAGGTGAGTCGGTGACGGAAGTTTGTGTCCGCCATGACGGAGAGCGTCCTTGACCTTCTCAACGCTCTGGGGGTTGGCATAGCAGGTGTAGATCTTCTGGCCAGGGATCACCCGTGCTGCCGTCCCGACCGCCTTCCCGAACGCAAGCCGCATCCCCTGGGAGACACGGTCTGCTCCGGCACCGGTTGCCTGCTTGTTCTCACGCAGGACATGGT
>CAZSVH010000139.1:0-4339 GCA_964610235.1 uncultured Methanospirillum sp. | reverse complement strand
TATCACCAGTACCATGCCGTCAACCTCGCGGTCAGGTCCACCGGGATAGCCATCAGCGACGGTGGAGACCGCCGGTGCGGGGTCGTCTGGCATACCCAGGGGTCGGGAAAGAGCCTGACCATGGTCTTTTACTCAGGAAAGATCATCCAGACACCATCACTGAAAAACCCGACGATCCTGGTCATCACCGACCGGAACGATCTTGATGATCAACTCTTCGGAACCTTCTCCCGGTGCAGAAAACTCCTCCGGCAGACCCCCGTCCAGGCAGAAGACCGGGACCATCTCAAGACCCTGCTCAGTGTAGCCTCCGGCGGGGTCGTCTTTACCACCATCCAGAAGTTCTTTCCTGAAGATGAGAACAAGGAAAAGTATCCCCTCCTCTCTGACCGGAAGAACATCATCGTCATCGCTGATGAGGCTCACCGGAGCCAGTACGGGATGCACGGGAAGGTGAGCAAAAAAGGAGAGATCAGTTACGGATTTGCCAAGTATATCCGCGATGCCCTCCCGAACGCCTCCTTTATCGGGTTCACCGGGACCCCTATCGACCTTCAGGACAAAGTTACAAGGAACGTCTTTGGTGAATACATCAGCGTTTATGATATCCAGCAGGCAATCAGGGACAGGGCAACGGTTCCCATCTATTATGAGAGCCGGATCGTCGATATCAGGATGAATGAGGAGATTAAACCGCTCATCGACCAGGAGTTTGACGAGGTCACCGAACGCGAAGAGGTTACCAGAAAAGAGAAACTCCGGACCAAGTGGGCCGCACTCGAGGCCATCGTCGGAGATGAGAAGAGGATAGCCGAGGTTGCCGATGACCTCATCCGCCACTTTGAAGAGCGCTCAGATGCCATCGAAGGAAAAGCGATGATCGTCTGCATGAGCCGCCGGATCTGTGTGGAACTTTATCAGGCACTGGTTGAGAGGCGGCCGGACTGGGATGATGATGCAGACAGCGACGGAGTCCTCAAAGTGATCATGACCGGGTCAGCCGGTGATGAAAAGGAGTTCCAGAAACATATCAGGCCGAAATCAGGCAGGGAACTCCTTGCCAAACGGTTCAAGGATCCGGAGGATCCGTTCAGGATCGCCATCGTCCGTGACATGTGGCTGACCGGGTTTGACGTTCCCTGTCTGCATACCATGTATATCGACAAGCCCATGAAGGGCCACACCCTCATGCAGGCGATCGCCCGGGTCAACCGGGTATGGAAGGATAAACCCGGCGGGCTCATCGTCGATTACATCGGTCTTGCAGAAGAGCTGAAAAAAGCCCTGGTCACCTACACGGAGAGTGAAGGAAAAGGCGATCCCGTCTTTGACCAGGAGCGGATCGTCGATAAGATGATGGAGAAGTACGAGGTCTGCTCTCATCTCTTCCACGGATTTGACTGGTCAGGCTGGCGGGGGGCTCCGGCAGCAGTCCGTCTCTCCATCCTTCAGGCAGGGGTTAATTTCATTCTCGATGACCCTGAACGGAGATCAGATTTTATGCAGCACGTGCTGGAACTCTCCCAGGCATTCGCCCTTGCTCTCCCCCATGAAAAAGCCATTGGGATCCGGGAAGATGTCGCATATTTCCAGGCCGTCCGGGCACAGATCGTCAAAACAATAGATGGAGGGGGAAAATCCGAGTATGAACTCAATCTTGCGGTAAGGCAGATCGTCTCAAAATCCATCGTCCCGATGGGGATCGTTGATATCTTCAAAGAGATGGGAAAGGACGTAGGCGATATCTCGGTCCTCTCTGATGAGTTTCTCAACGACCTCCTGAAATACAAACACCAGAACGTGGCCGTCGCTGCCATAACCCGGCTCTTACAGGACCAGATCCGGGCACGAACCCGCAAAAACACCACTGAGGCCAGGAAATTCTCCGAGATGCTTGAGCAGACGATCAACCGGTACAATACCCGCAAGGTCACCACCCAGGAGATATTAAAAGAACTGGCGAAAATTGCCCGGGAGATCCGGCAGGCTCAGCAGCGGGGAGAGGACCTGGGTCTTACCGAGGCAGAGCTGGCATTTTACGACGCTCTTGGGGTGAACGACAGTGCGGTGGTGATACTCGGGGATGAGATCCTCAAAAAGATCGCCCAGGATCTGGTGCACACGATCAAAGAGAATGTCACGATCGACTGGTCATCCCGCGAATCGGTCAGGGCAAAGATGCGGGTCGCGATAAAGAGGATCCTCCGGGCGAACGGGTATCCCCCGGATAAACAGGAGCATGCGATTCAGACCGTGATGCAGCAGGCTGAACTCCTCTGTTCTGCGGTTGCGGCATGAGAGTTTTTCCTCATGCCCGGGATATACCGCCTGGTTTGTGGTACTGGAGTGATGCAACCGATATCGCATGGGGATTGGGCGCTTCAGATACGACTGCAATTGCGTTCACGTTCGTTCGCGGTCGTAAAAAAAATCTCAAATACGTTCGCGGTCGTAAAACCAAAACCCGGGAATGGTGCTGCATATCGGGAGGTGCCGGGTTTTTTCTGAAACCAACCGACCCCGGGGTGACCCATCTCACCGGACAAACCCGGCGCATATATCAGCACCATTTCCATTGCCTTTTATTCCCGGCGATACAACGGGATTAAGAGGCGAGTGGTATGCAATTCCTGCATGCATGTTTCCATCCAGAAGTGCCTGATTCCCTCTTCTTCTTTGGAGAGGATCCAATGCAGCCTGCGCAAAAAAAGCGAGGCAGGAAACCAAAGAATCCCGCAATTCACCCTCATCCGCACGCTCTTTCGCCGGTCCTTCTTATTGAGTCTCTTCTCTCCTTTCAGCCGGATATCACCATCTCTGAAACCCATCAGATTGTTCTCAATCTTCCTTCACGCGGAGTAACACCTCTCCTCTCTGATGAACCGGCAACCGGTGACGGGATCATCTTTTCACCCATCCGGATACCGGCACTCCCGGTCCGTCTCACCGAGCTCTCCCGTCTGTTTCCGGCCATGAATGAATCCTCCAACGCCGGGATCACCTGTCGTGACAGTATTATGTTCTTCCGGTGGCTGTATGGTCTTGCGCTCGAGTGCATCGCACAGGAGCTGTTTATCCCGGGAGCAGGGGAAGACGGGTCCGGTGTCGGGAGGTGGACGGGAGTATATCCTCCCGGAATGAAAGAGCGGGTATCCCGGCTCTCCCGTGCCATGCCCGGGATATGTGCATCCTGGACCGAACAGCCATTTTCTCCCGATACTATCGTGTATACCTTCATCAACTCCTGTATTCATGCCCTTATCCAGGAATCATGCCGCAATCACCCGCTGCCCCTCCATGGTCGTGCCCGTTCAGGATCAAACCCGGTCACGACCCTCCTCTTCCAGCTCTATGGGGAGAGCCTCCCGGGAACTTCACGGGATCCGGGTGATGCTTTCCCTGCCGATATCGCCGGGCCGCTCACCGAGTGGCTCTCCCCCCTGTCCGACGGGGATACGACACGTCCGCTCCTGACAGGTATCAGGCTGAGAGAGCCGTCAGAGTCAGATTCTACATTCTCTCTGGAATTTTTCGTCCAGGCACGTGATGATCCATCCCTGATCATCCCGGCAGAAGAGATCTGGAAGAAACGGACCAGAACCATCTCCTACCTGCATCACCGGTTTGAAAATCCCCAGGAGCAGATGCTCAGGGATCTCTACACGGCGGGCAGGATCTTCTCTCCCATCCAGGATTCCCTCCGCACAAAGGCTCCTTCCGGGCTGGTCCTTGACAATGCAATGGTATATCCGTTCCTCTCGCAGGCAGCTCCGATCCTCAGTCAGAGTGGCATTTCCATTCTCCTTCCTTCCTGGTGGAGGGACCGATCAAAAAAACCACGAATACAGCTCTCCGTGCGTACCCGGAAGGAAAAAGGGAGAAGATCAACTGGATCCGGGATTTTTACCCGTGATACACTCCTCAGCTTTGACTGGAAACTCTCGGTCGGCGATGTCACCCTTTCACCCGAAGAGTTTGAAAACCTCGTGAATCTGAAGACTTCCCTGGTCCACATCGGGGGAAAATGGGCTGCCTTCAATCCTGAAGATCTGAAACTGGCCATTGAGACCTTCACAAAGAAGTACCCGGGCGGAACGATATCAGCCATGGATACCCTGAGGGAAGGACTGATTGGCGGAGGAGAAGCATCGCTTCCAGTCGATATTGTTGCCGGAGACCCTGCATCGGTGACGTTCTTCTCCCCCCTCATCAGTGATGACCGGCAGGGGGTGGTGAAGAGGGCAGAGATTCCCGCAGGATTCATCGGAGAACTCAGGCCCTACCAGAAAACCGGACTTTCCTGGCTCACATTCATGGCCGGGTGCGGGCTTGGTGCATG
>CAZSVH010000138.1:0-4449 GCA_964610235.1 uncultured Methanospirillum sp. | reverse complement strand
CCTTCACGGTCGTCGGGCCGGACGGGAATGTATCAGGATTTGATGCCGATTCGGTACGGTGGATCGCGGATCGGATGGGGTTTGAGGTGGTCTTCCTCCCCGTCCCCTGGGCTGCCATCGTCCCGGCACTAGAGAACGGGACGGTTGATATGGTCTACTCAGGGATGACGGTCACCCCGGAGCGGATGGAGCGGATCAGGTTCACGATCCCGTACGCGAGGGGGGTCCAGGCGGTTGCGGTGCATCAGTCCTCTGATGATACGATGGAGGATCTCCTGGCCGGACGACTCCGGGTCGGGGCCGAGGAGAATACGGTGGGGGTGACGTTTGTTCAGGAAGAGCTCATCGGTGCGGGGAAGATGTCCGCGGATGACCTGGTCAGGTATGGGACACTCCCCCAGGCAGTGGAGGATCTCGAGGATCACCGGATCGATGCGGTCATCAGTTCTGCCGTCTCCCTGCGGGAGGCGATCCGGGGTCGGGACTGCCGGATGGCTGGTGAACTGGCGACGACTGAGTCCATCGCCGTCGCTGTCAGGAAGAATGATACTGAGCTGCTGGAGACGATGAATACCGGACTGGAAGAGCTTATGTCCTCCCCTGCGTGGGAAGGGCTGATCAGGAGATACGGGATGGAAGGCACGGCCCTTCGTCCCGGTTCTGAGTCCTGATATCACCCGTCTCAATCCCGGGAGGAGAGACGGCGGGTCCGGGGCCCTGTGGCAGTACTCTGCCCGTACTATTTTGGGAGGTCTTCGGAGGTTCTTCTCCAGGCAAAGACGTCTGCATGGTCAAGGTCCTTCCACCGCAGGATCAGTTCCCTGATATCGACCCCGATACTGAAGACCGGGAAGAGCCCGAGGAGCCGGGTCATGGTGGTGGTATGGATGGCGGCCTCGGCGAGGAGGGCCCGGGCCTTCTCCCCGGTTACGGGCTCCGTATCTCCCCTGGCGACGGTCCCGGGTCCGGAGAGCTGATCCCTGGTCCGGGTCAGCCGGCTGAGGAGTTCTGATCCGAACCTGATCGGGATCCGGCGGCTTAAGGCCCCCTGGAGATGCTGCATCCAGATGAACATGCTCAGAAAGAGGACCGGGATCAGGATATCCGTCCGGTTCTCGATCAGCTCGCTGTCCCCGGCATAGACGCCGGTGGTGTACCCGGGGAGGAGCATGGCAACGATCAGGATGATCGTCACCCCGGTTGCGATGAGGATGGTGAGGACCGCAAAGGCGGTGGCTGCGAGAAAGTGAGCCTGTTTTGTGGCTGATACGGCGTCGAAGACACGGGTGAAGAGTGAGTAGTGCCGTCTGAGGAACCAGAGGTTGAGATAGAAGATGATGATGCCCAGGCACTGGATGGCGATGAGCCGGAGTGACTCGAAGGAGATGGTGACCGAGGTGCTGAGGATGAATGCAAAGAGGAGGGAGAGGGAGTAAAATGCGATCATCCCCCAGGTGAGGGGCATGATCCCGAAGAGGAAGAATCTGACCGCGAGTCTGATGATGAAGGGGGCGTTCTTCCTGGGGTGTATCATCCGGATGATCTCCCTGACCGGGGGGAGCCTTGTTCTGGTCGGGGTTTCGTGCCGGCTGAGCGCCTGGGCCAGCATGCAGGCGAGGGGGATGAGCGGGTAGATGAGATAGAAGTACAGGCTCGTGAGGATCCAGATGATCAGGTAGGACTGGGGATCCCTGGTGAGGATGATGAGGTTGAGGATGAGGCTGCCCGCCAGGATGAGGAGGCCGGCCAGGGGGACCGGAACGGTGACGAGGCGGGAAAAAAAGGTCTCAAACCGGTTGATCTCGGTGGAGAGGGCGGTCAGCAGTTCCTCCCGTTCCCTCTCCGGGACTGCCGGGTCCTCCCTGTTCATGGGAGGTACTGGGTTGTGATCAGGGATAAGATCCGGGGGCGGCGCGGACCGGTGTTCCGGTCCGGACCCTCAGGCGGTCAGGGAGCGGAACCGTCGATGTATCGCCGTTTGAGGGTGAGGACGATGAGGCTGGTCAGGAGTCCGAAGATGAAGCCTGCGACGGTGCTGGCGGCCACGAGGCCGGGGATGCTGATGAACTCGGCGGAGTACCGGGCCGTAATTCCTCCCAGGATCAGAGCGGCGAGGCCCAGAGCTGAACATATCGCCGAACCGGCGATCAGCAGTATGGTCCGGGGGTTGGTGAGATCCTGAACAGGTGATGACATCCCCCAGTGGTTGCCCGGGATCCCTCATCACCCTTGTGGAGGCGGGATGGGGGTCGGGTGTGTTCTGTCTCACCCGGAAGAAGTGGTCTCCCCTGCTTCTGCCTGCTCTGCCCCCGGGGTCTCCAGATCCTGGAGAGAGATCTCCGGGTGGCGGTACCGGCCTCTCCGGATGGTCTTCTTCCCTGCCTGGATCGCCCGGGCCGGACAGAGATGGATGCATCCGCAGCAGAGTTCACACTGATGGTTCCAGACCGGTCTCTTTCCCGCCATCCTGATATTGCGGGCCGGGCAGATTGCAGCACAGATCCCACAGGAGGTGCAGGCATCACTCACCGTGAACTCCTGGTCCCGCGAATGAACGGATCTGATGAACCGCGGGTATGCCAGGGTATGCAGGAGTGATGCGATGAGGGATGAGGGGAGGGGACGTTCCCGGCACTCAGCGATCTCCCCGCGTATTTCCCTGAGCCGTGCGTCTGCGGCTGAGAGCGTTTTCTGCAGGTTCTCCCCGGCAGGGGGTTCATACATCAGGATATAATTTCCCGGCATGGTGACGAGGTATCCGGCTGAAAGCCCCCGGCCTGACTTCTTCCTGAGGATGGCATCGAGCTGGGAGAGGGCTGACTCCCCTCCCCCTCCGCCGTAGGTGAGGACGGCAAAGACGTACCGGGTCCCGGAGAGGATGAGGCGCTCTGCCCATGCTGCCACCATGACCGGAAGCCCGGCGAAGTAGACCGGGCAGACGATTCCAACCCGGTCAGCCTCAGGGATGATATCCCCTGGTATCTCCCTGAATGACGCTATCGGGACCAGGCTGCAGTCTCCCGGAAGATCGGCTATCTTCCGTGCGGCAGCGAGAGAATTGCCGGTTCCGGTGAAGTAGTAGAGTATGGTCTTCATCTCTGCACCTGCATTCCCGTATACCTGTCACCCCCTATCAGGGTTTCCTTTCCGGCCCGCTGTCAGTTCCGTGACGGCGTCTTTTGGTCCGCGATCCCGGGCTG
Source organism: uncultured Methanospirillum sp. (assembly GCA_964610235.1). Lineage (GTDB taxonomy): Archaea > Halobacteriota > Methanomicrobia > Methanomicrobiales > Methanospirillaceae > Methanospirillum. Next base: position 1,249 of record CAZSVH010000138.1, on the reverse strand, counting down.
CACCGGGGGAGGAGGGCGGGCGAGGGGATCTCTCCCCATTGCAGTTGCAACTGGTTGCAACTCATAATACGGGTGATTTCACCCGGGTGCGATGGTATCAGGTCTGCCGGCCCGGCTCTTCTGTATAGCCCGGAACCTGATGCAACCCCTGCTTCTTCTCCTTTTCCCCAATCGGCAGGCATAACGTGATCCTTTCGGTCATTTTTTGCCAATGGGGCTTCAAAATTACTTTTAAACTGAATTCCTGTTATTTCACCCCTCACCCTTATCCCCTGTTTCATGCAACAGATGTATGTCACAAAGCGGCCTGATCTCAGCAGGTGGGGAATCCCCTCTGCCTCAGGCCCTTTGCCACGATGAGGTGCGTTCGCCAATGTCCTCCTACAACCACTGGTCCTCCTCATCCGATGACGGCCTCCTGTCTGCAGGAACCGTTATCTCCATTCATCCACTGATCCACCATCCTTCATCCGGCTGCAGGATGCAGCCGGTTTCCTCCTCCTGACATTTCTGCTGACCCCGGGGTATCCCGGATGCAGATCCTGGTCCGTATCGTGAACGGGTAGCAGGCGGTCTATTTCATCTCCGGGATCCCCGGGCCGGGATTGGGGCCCTGTGTGTCCGGATGCGGTCATGGCAGACGGAACGGCCGGTATCCGGTCCATGATCCCATCCTGATCTCTGTTCTTATCTGGTGGCAGTCAATACGTAAGGGGAGGAACCGGGAGTGGAACTGAATCCGATTATCGCGAATGAGATCATCATCATCTCGCTCCTCATGGTCGCGATCGTCGCGTCCATGGTGCTGCGCCAGATGAGGATGCCATATGCTGCCGGCCTCGTCATCATGGGGTTCGCCTTTGCCAGCGTCATCGTCCCGCGGGTCTCTGAGCTCGGGTCCCTCGGCCCCTTCTTCCCGACGGCTGATATCATCCTCTACCTCTTCCTCCCCCCGCTGATCTTCGAGTCTGCTATCGCGGTCAATACCCGGCTTCTGAGAAGGAATATCGCCCCGGTCCTCTCGCTTGCCATCTTCGGGGTGATCATCTCTGCCGGGATCATCGGGTACATGCTCTCCTGGTTCTTTGCGATCCCGCTCCTCTTTGCCCTCCTCTTCGGGGCCCTTATCTCCTCCACCGACCCGGTTGCGGTCATCTCCATCTTCCGGGAGGCGGGGGTTGCGAAACGGCTCCGGATCCTGGTCGAGGGGGAGAGTCTCCTCAATGATGCCTGTTCGATCATCATGTTC
>CAZSVH010000137.1:0-4623 GCA_964610235.1 uncultured Methanospirillum sp. | reverse complement strand
TCTCCCGATCATGGCTGCCATCACCCCGGCACAGGGTGACGGCGGAAATATCATCGCCACCGGTCTGCTGAAGGAGATCGCCCAGGAATCCATCAAGAACGTCGGTGCTCTCCTCAAGCGGTTCACCGGCAAAGACATCAGGAACATCGACATCCATATCCAGTTCATCGGGACATACCAGGGAGTCGAGGGCGATTCGGCATCGGTCACCGTTGCCACAGCAGCTATCAGTGCGCTCGAACAGATCCCGGTCAGGCAGGATGTCGCCATGACCGGTTCCCTCTCGGTGAGAGGGGATGTCCTCCCGATCGGCGGGGTGACCTACAAGATCGAAGCGGCAGCCAAGGCAGGGATCAAGAAGGTGATCATCCCCCGGGCAAACCTGGAGGATGTCCTGATCGAGGAGGAGTACCGGGATCTGGTTGAGATCATACCAGTCTCAACGATCGAAGAGGTCCTTGATATCGCCCTCGTCCCTGATGACCGGGCTCATTTCCTGGACCGGCTCAAATCCATCACCAACTCCACCACCCGTTCCATCCTGGGCACTGACATCGTCACACCACGGACGGTCGCCTGATGGGGGCAGAACCACGATATTTCGATATCAGGAGAGTCTGCGGGGAAGTAACGCAGATTGATATCGATAACGGCAAGGTGGAACAGGCAGGAACCTCTTTTTATGACAAGGCAACCGTCAGGGTTCTGGGAGACCTCGGATGGGGGATCCTCTCAGTTTCTGGCGAAGAGGTCGGCTCTGCACACCTGCACCCGGACCTTATCGCCCGGGGACTCCGGGCATCAGAGATTACCAATGAACGGGTGGAGATCGGGGATCCACCCTCTTCCATCCACCCCGTCACTCGGATGGGGGAAGATCCCCGGACCGTGGATATCGAGGAGAAGGTCGCCATCCTCACCGATCTTGAGAAGGCGGCGGCCGGTCCTGATATCGTCAGCAGACGGGTCACCTACATCGAAAAGGCTGAGCAGATTGCCTTCTTTGACTCTTCAGGAAATGAGTACCGGTATGAACTCTGCCGGTGCGGGTTCTCGGTCCTTGCGGTCGCAAGCCGCGGGGGTGTTGTCCAGATGGGATATGAACGCGATCACACCATCAGGGGGCTCAACATCAGACACCGGCACGATCTTGCCCAGGGTTCTGCTGAACGGGCTATCTCACTTCTCGACGCGAAACCCGCCAAAGGCGGAATGATGCATGCAATTCTTGATCCCGAACTCGGAGGGGTCTTTGCCCACGAAGCGGTGGGTCATGCCGCCGAGGGAGACCTGGTCAGGGAAGGGAACTCGGTTCTGCAGGGGATGATCGGCCGGACCATCGGGTCTGATGCGATCACCATCGTGGATGATCCCTCGCTCGTGGAGTTTGGATTCTGCCCGGTTGATGATGAGGGTTCTGCAACGATGCGGACCGAGATCATCCGCAACGGTACCCTGCAGTCATACCTTCACTCCCGGGAGACCCTTGCACGGGTCGGAGGAGACGGCGGTGCAGGACATTGCCGGGGGATGGCAGGAGAGATGCCAATCGTCAGGATGAGCAACACCTTCATTGAGAACGGGGATGCGTCACTTGAGGAGATGCTCGAGTCATGCAGGAACGGAATCCTCCTGAAAGGGTCCCGCGGCGGTCAGGTCGACCCGGGCCGGGGGATGTTCCAGTTCAATGCCGAGTACGGATATCTTATCGAAGGGGGTGAATGCACCTCCATGGTCCGTGATGTCTCCCTCTCGGGAGAGATCCTGCAGACCCTGCACGCCGTCACCCTGGTCGGAAAAGACCGGGCACTCCATCCCGGATACTGCGGGAAGGGAGGACAGACAGTCCCGGTGACCGATGGTGCACCCCATCTTCTGCTTGAGCAGGCCGTTGTCGGAGGATCGGATGTCTGTTGAAGCCATCCTGAAGGCTGCGGCGGAGAGGGCTGATGAGGCCGAGGTCTGTATCAGTACCGGCCAATCCCTTTCAGCCGAACTCAAACGGCGACAGATCGAGATCGGATCCCTCTCTGACGGAACCGGACTGATCATCAGGACGATCACCGACGGGAGGATAGGGATCTCATCCACCGACAATCCTGCCGCCTGGGAGAAGTGCCTGGATGCCGCCATCGCCAGTTCACGGTTCTCTGACCAGGTGGACTGGAAAGGTCTCCCCGGCCCGCGTTCCCTTGACCAGCAGCCGCTTGCGTATGATCCGAAGATCCAGACCGAACCCGGACTGGTCACTGACCTCATCAACCGGATGCTGAACGGGGCAGCCTCATGGCCGGCAGAGGTGACCGGCGGAGGGGTCTCGGTAACGGAAGCGACACATACCATCGCAAACAGTACCGGCCTGTGGTATGAGACCAGGGAGACGAATGTCACCCTCTCGCTCGAGATGATCGCCGGACAGTCAACCGGGTATGAGTTTGACGCTGCCTGGAATCTCGAAGGAGTGAATCCTGAGAAGGTCGGAGAAGATGCTGCATTCTTTGCTGCCCGCGGGCAGGACGGCAGGGAGATCCCGACCGGGTCCTACGATGTGGTTCTCTCTCCACTTGCCCTCTCCCGCCTCCTGGAGGCCGCGATCACCCCGGCACTCTCAGGACGGAGTGTTCACACCGGGAGATCCTTCTTTGCCGGAAAGATGGGAACCCAGGTAGCCGATTCCCGGCTCTCCCTCACCGATGATCCCTTTGATCCCCGGGGAATGGCCAACTGTCCCTGGGACGGAGAAGGAACACCGGTCCAAAAGACCGGGTTTATTACCGAGGGGATCCTCTCATCCTATGCATATGATCTGAAGACCGCATACCGGTACGGAGAGAATCCGACCGGTCATGCAGTCAGGTCCGGTATGGCAGGTGCTCCGGGGATCGGACACCATAACCTGATCCTGAACGCCGCGACCCGGGATGTGATGGATGATGATGCGATCTACATTCATGACCTCATCGGCGCCCATACCGCAAACCCCCTCTCCGGGGACTTCTCTGTCGAACTCTCCGGACCCTTCTTCACGTCAGGGGGACGACCTGAGGATCCGATACGGACCGCGATGCTCTCAGGCAATATCTTTGATCTCCTGCAGAAGGTTGAGGGATCCTCCCGGGAGACCCGGACCATCGGATCCCTGATCCTCCCCTCGGTCAGGTTCCCGGGACTGAGCATTGTCGGGAGAGGATAGGGAGTGAGCGGGGAGACCGGAGGTTGTCAGGGGATAATCCAGGCAGTCGCTTCGCTATCGGAGCCGTCGCAGTGTGATCCCGGGCTGCTCACAGACGCGTATGCCGTCGAGATCCGGTTGGATCTCATGCCGGATATCCCTCCGGCCCGGGTTGACCGGCTCGCCGGATCCTTTGACGGTCCGATCATCCTCACCCTCCGATCTGTTGAGGAGGGGGGTCGGTTTACCGGTGATGAGGCCGCCTTCATCAGGGCGACCACCCCGTTTCTCCCGTATGTGACCATGGTTGACGTTGAAACCCGGTTTCAGGGTGACGCAGACCGGATCAGGGAGATGGGCATCACCATCATCTCCTCCTGCCATACCGACCGGATGCTCACCCGGCAGGAGCTCGAAACACTCTGCCACCGGCTCAGGGGATACGGAGACATCCCCAAGATTGCGGTCAGGCCCCAGGACACCGCTGATCTCCTCACCCTCCTCTCCTTCACCCATGCGGCAGCCAAACCGATCATCGTCAGTGTGACCGGGGTTGTCTGCCGGTCAGCCCGGCCGCTCCTTCCCCTCTTCGGGTCACTCTTCACCTACTGTTATATCGGAACCCCGACCTCACCCGGCCAGTACAGCCTGGAGGAGATGAAATGTCTCAGCGCACTTCTCTCTCCGGTTATCATGGACACCTGGTTCGATCCCTCACCACCGCACCCCTGATCCGGAGCCATGACCGGTCATGCAGGTTTATATGAGAGCGATAACCACCCCTACAGAGAAGACTGAGAGGAGAAGATGCGCCTGCTGACACTCACCCTGCTGGTTCTCGGAGCGCTTATCCTCCTCATTCTCCTCCTTCCTGCAACATTCCTCCAGGCTACCGGTTCTGTGCTCCCGGATGAGACCCGGATGACCACCGGGGGTCTCCTTGCCGGAGTCGCCCAGGGAACCGGACGACCGGCAACCGCCTCAGAGGTGTATGATTACCTGATCAGGATTCACCCTGAGTCATCTGACCTGTACCGGCTCAAGAGTGAGGCATTACGCGAGGCCGGTGATACCACCGGGGCACTGAAAGCACTGGATGCGGCACTTGCCCGTGATCCTGATAATGTCTCCCTGATGGAGAAGAAAGCCCGTCTCCTCATCAGAACCGGGAAGACGACCGAGGCAGAGGATGTCTTTGCCACGATCCTTTCATCTCCCCCGACCGGGCCGGAGGATCACCTCATCATCGCTGATGTCGCCCTTGAGAAGAACCGGTATGTGGAAGCCCTGGACCGGTATGCAGCAATCCTCGAGATGCAGCCTGATAATGGCCGGGTGTGGGAGAAGCATGCCGATGTCATCTTTGCCCTGCTGACCATCCCGACTGCTGGTTCCGGGGCATCTGAAGATCTGCTGAGCAAGGATCTCTATGCAGACGGGATGGCCGGGTA
>CAZSVH010000136.1:0-4682 GCA_964610235.1 uncultured Methanospirillum sp. | reverse complement strand
TTGCCTTGATGGTGGTGTTGGAGAGGTACCTCACCTTGCAGCGTGCCGCCATCCGTTCCCGTTCCATGACATGGTAATGCTGTGAGACCTCGACCACGTGTTTCATCGTGATGGAGACCGAAAGGACCTCGACGATGATTCCTGAGTCCCCGATGGAGATGTCCTCGCAGTCGATGGCTGTCATAAAGACCTGCGATCCCGGGGTTACCGTGGAGAGGGCAATGACATTATGGGCACTGGTGAGCTCCACGGTCCGGGGAACGCCTTTGCGCAGTTCCTCAATCACCTGCGGTGCGATTCCTGATAAGGTTATACACTCCATCTCATCACCCGTACATCGGAAGCATGGGTTCACCCTTCACCGGCTGTTCCTCGGCAGACTGCACATCTTCTGAGAGCCGGTGCATCTGCGCTTCGATCTCCTCAGCCTGCTCCATCAGTCCGGCCGTATCGACACTGAGCGGGTAGAGCCGGTTCATGACCTCGATGGTTGCTGCTGCCGCCCGCGGGTCCGGGGCGTTGATCGTCTCTCCCAACAGTCCGATCGCCGGAATCCCCCGTACCTTGCATTCAGTAAGAATACTGCTGGCGATTCCTGATATGCTCCCGATGGGCAGGGTCAGGGCGTTCTCACCGATCCTCTCGAGGAGTTCCTTTCCGGTGGTGACACAAAACACGCGTTTTTCCGGTTCATTGGTGATGATGCCGGCGATGGTGATCACCTCGGTGACCGGGTAGGGTTTCAGCCAGTCAAGGATGGCATTCGCGACCTCGTAACAGATCTGGGGGTGGATCGGGATATCCGCAAATATCGCGACCATCGCCTCCTTCTGGTATATCCGTACCGGAACCGCGATGATCCCCTCGGTCATCATGGCCATGGGGGGGAAGAACTTGCTGGTGATCACCCCGATCTGGGTAAACTCCAGTTTTTCCGCGATGTATGAGAGGGCAATACTCCCGACAAGGCCGCTCCCTGGAAATCCGATAAACACCGTCAGCCCTTCTCCGGACGGAGGGCTTGCCTGCACGTATACGTCTGGAACCTGGCTGTTCATCATTACATTAAGATACCCGTCAAAGCTATAAAATGAGTATGCAGGAGTATCCGATCAAGCGGACTCATATCAAGGCACTGTCAGAGAATATGGTGGAAAAACTGAAGGAACACTTCGGTCTTGCCCCGGCTGAGTCAGACGGGTTTTACCAGATCCGGTACGGGGCCATCGCCTCCATGCGGGTGAAAGCCGGGGACGGGGGGAAGACGATCCTTGTTGAGACCGAGTCGTGCACCGGAATCGAGGACGAGACGGTGATTCTTGACACAAACCGCCGGTTCAGACGGTACCTGGATGATGTTACCGGGTATTCAACGAAGGAGCGGGTAAAAAAGGCGAAGACCGTGGAGAAATAACTCCCTGATCACTCTATTATTATTGCCGGTTTGAACGGAAGGGCAGACCGGGCTTTCTCGTGTACAGACTCTTCTGCCTGGATGACCGTGATCTGCAGTCCGATATCCTTCTCGAGGAACTCTTTCGCGGCTGAGAAGACTGCTAACTCATCAGGCGGGCAGGTGATAATCCCGTCCACCAGGGAGGAGGAGAGTTTGTGGTAATGGGCAGTACACTGCCTGACGGCATCTGATGCCTCCTTTCCACGGGCCCTGATATCCTCGTGCTGCATGATCTCCCGGATCACGTTCTTGCGGTCTGATGCCGTTGCCACCATCCTGAAGATCTCAAACTTCCAGTCCGGTGCAACACAGATGGTGACGCTTCTGGGTTTCAGGTGCAGGATCCTGAGGATGGACTCGATATCCTCAACGGTCCGGGTGAGGAGTTCCTCGGCGATCTCCACCTCCCTGACCACCCGGGACTCAATCACCTCTGGCCAGGGAGCGAAGGAGATGAGCTCATCATGACCCATCTCTTTCCAGAGTTCTTCCCCGGTGAACGGAATGATCGGGGCAAGGAGCCTGACCCAGACTGAACTGATCTCTTCCAGGGTATCCTTTCCGCCAGAGAGGGTTCCTCCGAGTCTCCTCCGGTACCACTTCAGGTCTGACTCTATCCCGAAGAATGCTTCCTGCAGGGCCTGACGGGTCTGGAATCGCTCCATCGCCCCGGTGACCTCCCTGATATGCTCCTGGGTCCGGGAGAGCAGCCACCGGTCGATGGGTGCTGCCGCTCCTCCGGAGGATCGGGCCTCCCGGATCGTCGCCGCGAACCGCTCGATCTGTTTCCGGGTTGAGGAGACCAGTTCATTCCTCCAGTCAAAGTCCTGCCAGGGTTCACCACTCCCGATCAGGAACATCCTGACCGTATCGGCACCGAAGTCATTGATGGCATCCTCAAGCAGGTAGACGTTTCCTTTGGACGATGACATCTTCGCCCCGTTCAGCAGCCCCATCCCGAAGACGACCATCCCCTGCGGGAGGAGGTCCTGGGGGAATATTGAACAGTGGTGGAAGATCTGGAAGGTGAGGTGGTTTGAGATGAGATCCTTTGCCGAGAACCGGAAGTCATAGGGGTACCAGAAGAGGAACTCCTTCCTCATGGCATCCAGGCGGTCACGGTCCGGCAGTCCGGGTGTCTCCTTCCCGAGGAAGATGTAATCAAAGACTGCCGGGGTGAGAAGGGCCGGATCCATCCCTTTTATCCTGGCTGCGATGGTGTAGTAGGCCATGTAGATCGTCGAGTCTGATAACGGCTCGATCAGCCACTCCGGGTCCCAGGGAAGTTTCGTCCCCAGTCCGATCCGCCGGGTGCATGCCCAGTCTTTCAACCAGTCGACCGTCCGGTCAAACTCGGCCCTGACCTCGGGGGGGACCAGGTCCATCTCTTTCAGCTGATCCGAGACCTGCTGTTTCCATGCCGGGTCGCTGTACTCCAGGAACCACTGGTCATGGAGCACCTTGACATACACCCGGGCGCCACAACGGCAGACCACCGTGCGGATGTCAAACTCGAACATGATGAAGGATCCATGCTCACCGGTCAGCACCTGGCTGATCTCTTCACGGGCGAACCTGACCGGCTTGCCCCCGTACTGCTCATGCATCTTTCCGGTTGCATGCTCGGCGGAATAGACCTCCTGCGTGAGGGTCTCCAGGTTCGGATCATCCTGGTTGATGATGTCCGCCTTCTCCACTGCTTCCACGGCCGGGAACTCCCCGAATCCGTCCACGCTGATCAGACCGACGGGTCTGATGGAGGTGTACTGCCCCTTCTGCTGGAGATCCCGCAGGGCAATGTAATCATACGGGGCATGGGCAGGGACACTCATCACCAGGCCGGTTGCCATATCAGGATCCACAAAGACTGCAGGGAGGATGGGAACCTCACCACAGAGGGGGTGGGTCACCCGGGCATCCACCAGGTCGGATCCCGGAATGGTTCCGATCTCAGTCACCTCATGGTCCTGCATCCCGAGTTTTATCATCGCTTCCCGGGAGATGATCCACTCCTTCCCGTCCACCAGGGCCTTGACATAGGTGATCTCAGGGTTCACCCAGAGATTGGTGACGCCGTATACGGTCTCAGGCCGGAGGGTGGCACAGGGAATGATGACGTCGCCCATCCTGAAGAGGATCAGGATGAACTTCTGAATCTCTGCCTTGTCCCCTTCGAGCAGGTCATGGTCACCGACCGGGTTCTCACACTGCGGACAGTACCTGACCGGATGGGCACCCTTGACAACATGGCCCGCCTCTTTCAGGTGATGCCACTGCCACTCGATGAACCTGCTGTAGGTCGGTTCGACCGTGGTAAACCGCCGGGTCCAGTCGATCGAGAGCCCGGCCTGTTTCATCACCCGCTCATACTCGTTGGAGAAGTGGTTGACGATGTTGAGCGGATCGATGAATGAGTCAAGGACGTCCTGCGGGACCCGGTAGAGATCCCGGTAGAGTCTGATGGCGGACTCGTCCCTCCGCGCTATCCGCTTGGATATCCCGATCACCGGTGCTCCGGTGACATGGAATGCCATCGGGTAGAGCACCTCTCTCCCTCTCATCCTCCAGAACCGAGCGATCACATCAGGGACAATGTACGTCCTCCCGTGACCGACATGCATCGCCCCGCTCGGGTACGGATAGGCAACGGTCAGATAGAACTTCTGCTTCTCTGACGGCGCTGCCGTGAATACTCCTTCCCAGCTGGATCGAATCGCAGACTCCCGTATCTTCTGTTCTTCTTCGCTCATTCCCGCCTCCTTTACACGGTCTTCAGCCTGATGGGTTCTCCTTCATTGTACCGGCGCAGCATCTCCTGGGCGATGGTGCTGTTCTTGGCCAGGTGGATCTCGCCGGCGTCGTTTACCGTTGCGGTGAAGAGGTACTCCCGCCCGGCAAAGACGTCCACGATCTTCCCGGTGTTCTCAGCCGAGATGATCGAGAGTTGTTTCTTGTCAATCCTGACCTGAAGGCCCTCCCCCAGGTTCAGCTCCTCCTTCTCTGCAGGAACCGCCCCGGGAGCAGCCTTTGTCTTCTTTGCCAGTTCACTCGCGGGCCTGATGTCTATCCCGACCCCTACCTTGTTGACGATGGCAGCGATGTTCTTGCCGCCTTTTCCGATGGCTGCCGGGACATCCCGGTCATCGATATAGACGACGGCCTTGGTGGCAGAGAGCATCTCGACATTGATCTCCCCGTTGGAGTACCGCCCGATCTCCCTTTGGAT
>CAZSVH010000135.1:0-4749 GCA_964610235.1 uncultured Methanospirillum sp. | reverse complement strand
CCGGCGCACTGGTCCAGAAAATTCGGATTTTTTGAAAATCTGCTCATCCCCCCGAGAAAGACTGATGCCCCGTGGTCAACCTCGCCGCTAAGGACAAGGGCCACCGCATGGTTGGTCAGGGGGGCGGCATCATGCTCCCGTTCTGCGGATGCCCTCGCAAAGAGAGGGATTGCCTCTTCATAGTTCCTCAGGATGGTGAGGACGATCCCTCTCCGGTTCTGTATGATGGCGTCTTCGGCTCCCTGTGAACGTGCCTGGTCATACCAGTCCATGCTCCGGGTCAGACGCCTTATCAGGTCCGGATCGGGCTGGGGAAAATCCCAGATGGAACCGTACTGGTGGGAGACCCGCCACCTCAAATCCTGGGGATCAGGGTCCCGGCCTGGTGGTGTGTACCGTCCATACCTGCTCATCTCCATGGTCCGAATTGCATCCCCGAGCTGGAGACAGAGTTCCGCTGAGAGCCGCCCCCCTTCGGCCACCTGCCCGAACAAGGCGGCTGCCTGGTCCGAGAAACCCAGAGTATTGAGGATCTTCCCCTTCTTCTCCATAACCGTGAGATTGCCTGGTTCTGTAGCCAGTACCCGGTCAAGGCACCAGAGGGCAGGGGCGAACTCTTTCAGCGAGATATGGGCATCTGCCTTGATACGGAGGGTCCAGATATCTCCCGGCTCTTCTTCCAGTGTCTTTTCCAGATAATCCACCGCCTCCCGGATCTTCCCCGAGATCAGGAGGAGGTATGCCTTCAGCCTGAAGACCTGGGCATCTGCTTCACCCTTCTCCAGGAGGACCTCCAGGGTTTTCGCTGCATCCTGGTTCTTCTTCAGCTTGATCTGGCATCGGGCAACACATTTGAGCACCCCTGTATTCTCAGGGACACGGGTGAGGTACTGCTCATATGTCCGGACAGCCTGGGGGATGCGACCGAGGGCGAACTCTGCATCCCCCTTCCTGAGCAGAAAGCCGCTGTCAGGGGATCCTGCTGCGATCTGCTTCTCACAGAGGGCGATAATATCCTGATGCCGTTTCTCTGCGTTATACACCCTGATCAGCCCGTGGACTGATCCTGCATGGGCAGGATCGTGTTCGAGGGCCGTCAGAAAACTCTTCTCGGCCTCGGGCAGATTCCCTGATCCGAGGTGATACTCCCCGAATATCTGCCAGATCAGGGGACTCGATGAACTGGTGGCTATCTTCGCTGTCATGAAGAATTCTGCCTCCCTGACCCGCCCGATCCGTGCGAGGCTGACCCCCCGCATCGCCCATCCCTCCCCTCCGGTCCGGTCCAGTTCAATGATCCGTTCAGAGACCGAGAGGGCACGCGGGTAATCTTCTCCGGCAAGGAGGATGAAGAAGAGGTCCCGGTAGAATGATACCGGTTCATTCCAGGGATCCGGTGAGAGCGAGGAGAGGTTGGTTTCGTACTCCTCCCTGAGTCGGGAATACAGGGTGAACCGGTTGATCCCGGTCTTCCGGTTATAGAGGAGGCTGACCACTCTGATATCCTCCTGGAGGGCCTTCTTCAGGCAGGGAGTGACCATCTCGGGGTGATCAAACTCTTCGGCAACGGCTGCGATGGCGACCAGGAGATCGGGTTCGATTGATTCTGATCTGATGGCCTGCTCGAAGGCAGTCCTGAGATCCGCGTCACAGCCTGATGAACCGGTATCATACCCGAGACCGGCATACCGGTCCCGGATCTTCACGAGGCGCAGGATCGCCCGGGCATCCCAATCCTGAGGCGGACCGGTCTCCTCCCGCTCGTGCAGGACCATGAGGTACTCATAGAGGCGCCTCTTCTCATCAATACCCCGGGTATTCGCGGAGATCCAGGTAAACATGCGGGAGATCAGGGATGTATCGTCATGATCCCCGGTGATGGTGGTGAACGTCGCATAAATCCTCTCCAGTTCGCCGGAGAAGAGCATCGAGATGATCCGTTTCTCCCGCTCATCATTCTCCCGGCTCTCATACCGGTGCAGGTACCGGGCAATACTGGCGATGTCCAGAGGGAGGCCGAGGAAGCTGAACGGGATCTCCGGGTTGAACCGCGCTGCCGAGTAGAGAAGCCGCTCATCCTCGTCTTTGTACTCTTCGGCGAGTTTTTCCAGTTCAACCGCATCCCCATACCGCTCATTCTTCTCGAGCCACCGGGTGATGTATCCCCTTCCCAGGTGGCGCCTGGCATCATCCCACGAGGCCGGGTCATGGATGAATGCCTCACAGAGTTCGGTGAGACCGGCGTACCGGGTGCCCCGAAACTCGTAGGGGGCTTGTGAACCCCGGCTGCTCAGCTCCTCATGCTCATAGTGTACCGGGATGTTCTGTCGTCCTACAAGCCATGCGGCGATCTCCTTCTGCCCCCATCTCTTCTTCGGATCCCGGGTCAGCAGACCCTTCAGAAGCAGGGATGTCCGGGGATGGAGGTCAGCGGGAACGCTGATGCCCCTGGTTGAGAGGGTGGAGAGGATGAGATTATGATTCATACCGGCAAACGGGTGGTGACCCTGGGCAATCTCAAGGGCGATCACTCCCAGGGACCAGTAATCGGCTTCTCTTCCAACGACGTTCCCGAGCTGCTCGGGTGCCCAGTACATGGGTGTCCCTTTCGTCGAGGTGATCTGTCTGGAGAGATCAGAATCGAGCAGGGTGGAGATCCCGAAGTCGGTAAGGATCAGATTCAGGGGGCTGACGCTCCTGACCAGGACATTGGAGGGTTTGAGGTCAAGGTGAAGGATGCTCCGCTGGTGTAGGGCAGCAAGTGCAGTGGCAATCTCTGAGATTATGGTCCTGAACTGGACACGGGTGACCTGGCGGCTGGCGATCAGTTCCTTCAGTGTTCCGTTCCTGGCATACTCCTGGATCTCATACCAGCGTTGAGACTCCTCGTCCCGCCCGTACCTGAAGATGCGGACCAGGTGATGCGGATGCTTCTCCGCAATATCACTGACCTGTTTCAGGACGTCCAGTTTTGGTTCAATACCGAGCCGGTAATGCTTCAGGATGAACTGCTCATGGCCCTTGCGGACCAGCCAGATATCGGCCTCTCCGCCTGCGGCCGGAAACTGTCTGATTAGCGTGTAGTCGAGGAAGAGGGGGCCGGTGAGGGTGGGTTCTATGAACTCGGTGACCGGGGGGGGTGGAGTTCCTCCTCTGCGGGTGTCCGGGACGGTGCTCTCCCGGATGGTCGGTTCTTCGTCATCTCTCCGTGTCATTCCACCTGGCTCGTCATCACCAGAATCGCAGAAATATTGTCAGAAGCACCCCGGGCAAGTGCCGCGGTCTGGATCTTTCCGCAGAAATCAGGGCCCGGGAACCGCTGATAAATCATCTCAAGTTCGTCATGGGAGAACGATCCCCAGATCCCGTCACAGCAGATGAAGAATGTGTCATCAGATCTGAGCCGGAATGCCGTGGTGAAGACCTCCACCGGGTCCGGGTTTCCATCACCCGATACCGATGATGTGACCACATTTCTCCGTGGATGATGGCGCATCTCCTCTTCGGTGATCGCTCCGGCATCAAGGAGGGTCTGGACCAGGGAGTGGTCACGCGTCATCTGCTCAAAGAAGGTCCCGTTAATCCGGTAGACCCGGCAGTCCCCTGCATTAAAGGCGATTCCCCCTTCTTTTGTGAGAAATACACCGGCGAGTGTGCATCCGAGGTTATGGGCATCAGGATGCTCAGCCACATACTCCTCGAGCCGCTCTTTCGCGCCAGTGAGCAGATCCCGTATCCCGGATTCCCCTGTCAGGTCGGCAGGGGTGTCACGGATGGAAGCGAGAACCAGGTTGCTGGCCACTTCTCCCTTCGCTTCTCCTCCGATTCCGTCGGCGACGATGAACCTGCTCTCCTCGCAGACCCATTCTGAGAGGGTGGGGGCATCCATGGAGGTGTGGTTTATCAGGATATCCTGAATCAGCAGGCTGTCTTCATTCTCCGTGCGAATACTTCCGGGATGGGTGAAGTAGTATGCGTGAATTCGCGTATTCATGGATGGTGGTGCTCCTGAACGGGCCGCGGCCGGCACTGCATTCTCTCGGGTGTTCCTCTGATCCCTGGATTGTGTGCTGGTGACCTGCGGGAGGCGGACGTGAGGTATGGAAAATATCATCAGGAGAGGGTAAAAATGTTTCAGAGACGGCGAAATGAGGGGATCAGCGGAACTAACCGGGTTGCTCTCTCCCCCGGAAGGGTTCCCGGGTCTCCTCACCTGCCTCCGCTGAGCCGGTCTTGCCTCCCGTGCCCGTTTCTGCTCACCCTTCACGGGTGTGGGGGGTTGGTTCACCCGCCATCTCTTCGTGGCTGATGATGAAGGAGCAGTGATCTGATCCTGATGAGTAGCACTCAACCTCAGAGACCCTGGTTCTCGCTCGGGGCCTGGGAGAAAATACTGCCGTGAGCACCCCGGTATCAAATGAGCAGGATCCGTGCCCGGTGACCGGAAGGTCACGACACTCAAAGCAGTCATCTACCCGGATCGTCAGGGGATCTTCGGTCACCAGGGTAATCCTGCCCAGCTCATGCGTTCTCCAGAACTGATCCATCTTTCCGGCCATCTCTGCCAGAGAATCTGAATGAAAGAGAGGTCTGATACGTGATCCGATCCGCTGTCCCGCTTGTTCGAGGATGGGATCGATATGTATCCCCTTGATCAATGCTTCTGTTCTGATCT
This sequence comes from uncultured Methanospirillum sp., assembly GCA_964610235.1. Taxonomy (GTDB): domain Archaea; phylum Halobacteriota; class Methanomicrobia; order Methanomicrobiales; family Methanospirillaceae; genus Methanospirillum. Next base: position 74 of record CAZSVH010000135.1, on the reverse strand, counting down.
CCCTGAGTATCTGCTGGTAGAGTACTGCGGTTCTGCTCTCTGGTTGCCAGACCTCTTCCTGGTCAGGAGACTGA
>CAZSVH010000134.1:0-4772 GCA_964610235.1 uncultured Methanospirillum sp. | reverse complement strand
CATGCACACACCCGAGAACGACCGTCCCGATCCCCTTCACATTGAAGTGATGATCAATCGGGACGATCCCGGCCCCCTGGCCGGATGCCGGTGCAAGGGCCTCCGCGTCGGCGATGAGCTGCTCCCGCAGTCCGTTCAGGTCATCGGGGAGAACCGTATACTCTTCCAGGACGGTCCCTTTTATGAGCGGGGCTATCTGCCCCATATCCAGGTAATTCCTGAGAATCAGGTATCCGCGAGAGACCCCGGCACAGGTGAGTTCAAGGATGCATTCCCCAAGACCGGCCGTGATCGCATCGATCACGACCACCGCCATATCTGCCAGGGAGGCGGCATAGTACAGGGATGAGAGCTTCTCCGGGTACCGGGAGGGCTCAATGATGGTGAGGGTTGCCTCCCCTTTCTTCAGGTTATAGAAGGTGATATCGGTTGAGGTGCCCTTCTTTCCGATCTCCTTCCCGAGATCGGCCGGGCCGATGATGATGATATTCAGGTTTGACATGAATACCTAAGGGTGCTGTACCGATTTGATAGGTTCGTCCCCACACTCCTGAATCATCAATACTGTTAATTATCCTGCTGAAAAAATGGTTACTGATATGAAGATCCTCATCGCGATCCCTCCTGAAAAGTTCAGGGATGAAGAACTGATGAAACCGGTGAAAATATTCCAGGAGGCCGGGATAAAATTCGACCTCGCATCCTCCCTCGCCGGTGTGATCATGGGATCCCTGGGGAACAAGGCAAAAGTCAACCGCACCTTTGAAGATATTCTCATGAAAGGGGTGGAGGAGTACTATGCACTGATGATCGTGGGGGGTCAGGGGACGCTGGTTCATCTCTGGAACAATGTGGATCTTCATGAACTGGCGCGGATTTTTGTGACAAAAGGGAAGGTGGTGGCGGCGATCGATAACGCACCCGTCGTGCTTGCGAAAGCCGGGATCCTGAAGAAGAGGGAGGCCACGGTCGTTCCTGGTCAGACGGTCAGGGAGATGATGAAGGAGGATGCCGTCATCGTATCCAAACCTCTCTTCTACAAGGACCGGATCGTCACCGCAAACGGGGTTGAGATGGCAGACGAGTTTGCCCGGATTATCGTCAGATACCATGACGGGAATCCCGAGTTCGTGGAGACGAAAGGAAAGGCTGGTTTCTCTTTTTAACACCACGGTATCTTCATACCTCTCTTCTCCCCTTCTCCGGGGCTCTGAAGTCAAAAAAGATATGTTCATCCTCTCTGGTGATCAACCATTCACCAGATCATGTCTTCGAGATCCTTCTCTGATTTCATAACACATATTCATACGTTTTCACTCATCCTGTTCATCGTTGCCGGCGCTGCCTGTATCAGCGGGGCGACGGCAGAACGGACCGCAACCACTCTCACGATATCCTCACTTCCCGGGGATCCGGCCCCTGAACACGGCTTTCATATCAGGGGGGAACTCGTGGCCGCGACCGGGGAACCCCTCGAAAACAAACGCGTGATGCTTGAATCATCACAGGTGCATGAGAACGGCCCCGGCCAGTACACCGTGATCGGCACGGTTGAGACGAGACGCGGGGGAGCCTATGACTTCTACCGGCCCCGGCACTCTCCCCCTGAGTATCTCAGGGTATCCTTCGCAGGAAACAGCCTGTATGAACCGTCGATGAGTGCGGTTCTCCCTCTCCGCGGGGTCGGGACTCCATCAGCCGCCAGAATCCCGGGAACCGGGGATCTCATCGTCAGCACCGATCCGGTGGGTGCAGAGATCTATCTGGATTCTGCCTTCTCGGGGACCACCCCCCGGGTTCTTCAGGGGATCGCGGAAGGCCCGCACCTTCTGGAGGTCGGGCTGGGTGGATATCAGAATGAGACGATGGAGGTGTACATCTCTCCTGAACGGATCAGTTCATTCTCCATCACCCTCAGCCCTGCGGGGTTCGGTGCTGCCCGGACCGGTTTCTTCTCTGAGACCACGGGAACGTGGAATATCACCGCACCTGATGGTGATCCGGTCTTCTCTTTCACCCGGCCCGGGGTCTCCATGCAGATGTATGCCCGGGATACCGGGGAGAACAGATCCGCCACCACCCCGCCCCGGGTCACCACCGTCGTCTCGAATGACACGGTGAACAACGGGTATAATGTCATGGTAATCATGACTGACCGGTGACGTCCGGGATACCGTCAGGAACGCCCCTTTCTTTCCTTCCCGCTCCCCTCCCCGTTCTCCTGCCCCTGACCGGCTCTGACCGGGGATCTGACAGTCTTATGCTCCGTCCCGTCTCAGAATATGGGAGGAGACGATCTGTGCAGGTATCGATGAAACTCGAGCTCCGTGATACACCCGGACAACTGGTGACTGCCCTCACCCCGATATCAGATATGGGGGGCAATATCAGGACGGTCATTCACGAGCATGATCATGCAGCCGGGAGTAATGTACTCAGCGTTGAAGTGGTCATTGAAATCCCCGCCGAGCTGGTGCAACCCCTGATTGAACGGCTGCGGAGTGAAGGGATCACCATCCTCCGGCTTGGTGAGGAGCGGATGAGTTACCGCCAGAGTGTGATCCTCATCGGCCACCTGGTCCATACCGACCTGGGTGACACCGTGGATCGGATCGACCGGACCGGGTTTGCCGAGGTAACCTGCATGAGCCTCTCCATGCCGGCAATCACCGAGAGGACTTCTGCACAGTTCATCATCAAGTCACTGACCCGGGAACATATGCAGCAGGCCATGGAGATCCTCCGGGAAGTGGCCCGGCAGAAGGATTTCCTCCTGATTGAGCCGCTGGAGGCCTGATCCGATGATGCGGCTTGCGATCATCGGGATGGGATCCGTCGGACGGGGCATCCTGAGTGCCCTCTCGTCCCGGAGTCCGGGTCTTCTCATCACGGCGGTCGCCGACTCACGGTCAGGGTGGATACACCCGGACGGCCTTGACCCGGAGGAGATTCTTCACCGGAAGAAATCCACCGGTCTCTGCGGGGATCCCGGCATCACGGCAGAGACGATCATCAGGACAGCCCCCTATGATGTCCTGGTTGAGGTCACCCCGACCGATGCCCTGACCGGGGAGCCGGCAGCCTCCAATATCAGGGGGGCATTGGAACGGGGCTGCCATGTCGTCACTTCCAACAAGGGGCCGGTATCACTCCACTCCCATGAGCTCTCAGCCCTTGCAGAGAAGCATGGCGTCTCTTTCAGGTATGAGGCCACCGTTGCCGGAGCCATCCCGATCATCCACACGCTTCAGCACGGGCTCGGGGGAAATGAGATCATCTCCCTGTACGGGGTTCTGAACGGGACCTGCAATTATATTCTGACACGGATGGCTGAGGAGGGGCTGACATACCGACAGGCACTGGATGAGGCACGGACCCTCGGGTATGCCGAGGCGGATCCGACCTATGATGTGCGGGGGATCGATGCGGCCATCAAGCTCGTCATCCTTGCAAATACCATCTGGAAGAAGCAGATAACCATCCAGGATGTGGATGTGACCGGGATCGATCTCCTGACCCAGGAGGCACTCCGGCTTGCGGATCAGCAGGATGCGACCATCCGGCTGATCGGTGAGATCATCCCCTCCCAGGGGGTGTACCGGCTCTGCCCCCGGATCGTCCCCCGGGATCACCCGCTGGTGGTCCATGGTTCCCTGAACGCGATCATCGTCAACACCGACCTCGCCGGTGAGCTGGTCTTTGTCGGAAAGGGGGCCGGTTCACTGGAGACGGCGAGTGCCATCATGAGCGATATTCTCTTCATCAGGGATTGTCATGCAGGGGGTTATTAAGCGGAGAAGGGCCTACCTGCTCCTGATGCGGAGATTAACCCTTGAAAAAGGGTTCTTTACCGTGCAGGAGATCCAGCAGGAGGCAGGGGTTCCCCGGAGCACTGTCCAGGACTGGATTCTGCGGCTCAGCTCTGAGGGATGCGTTGTTCTGCGTGAGCCCCCCCGGGGACGGGTCCCTGCCCAGTACGCAGCGGTCAGTGCCCTCCCCCGGACCGCATGCCGGCGTATCTTCACCGCAGTTGATGGTGACCTGACAGAGATTGTGCATGAATGCCTGAGCAGTTCCTGTGCGGCATTCTGTGCCCATCACCATGCCCTGGGCGGAAAGGCCGGGATCACCGTCACCCGCGACGGAACCCTCCTGCGTGAGTTTCTCACCCTCGGGGATCATCAGGCAGATGTCGGGTTATATCCTGACCCGGCGGTCGCCGTGACCGGAGTGTACCGTGAGGGTGATGAGATCATCCAGCAGATACGGTCTGTCGGCGGACCGGCCTTCTCGCTCACCGGGATGATGGGACGGGCCCGGGGAGTGCTCGGGGTGGACGTGGTCAGGGACGGATCCTGTATGGAGGGACGGATCAGGACGCGTGCACTGGTCCATGTTACCATCGGGGTCGATAATACCGACTCTCCGGAGGACGGGGCGACCTTCGCCCTGGCGATCGCCCTCCTTGAGCATCTGGGAGGATTCCCCGGGGTCTTCCCGATCAGCCACTCGGTCATCATGCTCTTCCCCGGAGTGCCGGAGAAGACCGCGGGGAACTCCTCGAGTGCCATCGAACTGGCGGTTGAAGCTGATATCCTCGATCAGATCACAGCCGAGGCCCTCAGGTTTGTCAGTGATGAGAGTGCCTCCCCCTCATGGGGTATTGCCGTGAGAACCGGTATCCGGATCCCCTCAGTTCTGAGAGAGTTCGGGGTGCGGTCCCGGGCCGGACTGGTGACCCGCCAGGAGTCTGAATCGGTGGCACGGTCCTG